>JBDNCP010000138.1:0-12540 GCA_046719575.1 Cyanobacteriota bacterium
GTCCTGTTAATTTGACAGGCTGTCTTTTGACAATGCGGCTGGACTTCGAGACGATGAGTTTCCTGAAGGTTGATATCTGGAGAACACAGCAATGAAACGGATTTTGCAGGCGCTTTCGATTGTGCTGTCGCTGGTGGTTGGGCTGGGGGCGATCGCCCTGCCTGCTCATGCCGATGCGGACTTGGCGACGGGCGCAAAGGTGTTTGGCGCAAACTGTGCCGCTTGCCATGCAGGGGGGATTAACCTAGTAAACGCTGAAAAAACATTAAAAAAAGATGCTTTGGAGAAATACGGCATGAATTCCATCGCCGCGATCACGACCCAAGTCACCAACGGCAAAGCCGCAATGCCTGCGTTTAAGGGGCGGCTGACCGATGATCAGATTGCTGCTGTGGCCGCTTATGTCCTCGATCAAGCCGAGAAGGGTTGGTAGGGTGTCCATGCCAACGCTATACCCGCGAGGGGCTTTGCAGCGCGTGGTTTTGGGGCTGATCGCGCTGGGGTTGTTGCTGGGCCTTGTGTGGTGCGGCGGAACTAGCGCGATCGCCGCTGAAGCTGGGCTGTCGCCTGATCGGGCGGGGCTGACCGCAGGCGTGGCGGCGTTTCGCCAGGGCGACTATCCAACGGCGATCGCCGCCTTTAGTGAAGCCATTCGCGCCAACCCAAATTCGGCGACGGCCTATGGCAATCGCTGCTTGGCAAGGATTTACCAGCGTGAGTATGCCGAGGCGATCGCCGATTGCACGCAGGCGCTACGGATTGATCCGCGCAACACCGAAGCCTATCTGAATCGTGGGCTGGCGCACTATCGTCGGGGCAGTTTGGATGAGGCGATCGCCGACTTTACGCAGTTGCTTAGCCTTACGCCCCACGACCCCCGCGCCCGATATAATCGCGGGTTGGCGAAGGCAGCGCAGGCAGCCTATCGGGAGGCAATTGTAGACTACGGCGAGGCGCTGAGGCAGGCTCCGCCCCAAGACCGCAAAATGTTGGCCCAGATTTACACCGATCGCGGGTTGGCGGAACTGTTGGTGGATGATCAGCGAGGGGCGATCGCCGATCTGACGCAAGCCATCCAGTTGGATAGCAGCAGTGCCCGCGCCTATCTAAACCGCGCCTGTGCCTATCACCGAGACGGAAATTTGACGGCAGCCCTGAGCGATTTTGACCAGGCCATTGCAATTGACCCCACCTATGCCGAGGCCTATTTTGGGCGGGCAATGGTGCGGCAGGCTCTTGGAGAATCGGGCAGCGCGATCGCCGATTTGCGAGAATCGGTGCGCTATTTTGGCGAACATCCAGAGCTTGCGCCAGAGGCTTATCGACAAGCGGTGCAGTTGCTCAAACAGTGGCGATCGCACACTTCGATTGGCTAGCTGCTTTGATTTTACGCTTTCAGAATGCAATGAAGTCAGAAATGGCCCAGAAATGAGTAAGAAAAGATTAGATAAGATGAAAAACGGTTCCAGGATGGGCTGGGCGATCGCCCTCTGCTGTGGGGCGATCGCCGTTCCGACAGCCTCGATTCACGCTTCTACACCATTACCACTGCGCTACGCCCACGAAGGACACTCGCATGGTGAACCACATGGCGCAGGCTCGTTCCATCCCCACTCGCCCCATTCTCCGCACCACCACTCTGGCGAGGGCGACCATGAACACGGAAAGCTCGAAATTCCCGCAGGACAGCTCGTTCCTACGGTCGATCTGGTCGTTCATCCAGACGCTCGGCGGGGCTGGAATTTAGAAATCCGAGTGACAAACTTTACCTTTGCGCCAGAGCGGGTCAATCAAGCCAGCAACTTCCAGGAAGGTCACGGTCACTTGTACATTGACGGCGTGAAAATCACTCGCCTCTATGGAACCTGGTATTACCTAGAAAGCCTCGCTCCGGGAACCCACGAAATTACGGTGAGCTTGAATGCAAACGGACACGAAGCGCTGATGCACAATGGACAGCCCATTCAAGCGACCCGCCGAATCATGGTGCAGCCCTAAAGTGCTGGAAGGTGCTGCGTTATGGCTCAGCGTCTATTCTTCGTCTGAGGCCTGGCCGTCGCGCCGCCCCAACTCATACACTGCTGCACCGATGACCGACAAAATGCCCATGCTGATCGACCAACTGCGCCCCAGGCTCACGTCGCTGAGATAGTTTAGCCCCACGCCCGCGATTACGAACGGAATGACGCTCAGCAGCGAGGCGTAGAAACTGTTTTGCGCTTCGCGGGCGGGGCGGGTGCGCTCAAACTCAGCTTGCGATGTGTAGAGCGATCGCTCTGCAAAATTCAGCCAGCGGCTAATCTGCTCCATCACCCAGTCACTCACGGGCGAAAAGCCGAGATAGAGCGCCAGCGCCCACAGCCCCACGCCTGCAACGGTAGTCGGGTCGATAGCCAGTCGGAACGGCAGCAGTTCACTCAGCATGGGGAGTTCCAGATTGAAGATACCAATCAATGAATAAGTATTAACAATTGTAAACTCCTCTGCCCTAATCTGCGGATGGCCTATTGGAGAATTTCTTCCAGCTTTTGCTGTTCCCAGAGCGTTTGATACAGGCCGGGCTGGGCCAGCAGGTCGCTGTGGTGTCCCGATTGCACAATGCGCCCGTTGTCCATCACCAAAATGCGATCGCTCATTGCGGCCGCCGATAGCTGGTGCGTAATGAACAGCACTGTCTTGCGCTGGGTTCCCTCGCGCAGATTGGTGAGAATTTCCGTTGCGGTCTGGTTGTCCACGCTGGAGAGCGCATCGTCCAAAATCAGCACGGGCGCGTCGATCAGCAGGGCGCGGGCCAGGGCGGTGCGCTGGCGCTGTCCGCCAGAGAGCGTGATGCCGCGTTCGCCCACGATGGTTTTATACTGCTGCGGAAAGTTGAGAATTTCCGGGTGAATTTGCGACTGTTTGGCAGAGGATTCCACCTCGTCTTGCTCGGCCTTGGGGTTGCCGTAGCGGATGTTGTTTTTGATCGTCGTGCTAAATAGAAAGCTCTCTTGCGGCACGTAGGCGATCGCCCCCCGCAGGTCGCGCAGCCGAATTTGCGTAATGTCGTAGCCGTCTAGATAAATCTGACCCGGCGCAATGTCTAGCAGGCGCGGCAGGGCGTTTGCCAGCGTGGATTTGCCAGAGCCAATGGGGCCAACGATGGCCACCGTTTCGCCCGGACGAATCTTGAAACTCACGCCATCCAGCGCGGGCTGAGACGCACCGGGATAGGTAAAGCTGAGGTGATCGGCACAGAGCCAGCCCTGCACCTCCGACCGGGGTAGGTGGATCGCGTCGGGTGCGTCGTCGATTTTGGGCTGCTCTGCCAGAATATATTCCACCCGGTCGATGCTGACCTCGCCACGCTGATAGGCAGTAATTGTGAAGCCCAGCAGCGCCGTTGGAAACACCAGCCGCTCTACATACAGCAACATCGCCAAAAAGTCCCCAATGCTGATGCGCCCGCTGGCGATTTCGCCGGCCCCCAGCGCCAGCAGCACCAGCAGACTGATACTCGCCAAGCCGCCCAGCAGCGGAAACAGCGTCGTGCGGGTGCGGGCCAGGGCCAGGTTAGCTTTTAGCAAATCCCGATTGCGCTCGGCAAAGGCTAGCCGCTCATTCTCTTCCTGGGCATAGATTTTGATTAGCGCGATGCCGCTGATGTCTTCCTGGATCAGGTCGCTGAGGTCGGAGGTGCGCTGCTGCACCTCTAGCTGCTGGTTTCGCAGGCGATCGCTAAACAGATGCACTAGAAAAAACATCAGTGGGTAAATGGCGATCGCCACCACCGTCAGCCGCACATCGATGCTCAGCATCACGGGCAGCGTCAGCGCATAGGCAAAGATTGTATTCGCCAAACTCAGCACCGCAAACCCCAGCAGCCGCCGAATGTTGTCTACATCGCTGGTGGCGCGGCTGATCAGGTCGCCGACCGTGTTTTCAGCAAAATAGGCCGGCTCCATCGTCAGCAGATGGCTAAAAATCCGCTGCTTCAGGTCAAATTCCACCAGCCGCCCCACGCCAAACAGCCAGATGCGCGACAAAATCCGCATTCCCCACATGGTAGAGGCCAGCGCAAAAATCCACCCTGCGTAGAACGTGACCCGTCCAAAGCTGAAGGTCTGCTGAAGCTCGTCGATTCCTGACCGCAGCAGCAGCGGAATGTAGACCCCAATGCCATTCACCAATAGCAGCGCCAGGATGCCGCCTGCTGCGAGTCGCCAGTGGGGGCGGAGGTATTGGCGCAGCTTTTGGAAACGGGAGGTGGGCATGGGAAGAGGGAAGAGGGAAGAGGGAAGAACGAAGAGGGAAGAGGGAAGAGGGAAGAGGGAAGAGGGAAGAACGAAGAACGAAGAGGGAAGAGGGAAGAGGGAAGAACGAAGAGGGAAGAGGGAGGAATGGGTTTTCGTTTTTCGTTCTTCGTTTTTCGTTCTTCGTTTTTTCCTTTTTCCTTCCTTCTCTGCCCAATTGTAATTGCCCACCGGGGGCATCGGTGCGATCGCCCGGTGAGATTGGAATGGTGGGAATGAGCGCGACACGCAGCGGTTAGAGATTTACGCTAGGCTAGCGCAAGAAGTCTGGAACGGATGGGGGCGCAGGGGTAACGGAGCGTATGAAGCGCGGATCGGTGGGAATTTGGCTTGGGCTGGCGATCGCCGCTGTGGGCATTGGCATGGCGGCAACGAATCCGGGTGAGGCGGCCTACGATGAGTACGCCACTGCCCGCCTGTCCGAGTATCTGAACAAAGAGGTCTGCCCTGATGCGCCCGATGTGTTGGGCATTGACCTGGAAGAGGTCTGCGCTGACTTGGTGGCGGACAACCAGGACGACCTGCGGGAGATTATTTCTGACAATACGCAGCGCTCAAATTACGGTGTGCTGAGCCTGTATCAGACGAATCTATCTGCTCATCGGCTGCTGCCTGCGGAAATTCGCGCCTTTTTGCCACCGCAACTGCTGCCTGCCTATCGGTTTAAGACGGTGGGAATTTTGGGAAATTTTGTGACTTACGAAGCCAAGGAGCAATAAGGGCGATCGCGCTCAGCCCCAGCAGCAGGGTCAACAGCCAGTCGCCCCAGCGGACGTAGGGCGTTTTGCTCTGGCGGCGGTAGATCGGGGCGGCGTGGGTTTCCAGTGTGCGGTAGCCTGATAGCCAGACGGTTTCCCCATGTGGGTTGACGATGCCAGATAGACCTGTATTGGTAACGCGCACAGCCCAGCGATCGCCCTCTATCGCCCGCATCACGTCCTGGGCGTGGTGTTGCAGCATCATGCGGCGGGTGTAGGGGTCGTTGTTGGAAGCCGTCAGGATAAATTCGCCACCCGCTGCTGCCTGCTGCCGAAATAGATAGCTAAAGGCAGATTCGTAGCAAATGGCGGCGATCGCCCGTCCCATCGGTGTTTCAAACTGCTGATCCAGGCGACCCGGCCGCATTGAAGACTCCATTAGCGACAGCCGCCCCACCACGCGCCCCAGCAGCGTCTCAAAAGGAATGTATTCGCCCAGGGGCACTAACTTCACCTTGTCGTAGCGCCCGGTAATCTTGCCGCTGGGTGCGACTGCAAACAGGCTTTGGGTCATGCGGCGCTCTTGCCAGCCCACCGTGCCGACAATCACCGGAACGCCCCGCGCCAGAACGGCCTGCATCAGCGGATGCCGCCCCTGCTGTGCCGTGCCCACCCACACCCAAGGAAACGCCCCCTCCGGCATCACCACTAGGTCCGCGCCCTCATCCGCCAGCGCGTTGTAGCCCTGGGTATAGTTCTCCAGCGCCAGCCGCTCGCCTTCTTCAAACAGCTTGATCCGCGTTGGCACGTTGCCCTGCACCAGCCCCACGGTAAATCTCTGGTCTGGGCGATCGCCCAGCGGTTGCCGCAGCAGCACCCATCCACCCAGATGAGCCGATACCAACACCACCAGCGCCGCCGCCAGATATCGACCCGCGCTCGATGACGAACCTGGACCCAAGGGGCGATCGCCCGCCGAGCCCATAGAACCCTTGCGCCGAGCCTCGCGCCACGCCAAAAAACTCTCCGCCAGCAACCCGTTTACTGCCACGATTGCCGCCGTCACCGCCGTCGGGCCAGACAGTTGCCCCAGGTGCAAAATCGGCAAATTGTGTGGGCTTTGGGTGAGGGCGAGGGATGTCCAGTAGAGCGGACTATGGCTCCAAAGAAGCTCAATGGCGCACCAGAGGGCGGTTCCAATCAGGACGAGGACGAGCGGGGGGGTAGGGCGGAGCCAGCGTGTGGCAATGGAAAGACCCAGGCTCCAGGTGAGGGGGATGGCTGCGCCCCAGAGGGTAATAAACGCCCAGGCAAAGAGGGCGATCGCCACGCTGCCCAGCCAGGGGATGCCCATCCAGGTCAGCGGATGCAAGTCCACAATCCAGGAGAGGGCGAGGCCGTGGTAGCCAATGCCCCACAGGAGGGGGATGAGGAGAGGAGGAGAGGGGAAGGGAGGGGGAGTAGTGAGGTGGTTGGGTGGTGGGGTGGTGGGGTGTGTGGAAGAGGGGCGATCGTGCGGCTCGGAAGTCCCCCTTATCAAGGGGGATTTAGGGGGATCGCTGATCACAGGGGATTTAGGAGGATCGCCACCCCAGGGTTTCACAAAAGGCACCGATGGGCGATCGCCCCCCCTCACCATCCCCCACAGCGGAGCCAGCGCCACCCACGCCACCCACCAGGCGTTGACTGGCGCAACCGTGCAGCCCATAGCCATGCCGCTGAGCAGGGCAACCAGTCCCCAAATCCGGCCGGAGCGGTGCTGGGTCATGGACTGGCGGGGGTCACCCAGTAGCTTCAACAGAGTCAGCATGGTCAGCTTGCATAACGCTCATGATGAGCATGATGAGAGTCGGCATGAGAGTCGGCGGCAGCGGGCAAAATTCAGCCGGGATTCTTCCCCATCGGGAGGATTTATAAAACGTTTTGCGTAACGCTCATTCAGCGGCTCGATTACTCTATCAAGACCATTTTTGTTTCATGCATCTGCAATTTCTTGAACCCAGGAGTTTCCCTGTGAACGCTGAATTTGAACTCAAGCAACTGACACTAACGGGTGCGATTGGTCTGCTGACCTATCTGCTGACCTATCTACAATACGCCCAATTTCAGCAGCAAGCGCCAGAGGCGGGGGCGATCGCCGCTACGCTGTGCGAAATGCTGAGCCAGATCAACCAGCAATATCCAGACATTATCGCCGAGTATGGCTGGCAGCCTATCGATGCGCCAGCCGCCTGTTCCCTATCCGCCTGTTCCCCATCCGCCTGATTCTTCGCTGAGCCTTAACCGCTGCGCCAACTTTTCAGAGTTCCTTAAATCCAATGACCTGGATCGCCAACAGCCTCTATAGTTTCCTCATAAGGATTGATAGACAACATGACAACCACAACAAAACCCCTCCACACCCTGGCAGTAGACATTGGCGGCAGTGGGATTAAAGCGCTGGTGCTGGACGAAGCAGGCAACCCCGTGACGGAGCGCGATCGCATTTCCACCCCCGACCCCGCCAAGCCAGAGCCAATGATTCAGGGCATTCTGGGGCTGGCCAGCGGCAAAACCTTTGATCGGGTTTCCGTCGGCTTTCCGGGTGTGGTGCGGAATGGGGTCACGGAAACCGCTGCGAACCTGCATCCCGATTGGCTTGGGGTTGACTTGGCAACGGTGCTGATCGACAAGCTGCAAGTGCCTGTGCGCGTGATCAACGATGCCGATATGCAGGGGTTGGGGGCGATCGCCGGAACGGGCGTAGAAATGGTGATTACCCTGGGCACGGGCGTTGGCTCTGCCATGTTTCTGAACGGGCGACTCGTGCCCAACCTGGAACTGGGACACCACGAATTTCGCAAAGGGCAGACCTACGAGCAGCAGTTGGGCCGCGCCGCCTTCGACAACGACGGCAAAAAAAAGTGGAACGAACGACTAGAAAAGGCGATCGCCCAATGGCAGCGCGTGTTTAACTACGACTATCTCTACCTTGGCGGCGGCAACGCAAAGGAAATCAACTTCACCCTGCCCCCCCGCGCCAAAGTCGTTCCCAATATTGCAGGGCTGCTTGGCGGCATTGCCCTCTGGCGGGATTAGACTCTGCAAGCCCTAGGCACAGCAGGCGACGCAAATTGCCTCACGAACTGACCTTGATGCGCTCCGGTGTATCGGTTTGGGTATCGGGTTCAAAGGTTGAGGTTTGGGAATCGTCTACGACGGGCAGGGTGATTTCAACCGTTGTGCCCTTATCCAACCCCTCGCTATAGAGGTCAATCGTACCGCCCATCCGCTCCACCAGGTTGCGCGAAATCGCCAGCCCCAGCCCCGTACCTTCAAACTTGCGAGTCGTGGAGCCATCGGCCATCACAAACGGGCGAAACAGTTTGTCCTGCTGCTCTGGGTCTACGCCGATGCCCGTGTCTTTCACCGAAACCACGATCCAGTCTTGGGGCCGGGTGTTGGGGTTTGCCAGATCACCACCGTCTCCATTGAGAGCAACGCCATCGCTAACGAGCTTGCTAAACTCAGACTTTTGGTTGCGGCGGATGTCGATGGTGATCCCGCCTTCGTCGGTAAATTTCACCGCATTGGACACCACATTTAGCAGCACTTGCTTCAGCCGCGCCGGGTCAGCCCGCACCAAAATCTGCTGATCTAGATTAGGAGCCGTCAGCCGCAATTGTTTCCGCTGAATTTCGACAGACTGTAACTCCAGCACTTCCTTCAAAATCTGCCGCAAATCGACCACTTCTAGAAAAAGCCGCAGTTTGCCCTGCTCGATGCCACGAATATCGAGCAGGTCGTTGATGATTTTCAGCAGGTGAATCGCTGCCTTGTCGGCCTGTTCCAGCAGTTCTAGTTCCTCTTCGCGGGTGTCGCAGTAGCCGTCTCGCACCAGCCGAATGCAGCCGATAATCGCGTTGAGCGGCGTTCGCAGTTCGTGGGAAGTGGTCGCCAAAAACTCGCTTTTAAGCTGGTTGGCTGCTTCTGCCTCTTGCCAGGCCGCCTCTAGCTCGTTGGCGCGGTCTTCCAAACGGCTCACCATGCTATTTAGCACGTCTGCCAGTTGGTTTAGCTCGCGCACCTGAAAGTTTTTAGGCATTCGGGCTTTGACATCGCGCCGATCGAGATGGCGGGCGTATTTGCCGAGCTTTTCAATCGGTAGGGAAATGTCGCGAGCCATGTAGAGCATAGCCAGCATGTGTGCCGTCAGCAGCCCGCCCGTGAGCAGCGCCAGGATTTGGCTAATGGCTTTTAGCCCCTCTAGGGCATAGTCTAGCCGGGTCACCGCTAGCACTGTCCAGATGCGGTTTTCGTTGGGGCTGATGGAAATCTCAACGGGTGTAAAGCCTGCCAGCCATTCGGTGCTGTCGCCCGAAAAGTTGAACAGGTGACGCACTGCGCCATCCCCTCTGGCGGTGTTTTCTAGGATATTTTCAAAGCGATCGCGATCGCCCTCTTCGGCAATATTGCGCCCCACCTTTTCGGGAAACGGGTGCGATAGGAACGTCCCGTCCTGGTCGATCACCGTCGTATAGCCCAGCAGCGACCAGGGTTTTGCCACCTCAATTTGTCGCAGGACTGTTTGCACCGTCAGCCCGTAGCGCGGCCGGCCGTCGCTCGTATAGACGGGTGTGCTAATCACCAGATCAAGCTGGCTATTCAGCGGGTCTTGGCGCACTCGCTGTCGCGGCTGGGTGTCTAGGATGGACTTCTGGAATAGATCAGCAGGGCTGGGGTTGGGCTGGTAGCGCCAAGGGTGGTCATCAAGCGACTTGATTGGCGCACTGCCGCAGGTGCTGGCAACGACTTGATCGGTATACAGATCGGTCAACTGCAAGCATTGGGCACCTGGAAGCTGAGGCAATAATCCTTCGAGGAAAAGCTGGCTTTGAGCCATGTCCCCAGCTTGCAGGCTTTCGGTTTGGCTGGCGATCGCCAGAGCGGTTTGCAGCGAATGGATGCTGCTCCGAATCAGGTTGGCTTTGCGGATTGCGCTCTCGGTCAGGTTTTGCCGCGCTGTTTCGAGGAGGCTGGTGCGGGCCTTGCGAAACGTCACTGCGACCCCCAACAGCACGATGGGAATGCTAAGCAGCAAGATTCGCATCAGCAGCAAGCGGCGGAAGGAGGGCTGACCACCAGGCATAGCGATTCCCGACCTAAAGGGCATACTCCACTTTAAAACACTAAGATTTGATTACGTCTGACCAATCTACAGATTTGTTCAGGCCGGGCAAACTTTTTGAAGTCTTCATAAAGTTGTTGAGCCATCCTGATGGAAATCCTCGAAAGCGCAATTGACGATAACCCGCTGTCTAATCTCGTCTAATCTCGTCTAATCTTCTAATTTTGTTTAATCTATCGTGTTGTCTACGGCAACCCCAAGTGAGTTGTGAGAGGCAAGGGGCTTAAGGCGTGTTTTCAAACCCTTTGATCCCCCCTAGCCCCCCTTAAAAAGGGGGGAACTGAGCCGAACCGCTCCGAAAGTCCCCCTTAATCAGGGGGATTTAGGGGGATCGACTCAGGGCAATCAACGACCTAAAAAGTTTTAAAACACTGCCTAAGCCCCTTGTTCATCAATAGACTTCTTGAGACTTCTTGCGTGAATGGTGGCGCGGTATCGCCGCGCCACCATTCACGCCCTCAAAACAGCATTCATGCAAGAGGTTTAATCTCTGATTCTTACAAATGATTTAGGTCAGATTTTTTAGAGCGCTCCTTCATGATTTTAGGCAATCCCCCAGAACTGCCACCACGCTCGTCTGTCTCGTTTGGCCCAAGGCCCACCATCGCGCCCTCCATCACAGTTGTCTTGGCGATGAGTCTGGATGGCAAGATTGCAGATGTGGGGCGATCGCCCGCCCGGTTTGGCTCTGCTCGCGACAAAGCCCATCTCGAAGCCCGCCTAGCCGAAGCCGACGGCTTTTTGTTTGGCGGAGCGACCCTCCGCGCCTACGGTACAACGCTGCCCATCACCCACCCCGACCTGCTCCAGCAGCGACAGGCAGAGGGGCGATCGCCCCAGCCCGTTCACATCGTTTGCTCCCGCACCGCCGAGTTTTCGCCCGATCTGCGCTTTTTTCAGCAGCCCGTCCCCCGCTGGCTGTTGACCACTGCCGCCGGAGCCAACCGCTGGCAGGTAGGGTCTGAATTTGCCCAGGTGCTTGCGCTGCCAGAAACCCCGACGGGGCTAGACTGGGCGATCGCCCTGCCGCTGTTGGCTCAGTTGGGCATTCACCGTCTGGTGTTGGGTGGGGGAGGCGAACTGGTGGCTGCGCTAATCGCCGCTGATGCGGTAGACGATCTGTGGATTACCATCTGTCCCCTGCTGCTGGGCGGTCGCACAGCCCCCACCCCCGTCGGCGGCCCTGGCTGGCTAGAAGCCGCTGCGCCCCGGCTAGAACTACTCTCGGCAGAGGCGATCGCCCAAGAAGTTTTTTTGCACTATCGCCTGCATCGAGCAAAAGATTGATCTACGTTGTAGAGAGATGATTGTAAAGAGATGTTTCGCGTCGTTGCCTTGTCGCAGTGGCGCTCTAGAACGCTGAACCCTTCGCCCGTCTCGCTGCCCACAGGCTGCCCTGAATTTCTCTAAATCTCAAATCCCAAAATGCTCGAACAGACTCGCTCCCGCCTTACTGTGAAGTGGATTCAGGCGATCGCCGAAGTGCCCCAAACCGCCTGGGATGAGCTAGCACTGCCCCTCAAAACGCCGTTTTTGGAATGGGACTGGCTGCACAACCTAGAAGCCTCTGGCAGCGCCACCGCCAAAGCAGGCTGGCTGCCCAATCACCTCACCGTTTGGCGCGATCGCACGCTGATAGCCGCTGCGCCGATGTACCTCAAGGGGCATAGCTACGGCGAGTTTGTCTTTGACCACCAGTGGGCAGAACTGGCACAACGGCTGCGAATTGCCTACTATCCCAAGCTCCTGGGCATGTCGCCCTTTACCCCAGCAGAGGGCTACCGCTTTCTGATCGCGCCCGGAGAAGACGAGCCAGAACTCACGGCGCTAATGGTGGGGGCGATCGACCAGTTTTGCCTGAGCCACAATATTTCAGGCTGCAACTTTCTCTACGTCGATCCAGACTGGCGACCCATGATCGAGCCACACGGCTTTCGGGCCTGGCTACACCACAGCTACATCTGGCAAAATCATGGCTTTCAGACCTTTGATGACTATCTCGGCAGCTTCAACGCCAACCAGCGCCGCAATATCAAGCGCGAACGCAAAGCCGTCGCTGCTGCGGGGCTAACGATGCGGGTTCACACCGGAGACGAAATTCCCAAGGCGCTGTATAGCCTGATGTATCGCTTTTACAGCGACACCTGCGACAAGTTTGGCTGGTGGGGCAGCAAATATCTGACGCGGCAATTTTTCGAGCAGCTTTATCCCACCTATCGCCACCGCACGGTCATGGCTGCGGCCTATGCCGAGTCTGACCCACAGCACCCCATCGGCATGTCGCTCTGCTTTACCAAAGGAGATCAGCTATATGGCCGCTATTGGGGGTCGCTGCAAGAGATTGAGAATTTGCACTTCGACACCTGCTACTATACGCCGATCG
>JBDNCP010000139.1:0-12450 GCA_046719575.1 Cyanobacteriota bacterium
TTGGTGCAAACCGTTTTGCCCTATTCTGGCTATCTGCACGATGGTCGCGCCCGTACGCTGGCAGAAGCCATCCTCTGGCACGGGGGCGAGGCAGCATCCGCGCGTGAGGCATTTAAAAATATGCCAGAGGGCGATCGCGCTGCGTTATTGAAGTTCCTCAATTCGCGCTGAGGCCGCTAGACTACTGATACAGGAATATCCGCCTGTGACAGGCTTAGTCAGGGAATCTGGCGTAAGAATCTGGCATAGGAATCTGGCGATTGAGGGAGGAAGACGGCGTGAGTGAAGCCTCAAGTCAAGCATCAAATCAAGCACTGGTAAGGGTTTTAATTGTAGAAGACGACCCCATGATGCAGCTTGGGTTGGAGCAGTCTTTGAGCAACCAACCGGGCATCCAGGTCGTGGGTCGGGCTGATGATGGCTATTTTGCGGTCGAAGAAACCCTGAAGCTCAAGCCTGACATTGTGGTGATGGACATCGGGCTGCCCCGTATGGACGGCATCGCCGCGACGCAAAAGATCAAAGAATCCCTGCCCGATGTGCGGATTGTCATGCTGACCTCCCACACCGCCGAAAATGAGGTGGTCGCGGCGCTATCGGCTGGAGCCGATGCCTATTGCGTCAAGGGAACGACGGTTGAGCGGCTGCTGGCGGCCATCGAGGCGGCGCGGGAAGGGGCCAGCTATCTCGACCCACTGGTGGCCCGACTGGTCATGGATCACCTCAAATCGCCCACCAGTGCCGCAGATGCGATCGCCGTTGGTCAGCTCTCTCAGCGCGAGCTAGAGGTGCTAAAGCTAATGGTCGAAGGGCGCAGCAATCCTGAAATCGCCGCAGAACTCTACCTCAGCCCAAACACGGTGAAAACCCATGTGCGGGGCATTATGAACAAGCTGGCGGTGGATGATCGAGTGCAGGCTGCGGTCGTGGCCCTGAGGGCTGGCCTGGTGTAGCAAATTTGATACTTAAGATTTCTGAAATCACCCGATTGTAGGATGTCGCCTTATGATATTAAGATTCAATATCCAGATACTTGCTCTTGAGAGCAAATACCTCCAGAGAATGAGGGCCAATTTTTGTCTGGCTGGCTAGAATCATCGGTATACATCCCTCGGAAACTCTTTGTACAAAGCAACTTCGTACTCAGTTACCGATGATTGTGTTTAGGTTCCGCTAGATGATTGGGATCGCCAATAAGATTCTACTGAGTCACTTTAGGCACAACTGTCTGAGGATATTGCCGAGAAACTTGTGACACTAAAGCAGGTTTTTTGGAACTGTCTGAGGATTAAAAGCTGTCTGCCTAAACGTTGGCTACAACAAAGGGCAAAGTGCGATCGCCCTCATCGGTCTTCCCTTCCGGGGTCTTTGTCTATGTCTGTGATTTTGGCAGGCAACGTGCTTTTAGTTCCTGGAGCGCATTGGCAAAGGCGAGCATATCTCCATCTCTGTCTCTCTTGTTGAGACTACACTCTTCCGACGTATCTTCAGGCTCTCTCAGGAGAGTTGTCCACAACCCTTAGTTTTGCGTGATTGGGCTGAGCCTTATGACAACCACACTCGACGAAATCTACAAGTTTTTCAAGAATCCGCCGCCATTCTACCTGAATAAGGAATTGGCGGTCTGCTACGTGCTGTCTGTGCTGCTCAAGCAGGACTCCTACGGTACGGAGCTAATTAGCTTGCTAGAGACGGAGTATCCTGCCTATCGACTGTCGGACACGGTTCTCTACAGTGCCCTCAAGTTTCTGGAAGACGGAGCCGCTGTGATTGGCTACTGGAAGAAGGTAGAAGGTCGCGGTCGTCCCCGTCGGATGTATCAGATTACCCCAGAATGGCGCGATCGCGCTGAAGAATTGTCCCGACTGTGGGAAAGCTATACCCAAAACAATGCCACCGTTCCCGTAGGCGTATCCGACTGATCTCAATTGGCTTGCGGGCGCATTCTATCATCCGTTCATCTGGGATTTTCCGACTCGTTTCGCCAGATTACATCGCCAGATTACAAGATTAATGGCAGAGTAGCTGTGCAGAGTAGCTGTATCGACGGCTGCTCTGTTTTTTTGGGTTTGCTTGACAGCACCCGACCGCAACTGCCTGCTAAAGGCCGCCCGATCACCCATCGGGGCACAATCTTTCGTACATTAAAAGGGGTGGCTCTCACCCCCTAAAGTGATGTTCTTAAAGAAAGCTCCTGGCTGAGGTGTATGGAACTTCCAGTCTTGTCGTCTACGGCGCTGCTGACCCTGCTGTTGGTAATCGGCTTGCTGTTCTTTATTCGGGCTTCTACCAAAGATCGGATCGAAGTGGCAACCCTGATGAGCGATCGCCCAGAATCAGACCTACTCGAAGCCATCCAGCAATACTTCACCCAGCGAGCCTATCGCATCGCCGCCGTAGACGCTGCCCAAAACCAAGTGACCTACGAAGGACTGGTGCGTGCCAGTACATTCCTCGCGATTTTCCTTTCAGTCCTGGCGGCTGTCGGTCTTCTGTGTCTATCTCTCGTCCTCTCGTTTTTGTTGCCCACCGTTGGCAATCTATTTTTAGGGCTAGTGCTGCTGGCTCCACTCGCCGGGGTATTTTACTGGAAAAAGTCTACTCGGACTGAGCAAGTATCACTGAAAATCACCGAGCCGGGCCCAGAGGTCAATCCCAAAATTCGGGGGCCGCTGCTCGTGGTAACGGGACATCGTGACGAACTGGCTGAGTTTCAGCAAGCGTTGCAGCTCATGCCTCTAGCTGAGTAATCCAAATCGAGCAGGTCACCCAAACGTCCAATAGCAGCAGTGCGATCGCAGTTTGGGCAATGTTGTTACTGCTAAGGGGGTTCCGTGGCTAAGTTCGCTTAGGTGAGCTTTTATAGAGGTAAGTTTTGTAGATGTCAGGTTTGTTGGTTTTGTCAGTCTTGTCAGTTTTCGTTGAGTCTCCCTAATCTCAATATCCCTTTCGTCTGGCTGCGTTCTGTGAACCTCTCGTCGCTGACTCAACGCCTCCACCAACTGCCCAGTGCATTGCGGGAAGCCCTCTTCCCGTCAGACAGCCCCAGTGAAGATCCGGTCTACTTCGCATGGCAGCAAGGCTTTATGCGGCGACGGCTGAGCTTGTCGCTGCGAATCGGGATTCTAGCCTACCTCACATTCATCTTGCTGCGGGCACTTCTGGTGTTGGCAAACCGCAGCACTGTTCCGCCAAGCTGGTTTGCAATGGCGGGCACCTCTCTGTTGGGACTGGTGATTTGTCTAATGCTCCATCACAGCGAGGTTGGGCGGCGCTATCCGGCGCTGATTTTTTTGGGCTGTTCCTGGTCAATCACGCTGGTCGAGCAGATTTGGGCGACGCTGCGAGGGGTGGCATTTCCCGGCGTGTTCGCCTGGACGCTGGTGTTTTTGGTGCAGGCGACGCTGTTGCCCATGCGCTGGCCGCTGCACCTGATCACTCAGGCAGGGCTACTGGGTTATTACCTGATTGTGAACTCGCTGCTGGGATTAGGCGAGGCGGGGGGGTCGATGTGGGATGCGACACTGTGGCTGTATCTGTTTTGGTTTTGCGGGATTTGCAACCTGTCGGTGTTTCTCTATGAGCGGCTGCAACGGGCAGAGTTTCGCGCACGGCGAGCGCTAGAGGCAGAGCAGGAAAAATCAGAGCGGCTGCTGTTAAATATTCTGCCAGAGCCAGTCGCACGGCAGTTGAAGCAAGACCAGCGGACGATTGCCGAGCATTTTCCTGAAGTGACGGTGCTGTTTGCCGATATTGTCGGGTTTACAGAGTTGTCGGCGGGCGTGCCGCCGGAGGACATGGTGCGGCTGCTGAATCAGGTGTTTTCCAAATTTGACCTGTTGGCAGAGCAGCACGGACTAGAGAAAATTAAAACCATTGGCGATTCCTATATGGTGGTGGGTGGGCTGCCCATCGAGCGAGAAGACCATCTGGAGGCGATCGCCAATATGGCGCTAGATATGCAGCGGGCGATCGCTCAATTCCGAACGCCAAACAACACGCCGTTTAACATGCGGATCGGCATCAACACGGGCCCCGTTGTGGCGGGCGTGATTGGCGTGAAGAAGTTTATCTACGACCTCTGGGGCGACACCGTGAACACCGCCAGCCGCATGGAGTCGCAGGGGCTTCCGGGCATGATCCAGGTGACGGAGGCGGTGTATGAGCGGCTGTGCGATCGCTATGATTTCAAAGAGCGCGGCACGATCTATGTAAAAGGCAAGGGACAGATGCGAACCTACTTGCTGCTGCGCCGCGCCGACTAGACTGGCTTGAGGGAGCCTCAATTAACGCCGAGTCATCATCCGTCGCATTCCAAGATCCGTAATCCAAAATTCAAAAGCGCATCATCGCAGCTCATGCAGCACCCGCAGCAGCAGCGCCGTTTCCTCTTCCGGCGCACGAGACACCAGCCTGCGCCGCGAATAGAGCCAGAAATAGACCAGCAGCACCGCGATAAACACCACCGCGCCCCAGATGCCAGGGCGATAGTGCGGATCGGCGAGGCTGGCCGCCAGCGCCACAACCGACAGCACCAGCCCCACCCACGCGCCCGCCGACCCCAGCGGGCTGAGGTAGGGGCGATAGAGTTCCGGGCGATCGCGCTTGAGCTTGAGATAGCTGGCAAAGACCAGAATATACGACAGCACCGCGCCAAACACGACCATGTTTAGCAGCGCGGGGCCAACCGCCTGACCCGCGAGTTCGATCAGCGCGATGCAGAGTAGCCCCACCGCCGCGCCCACCAGCAGGGCGATCGCCGGAGTTTTGTAGCGGCTGGTAACGGAAATCCAGCGGGGCAGATAGCCCGCCCGCGACAGGGCAAACAGAGAGCGGCTGTAAGCATAGATGACGGCATGAAAGCTGGCAATTAGCCCCGTCAGCGCCAAAAAGGTGAGGGTGCGCGTGGCTACCGTACCTTCGCCAAACACCGCCCGCAGTCCATCGGCTAATGGCGCTGTAGTGCGGGCGATCGCCGCTGCGCCGACGAAGGTTTCATTGGTGTCTGCGGTGACGAGGGTGGCGGGCACGCCGGAATTTAGCACCAGCGTCAGCAGCGAAAAGCCCAGCAGCGTCGCAATGCCCCACAGCAGAGCGCGGGGAATGTCGCGGCGGGAGTCGGTAGATTCTTCGGCTGACAGGGGCAACTGCTCGATCGCCAAAAAGAACCAAATGGCGTAGGGAATTGCGCCAAAAATGCCGCTGACCCCATTGGGCAACCAGGCGGGATTTCCCTCGGTGGGTGCGATATTGAGCAGCAGCCCCGGCTGAAACTTGCCGCTCAGCACCGCACCCAGGTAGAAATCCACCAGCACCGCCAGGGCAATGACCGTGAACACCAGCCCCACCTTGAGGCTGGGTTCAACACCCAGGATATTAATGCCGACAAAGATGGCGTAGAACAGCAGCCACCAGATGGGCGGCGGCACAGCCGGAAACAGGCTATTCAAATACGCACCGATGAAAAATGCAATCAGCGCTGGCGTAATCAGGTACTCGATCAAATCGGTGATGCCAGAAAGGAAGCCGCCCAGCGGCCCAAAGGCATGGCGCACAAAGGAATAGAAGCCGCCTGCGTGGGGCAGCGCCGCAGATAGTTCCGAAATCGTGTAGACCAGGCAGATATAGAGGACAGCCGTGAGCAGGGTGGCGATCGCCATGCCGCCAAAGCCGCCCGCCGCCAGCCCAAAATTCCATCCCGAAAAATTGCCCGAAATCACCGCACCCACGCCCAGCGCCCACAGCAGCCCCCAGCCCACGCTGCGGCGGAGTTGGCGCTTTTGAAAATAGGCCGCCTCGACGGGTTCATAGCTCACCCAGGCATCCAGCGCGCCCTCGTCGGCGATGCGTCCTGTGTTTCGATCGGTTGGAATTTGACCTGCCATCCTCGCCTCGCAAAACTTGCCCACAGCGATTTAATACCACACAAGCGGGGATGGCGCGAGTTCGCAGCGATCTGGCCCGGCATCGTGGCCAGGCAATCTCTCAGCAGAAGGACTTCCTGGAATTCTTCATCATTTAGGCGATATTTAGGCGATCGCCCCAGAGAAATCGGCGCTATGCTTTGGAGTTGTGAATTGGCAATCCGGTAGGGCGATAGTGAGGAGTCATTCGGCAATGCGTAAGGGTTCTTCGGGCGGGGGTTCTTTCCACAGTGCAGTTCGACACAGTGCAGTTCGATGGGGCTTTCGACGGGGGCACGTTGCTTGGGCGATCGTAGGCAGTTTGGGGCTGCTGATGGCAGGCTGCGGCAGAGGATCTGCGCCTGATGCCGCCAACCCAGACCCCGCAGCGGAAGCTGTCGCCGAATCGCCTACGCTAGAAGCAGGAGCAGACCCCGCACCCGCTGGAACCCCGTCTGAAATGTTTGCCTCGCCCACTGTGCCCGCTGCCCCCCCTGCCACCGCTGCCAAACCCTTACCACCGGGGCAACTAGCCACCGGGCTGATTTCGTCTACGACTGTGCCCAGCCGCCTGCCCCAGGTCAGCGCGGGCCGCAGCGACCCCTTCGCCTCGCTGGGCGAAACGCCCGTGGTGATTCGCCAGCCCGCCATTCCACCAGTGCCGCCAGAGGATCGCCCGATTGCCGCTGAGCTACCCCAGCCTCAGGTTCTACCCGAACTGCCTGCGCTAGTGCCCGTGCCTGCTGCGCCGCCCGCCGTTGCGGTGGCCGCTACGCCACCCGCTGTTGCGGTGGCTGCTACGCCACTCGCCCTGCCTGTGCCTGCTGCGCCCTCAGTCAGCATTCCCCAAAGCATCCAGATTAGTGGGGCGATGGAAATGGGCGGCCGCTACAGCATCATCGTCGAAGTGCCCGGAGAGGGCAGCCGCTATGCCTCGGTGGGCGATCGCCTGGCTGGGGGCACGGTGCTGATCAAGCGGGTGGAGATGAATGGTCAGGAACCTCGCGTGATTTTGGAACACAATGGACAAGAGATCGTTCGCACGGTGGGCGATCGCACCACGCTGCTGAGCTATCGTTAAAGCATTCCGCATTCAAGCACTTACCGTCCAGCTATTCAATCTCGCGCCTGCCGCCAGGAGTGTTGCCCATGATGCCAGGTCTAAATTCGCCGGATAGCGGGCATTCTAAGCGATCGCCCATGAGTGTCCAGCAGTCCGGTCTGCGGACTCGAACGCTCGATTTTGGCGATCGCTACATCTGCCCGGTCTGTCGGCATGGCGAAATCACCGGCCTGACGCTGATGGATGCCTTTGCCTGCAACTTCTGTCGGCATATTTTTACGGCAAATCTGGCAGATCAGTCAGTGCAGGTGGCAGACAGCGTGCAGCCAATGGCCTGGCGCTGGACGGGCTGGAACTGGCAGTCTGCCTATCAAACTGACCGAAACCTCACCACGTTTGTCTGGCTGGTTTCAGTCTTGTTGGTCTTGCTGCCTACAGGGATTGTCTGGCTGTCGTCCTATACCTTTCCGCCGCTGCCCGGTAGCCCCTGGTCTTGGTTTCCGGTGGTGTGGGTCAGCATCACTTTTTCTACACACTTGTTGATGGTGGCCTGGCTGCTGGCAGAGCATCACCAATTTCCCCCCTATGTTTCCAGCAAAGTACGGATGCGGCATTTTTTCAATCGGTTTTAGGGTCGGTTTTAGAGAACCTTGGCATAGCAGCAGGCGAAGGGATGCGTTTAATCCTAACCGGTGGTGTTGCTAGCCTGTGGTGTTGAGTGTATCCAGCGTTTATCCGCCTGCGATGTTCCCTGGTCTGCCGCTGTTTGCGAACCAGAGACCGTGGGCTGGTTGACTGGCAAATCTTTTGCCTAGGCTAGGTTGAGCAACGTCAAACCCAGTACCAGCTTAGATTCGGTGGGGTTACACTGACGCTAACCCTACTGACGAGAAGAGCAAGATTGCAGGAGTTTTGTCCGTCAATCAGGACCGCGAGTGAGAAACATAAGAAAATGCCCAGACGAGCGATCGTCTGGGCATTACCTGTTATCTATGAGCTGATTGCCTATAAACCGAAGTAGCCGACTTAAAATAAAATCGCCGACCAGGATTGAAATAAGCGATAAACAAGCCAACCTGGTAAAGAGAAACTGAATTTTGTAAACTCCGTTTCGGGTGGCTGGCAGGATTGAAAGTGAACTGTTATGCAAAATACGATACCAAACCTAATCTGAGTTGGGATTCAAAAGTCCTCCAATCTTTACTAATCGTTTCCTGAGTTTACTTTTCTACGTATTTCCGCAGACTGATTTTCTTCATACCCCGCTGCATCTCATGCGTCTAATCCTTTGCCCGACTGCCGTTGAGGTGGCTGAGTGGGCAGCACAGTATGTGCTGCGACGCATTGCTGACTTTGCGCCGACGAGCGATCGCCCGTTTGTCCTGGGCTTGCCCGCAGGCAGCACCCCGCTCAAGCTGTATGCCCGGCTGATCGAGCTATATCAACAGGGAAAAATCAGCTTTCGGCATGTGGTCACCTTCAACATGGACGAGTATGTAGGGCTGCCCGAAAATCACCCGCAAAGCTATCACACCTACATGCGTCAAAACTTTCTGAATCACATCGATATTCCCGCCCAAAACGCCCATATTCCCAATGGCAATGCCCCCGATTTGGCCGCAGAATGCGTCGCCTACGAGGATAAAATTAAGTCCTTCGGCGGCGTGAATCTGTTCATCGGTGGCGTAGGCGAAGACGGCCACATCGCGTTCAATGAACCTGGCACGTCTCTTGCTTCTCGCACGCACCTGCAACCCCTGGGCGATCGCACTCGTCGGGTCAACGCCCGCTTTTTCGATCATCCCAGCCAAGTGCCCACCCACGCCCTCACCGTTGGCGTTGGCACAATTCTCGATGCCCAGGAGGTGATGATCCTGGCGCAAGGTGCCGCCAAGGCTCAGGCCATTCATCATGCGGTCGAAGGCAGTATTAATCATTTGTGGACGATTTCTGCGCTGCAACTGCACCCCAACGCCCTGATCGTGTGCGACGAAGACGCGACGCTAGAACTGAAAGTCAAGACCGTTCGGGATTTGGGCGAGCGGGGATAAGGAAATGCTGAAATCAGCAAAAGCGCTCATACTTGGTCAGCTTCTGAGATCCCAGCTTCTCAGAATTAATTCCCGCAAACAATTCCTGCAAACGGCGCAACCGATGAATCGCTGGAAGACTGACAGGGGCTTAGATTGCTAATCCCCAATCCAAAATCCAAAATCCAAAATCCAAAATCAATACCACGCCTCCCCTTACCCCTATCTCCGCAATGACCCCTCCCGAACTCGACTTTGAGCAGGCGCTAGACGACCTGGGGCGATCGCTCCAAACCTTGCAGGCACGCTATGCCCAAGTCAAAACCGATCAGCAGCGCCAGGAAACCCTGCAACAGCGCATCGAGCAAGCGCAGCGCGACTATGCCCACACGCAAGATCCCTCCCTAAAGCTGGAGCTAAAGCGCTTAAAGGATCAGCTTGCGGAGTTGGAGGTAGCCCTAGAGAGTCAGCTTTTTTCTTGGAGCAGCCTCAAGGAACCCTTCTGGATGGCGGTGCGCTTTGGCGGGCTGGGGGTGGTGCTGGGGTGGCTGCTCAAAAGCCTGGTTGGATAGGGCTGCTCCCTTTAGCCCAGTAGCCAAAAGCCGCTATAGGTCACGCCGGTATCGTCTGGTTGTACCAGTAGAAAGTGCAGTCCGTTGGCTTCGCGCTGTCGCTGCTGAAAGAGGCGGGCGGCGGCAGCTACGTCGGCATCTTGAACGGTGGAGAGAATCCAGCGATCGCTCAATCCCGCTTCCAAAATCAGACCATCGGGGGCACCGGGAATATAGCTCAATAGCGCAGGGCGTATTTCCTGGAGCCACCGGGCCAACCGCATGGACTGCCGTCCGCCCTCGATGATGACACCGGGGACCGGCTGGGTCGAGGCAAGTCCCAGGTTGATCGGCAAGAGGCGATCGGGCGTAGAGCAGATGGGAATGGGGCGATCGCCATAGAGAAGCTCCAGATCGCCTGCTGCAAGGGCCGCAAATCGCCAGCGATCGCCCCAGAGCGCTTCTGGCACAGGAAGCGGGGGCGGCGCGTCGATTGCCAACGGGTCGTAGGCTTCGCCCGTATAACCTGGCAAATTGGGATAGTAGGCGGCGCGGCGCAGCAGAAAATGTTTCAACATGGGGGCGTGGCGCGTCGGCTCTATCGTCAAACCGACCTCCCTAGCGGCCGCCTCCATCAAGCCCAAACTCTGGGGCCGAAACACCTGAATCCGCTCTGGCACGCCTTCCGCCTGGAGCCGCTTGAACTGGGCCGCCAGCCAGCCAGCCGTCGCCTGCGACTGCGGACAATCGACACAGGCGCTAAATGCCCCCGTCGGGTCACACACGACCAATTCCCACAGGGCCTCGCCTGATTCGGTTTGCAGGGGACGACGGTAAAAATCAGCTTGCCAAAGCACTAGAGAATCAAGGAGTTAGATAAAACAGCGGTTAGAAAAGGGCAGCCAGGGTGCGTCTTGCTGAACTTTAATTTTCACACTTTAACCCCACACTCACCCCCTCACCCCTTTTCTTCCTCCACCAGCGTCAGGCTTTCCCAGCCGCCCTGCGCGTCATAGCGGCGAATCATCCGCTGGCGGCGGGTGGGGGAGATTAGCCAGCCTGCTTCTAGAAAAAAGGGCTTGCCCTTGGGGATGACGAGGGGTGTGTTGGCGGAGGCTCCGTCGGGCAGGAGGAGGAGTTGGAGTGGCGTGCTGCCTTGGGTGAAGTGAATCGCAGTGGGGGTGACAGTGCCCGTGGTGCTGAGGGACAGGCCAGGGGCGCTGAGGTGTTGCTGGAGTTGGGTTCCGTCCAGGCTGATGGAGAGCGTGGTGGAATAGGTTTCGGGCGATCGCCAGTCGGGATAGAGCGTCACGGCGCGTCCGTGCCAAGTGCCCACCAGTTGCTCAGCAGTCAGGGGTGGGCGCTCGGCGGCGGCGCTGCCCCGCAGTGTTTCGCGGATCAGCGTCAGGCTGCTGAGGCGACTCTCCCCGTCTGCGCCGTGAAATAGCTCTACCAGGCGCATCCGACGATTCCCGAAAGGAAAGTGCGCCGCACCGCTTGCGCGAATGCTCCGCGAATCGCCCGCGATAAATCCCAGTTCTGCGCCAAATTCCCCAAAGGGGCTGAATTGCAGCGACCCCTGCGAAAATGCCCCCGTTTCAAAAAACAGCGTGCTGCGATTTAGGCTGCTATATTCCAGCACTTTTGTCGTGGGCGGGTCGCCTGTGGTCGATGTGCCAAATTCGAGCGTTTGGCGAATGGTCTGGTTTTGGTTCAGCCCTTCCAGCGTCACCACGGTTGGCACGTTGCTCACTTCCACGCCCGCAGGCGACAGCCGCGTAAATGAGCCTTCCCAGACTCCGAGATTTTTTAGCAAGCATTGCCACTGGGACAGTTCGGGAGAGGGGGAGGGATGAGACATAGCGACCCGCTGCTCAGATTTGCTTAAGAAACATGAACAAAATTTGTGTATAACTGATAACTTTTTGAAAATTCTCTAGAAAAATCCCTTATTCTAGGGAACCTTATAGAAAAGCTTATCCCGTATCGATTGCGGGCGATCGCTCCTCCGATCGGGTGAGGCTTTGGGGAGGATGTGGATTTCCTCTCAGCGGTGGATGATTTACCCCCGTCTGCCGCTCTAGGATGACGAAGTTGGGATTTTGGCACTGAGCGTGCTACTCCCAGCGGTTTTGAAACGGGGCGTTGCCGAGGATGGCAGCTAGCTGACTAGAAGTTAAGACTTCTGCGGCAGGGCACCGCTGGGTGCGGTCAACGCCTGGTTTTGTTGTGTGTTCATTACTGGTTAAATATGAGCGTTTTAGGACTTGCCGGGATGGCAACATCCACGGTCGGTTTTTTTTCGCCTTTTTGGGGAATGCCAATGCCGCCTTTGGTGGCTGAGTTTGGCGATATATCTACCGTTTCGGCATCTGTTTCGGCATCTGCTGAGGTTTCGACCCAATTGGGCAATTCTCAATCCAATCTATCCAATCAGAATCTATCCAATCGGAAATCCAATCAGAGCGTCTCCAATCAGAGCGTCTCCAATCAAAAAACCTCCCGTCAAAACATTCCCAATGAAATCGCGCCCACAGCGGCATCTGGCTGTCAGGCGGGTCTTTTGGCAACGGATCTCTGTCGGCGGGTGCAATGGCAGCGATCGCGCCCTGAATCTCTACTCTCTTGGCGGAATGTGCGGTTGATGTCTCTGGCTGGAACAGGGCGATCGCCCACTTCCCCATTTCGACCTTTTCGCAGTCCCTTTACGAGTGCTGACTCGACTCGTCCTGAGACGAAATCTTCTCCAGCAGCGGTGATCGCCCCCCGCCCGCCTGCGGTTCCCAGAGTCACTGTGCGCCCAGCAGCGGCCCCGGCCACCGGAGCGCAGCAGGTCTTTAAGCAATGCCTGGATCAGGGGCCGAATCATGCGCCCGCAGACTCAGAGGGCATCAAGCGCGGCG
>JBDNCP010000014.1:0-47325 GCA_046719575.1 Cyanobacteriota bacterium
CGGTGATTCCGCCGCACATCATTACCAAGCCGCCCAGCGCCGAACTGAAGCCAGGTCAGGTCGATCAGGATTCGCTGCCGCCCTACGATGTGCTGGACGACATCCTAGAGCGCTTCGTCGAGCATCACCAGGCCCCGGCAGACATTGTGGCGGCGGGACACGACGCGGCCGTGGTGAATCAGGTGATTCGGCTGGTCACTCGCGCCGAGTTCAAGCGCAAGCAGGCCGCGCCGGGGCTAAAGATTACCGATCGCGCCTTTGGCACGGGCTGGCGAATGCCGATTGCCAGTCGCTGGCTGCCCAGCGTGCAGCCCAAAACACCCCAGCCCGTTGTTTAATTTTCAATAAATCCTGCGGCCGATTTCTCATTTCCAAGAGAATGGCAGAATGATCCGGACGGGCGATCGCGCTATGAGCGTGATCAGGTATGGCGTTTTAGCAAGCGCAGAGTTTTGAGGCGTGTGGCGCTCCAAAACCTTGAGATTCCTGATTCATCCAGTGACGGGTAAAGGGCGATCGATGAACAAGCAACTGATTTGGCTAGTGGGCATTGCGGCGGGCGTGGCGATCGGGGCGCTGGCGGCGACGGCGCTATCGGTGCGGCAAGTGTCGCAGGTGCCCGACTGGTATGCGACCGAATCGCCCGCTGCGACCCCTACGCCCGACCCAACGCCAATATCGCCCGACGTGATTGAGAGCCTGGTGACGAGCGGTGCGCCTGTGGAACTGGACGGGCCGCAGGTGAACCAGATCGTGGCGGCGGCGATCGCCCAATCGCCCGAAGGTCGGGAGCTATTGCAAAACGGCTTTAGCACCACTGTCGAAGACGGCAAGATCAAAGGCGGCGTGGTGGTGAACCTGTCGGAACTGCCGACCGACAGGCTGACCGATCAGGAGCGGGCGGCGCTAGATCGGGTGCTGGCGTTCGTTCCGGCGCTGGGGCGACGCGGCGTGTACCTTGGCATCGAGGGCAACCCCACAGTGCGAAACGGCAAGCTGCAACTCGATGAAAGCATGACCGTAAAAGTTGGCAATCTCAGCCTGCCTGCATCGGTCGTGGCTGGCCAGCTTGGGCTATCGCTGGCGGAGTTGGAAGCCCGCATCAATGCAGAAGTCGAAGCGCGGGGTATTGAACTGCGAGATGTGCGCGTGGAGGGCGATCGCCTGATTATCAACGGTCAGTAGAATTAGCCAATTCGATCAAGTTGCCGTCAGGATCGCGGATGTAGAGCGACGCAGGTTTTCCGGTGGCTCCGGTACACAACACGATGCCCAATTCAATCGGCACACCGCGCGACTCTAGCCAAGTTGCCACTTCTGCGATCGGCGTGTCGGTGAGCAGACACAAATCAGCAGACCCCGGCGTGGGATGCTGCGCTTTGGGGTCGATTTCTGCGCCCGCTAGGTGCAGGTTGATGGTTGCTCTGGTTTTGTGTCGTTCCAATTTTGGCATTTTCTGCGGTCAGGGTTTCCGCCGCCAAACGGCACGCTCAAGGGCATGAGTGTGGCAACGGCACGGAATCTCTGTGGGATATCTGGAATCAGGGCGATCGCCCAGGATCGCCAAGCTCAGCGGTCAATCATCGGCGGCCAGCCGTAAAATCGAGGCATTCTTCCTTCAGAGCGTGTGGCCATGTCGCAGTTTCCGATCTTTTATTCCGACGTGTTTTTGCAGCATGACACGGGTTCCTATCATCCTGAAAACGCCGGCCGGTTGCGGGCCGTGGTCGCAGCCCTGCGGCAGGCGGCTTGGGCGGATCAGCTTGCGTGGCGATCGCCCACTCCCGTCGATGCTCAGGGCGATCGCCTGATGACTGCGCTCCATGCGGTGCATCCTCCCGATTACGTGGCCGCAGTAGAGTATGTTGCCACTCACGGCGGCGGGCAGGTCGATCCGGATACGGTCGTGTCGCCGGATAGCTACGATGCAGCGCTGCTGGCAGTGAGCGCTTGGCTGGATGCAGTGGATACGGTATGGCAAACGGGTCGTCCAGCCTTTGCCCTAGTGCGTCCGCCAGGACATCACGCGCTGCCCAGGCGGGGCATGGGGTTCTGCCTGTTTTCCAACGCGGCGATCGCCGCTCGGTATGCGCTCCAGCAGCCGGGAATCGAGCGCGTTGGCATTTTAGACTGGGACGTGCATCACGGCAACGGCACCGAGGCAATTGTAGAATCTGACCCGCGCATTGCGTTTTGCTCGCTCCACGAATACCCGCAGTATCCCGGCACAGGCGCAGCGGGCGATCGCGGCCCGCATGACACCGTGCGAAATTTTCCCATGCCGGCCGGCAGCACCCTGGCAGACTATGAGCCGCTGTTTGCGCGAGAAATCGTGCCCTTTTTCCAGGCGTTTCGCCCTGATTTGCTGCTCATCAGCGCAGGCTACGATGCGAACCGCGCTGACCCGCTGGCACGGATCTGCCTGAATCCCGCCGATTACGGCATCTTTACACGCTATTGCCTGCAAATTACGCCGAAAATTGCCTTTGGGCTGGAGGGCGGCTATGACTATGCAGCGCTGGCGGAGTCTGTTGCGGCCACGATTGAACCATGCCTAGAACCTGCAAGCGTCAAGGGTTGACCGAAAAACCATCATTTGGATACACACGCCCCTAGGGTCTTTTTCCTATGATGTAAGACGGCTTAGCTCACCTGACCCCTGCACTCCGAACTTTTATGCTGCTTGAACCCGCCCTATCCAACGCCTCAGACCAGTCGGGACATTCTCCGGTGATTCGGTCAAATGCAACCACGCTACATCGCACGGTGCGTCCGGTGGGCGTGTATATGATGCGGGGCCTGGCGCTGCATGAGGGCAAGCTGCTGACGCTGGATGCCGTGCGGGGGTATCTGGTGGCGATCGCCCCCGATAGCGACAGCACGACGATTCTCAACTCCAAACACACCAAGCAATTTCTGGATGGCAGCGGGCTGGCGATCGCCGGAGACACGCTCTGGTTTACGCGGGAAAACAGAGTCTATCGCTGTGCTTTCGCAGATTTGACCAGTGATCCGCTCAATCCAGAGGTGTTTGCAACGCTGCCCTATCCGGCAGATGGCGTGGCAGTTTATGGCAGCACGGTCTACGTAACCTGCCAAAAAGCAGGCGCGATTTTAATTTACGACGCAGACACTCAGCGCGAGATTACCCGGTTTACTGCACCTGGGGTGGGGATTGAGAATCTCACCTTTCGCGGTGAGGAACTGTGGGTGTGCGATCGCCTAGAGCGCACGGTCTACTGCATGGATCGGGCAACCGGCGAATTGCGATTCAGCCTGCTGACTCCCTTCGACAGCCCCAGCGGACTGGCGTTTTATCCCGATCCCAAAACGGGCGATGAAGTGCTGTACGTCGTCTATTCCTTTGAGGAAGCCTATATTCGCGACAATCCCAATAATCCCGACCTGCCCTATGAGCTAACCTTCCGCGATCGCACTTTTCTCCATCCCCTCTATTTTCGCTACGACCCGCAGCAGCACTACACGCTATCCAACGGGTTTCTGGTAGAAATGATCTACGCCGAGGAGATTTCTCCGCTAGATGCGGTGCAGTTGACCCAGTTGGAATGGCGCATCGCCCTGCCCGCAGAAACCGACCGCCAAAGACTGCGGCAGGTAGAGCCAATCGGCATCCCCTTTACCGAAGAGTTGCAGGACGGGCAGCGGGTCGCTGTATTCAAGTTTGACCAACTCCAGCCCCACGAAAGCCACATCTTTGGCTGGAAGGCACTGCTGGAGGTGCGCGGCATCAAGTATCAGTTCACCTACGATGATGTCGAGAAAATTCCGCCGCTGTCGCTGGAGTTTCAGTCGCGCTATCTGGTCGATGACGACGATCTGGCAATGGAAACGCCTGTGATCCGGGCGGCTGCCCGCGAGGCGATCGGCACGGAAACCAACCTGCTCCGCAAGATTCTGAAAATTCGCAACTATGTCTATGATCGCCTGTCCTATAGCATCAAACCTCATATCGACACGCCAGATGTCGCGCTGGAGCGGGGTACGGGGTCTTGCGGCGAATATGTCGGCATTTTGCTGGCGCTGGCTCGGCTGAATGGCATCGCCTGCCGCACAGTCGGCCGCTACAAGTGCCCGCCCTATGCCGATCGCCAGCGGTATCCCCTAGAGCCAGAATTTAATCACGTTTGGATTGAGTTCTACGTTCCGGGGTTTGGCTGGCTACCGATGGAATCGAATGTGGATGACGTAGTAGACGGGGGCCCCTATCCCACACGCTTTTTCATGGGCTTGCCCTGGTTTCATGCCGAAATGGCCAAGGGCATTCCCTTTGAAACAATCAAAACGCCAAACAGTGACGTAGACGTATCCATTGGGGATCTAGCGATTAACCACGTGCGGTTCACCATTTTGGAGGAGTTGCCGCCCCTCTAGAAAACTGGGCTGCTAGAGCCAGTCTTTGGACGAATGCCTAGGCAGCATTCCTGAATCCTTAGACTTCTTGCGTGAATCGTGGCGCGGTACCGCCGCGCTACGATTCACACCCTCAAAACAGCATTCATGCAAGAGGTTTCTTGAAGGAATTTAGAAAGGGATTGGGTCATTCCATCCCACTGTCACTGCTTCCCAAAGTATGTCTTAAACACCTCATGCGCCACAGGCAGCGCCGCCACGCCGCCGTAGCCCCCATTTTCGATAACGACGGCGATCGCAATTTGCGGATCGCTCACCGGGCCATAGCCGACGTACATGGCGTTGGGCTTGCGACCGGGGCCCACTTCCGAAGTACCCGTTTTGCCCGCCGTCAAAGGAATGGAGCCATCTGCCAAACGGCGAGCTGTGCCCTTTTGCACTGCGGCCACCAGTCCTTCCTGAATGGCTTTGATGGTTTCGGGTTTGAGGCCCGCTGATACGGGCTGCACTTCAGGTCGGTTGGTCTGTGCAGTCAGGAGGTGGGGTTGGACGCGCTTACCGCCGTTGGCGATCGCCGCCGTCATCACTGCCAACTCCAGCGGGGTCGCCTGCACCAGCCCTTGCCCGATGGACATACTGATCGTGTCGCCCAGATACCAGGGTTCGTTATAGAGGGCTTCCTTCTCGTCTGGCGTGGGCATCATCCCAATGCTGGCCCCCTCTAGCCCCAGATGCGGGGTCTCGATGCCGATGCCCAGCGCTTTGCCCCAGTGGGCGATCGCCTCTGGCCCCACCGACATCCCCACCCGAAAGAAAAAGGTGTTGCTACTGTAAGCCAGGGCATCGCGGAAGCCGATCGCCCCAAACCCGCGACGGCTGCTTTCCCAAAACTGATGACCGCCCACGCTGAGAAACGCCGATGTGCCCACCCGCGACTGGGGCGAAAACTTGCCCGTCTCCATGCCAGCGGCAGCCGTCACAATCTTGAACGTGCTGCCCGGTGGATAGCCCTGGAGCGCCCGATTGAGAAACGGCTGGTCGCCTTTTTGAAGCTGCTGCCATTCTGCTTCGGTGACGCTGCGGGTAAACATATTGGGGTCAAATGTGGGAGAACTGGCCAGCGCTAGCACCTCGCCCGTTTTCACATTCAGCACCACCGCTGCGCCACGCCGCCCACCCAGCGCCTTTTCTGCTGTGCGCTGCAAGTCTAGATCCAGCGTTAGCTGCACGGGTTCACCGCCAATGGGCGGCTGTTCGCCCAAGAGCCGCGATTCCTGACCACGTGCGTCCACTTCGATCAGCCGCCCACCCCATTTGCCTTCCAGTTGCGCGTTTGCCAGACGCTCAATGCCCATCTTGCCCACAATCATGCCGCTGGGATAGCTGGGGTTGCGGGCCATATCGTCTTCTGTGGCTTCGCCGATGTAGCCCAGCACATGCGATGCCAGCGTTCCGTTGGGATACTTACGGCTCGACCCCGTGAGAATTTCCACCCCTGGCCAGCGGGGCAATCGTTCAGCCACCGCAACAAACATAGTCGGCGAAAGCTGGTTGCCGACGCGCACAGGCAGCAGAGAGGTATAGCCCGCTCTTTCTAGACGACCAAGAATGTCCTTTGGGCTAACGCCGATAATCGGCGATAGGTGAACGGCAATTTCCTGCCATTCTCTGGGAGAATGTTGACGGGGCCAGAGATACACATAGCGAGAAATCTGGCTCGTGGCGAGGATCTTGCCATGCCGATCGCTCACGGTTCCCCGGTCGGCGACCAGCGGAATGCGGCGTACCCGGTTTTGCTCTGCTAGTTCCCGATTGCTTGCCCCTTCAATGATTTGCAACTCCGACAGGCGATAGACAAACGCCCCCATCATGGCCGTAATCAGCAGCATCAGCACGACAGCGCGATGAATCAGCGGATTTTGACCACTTGTGGGATGCACCAAAGACGTGCGGGCGGGAGAGGTGCGATAGAAGGTGTAGGTTTTGCCAGCCATACGCAGCTTGTCTACAGCAAAGCTCACGAAAACAGAGTGATAGAGTTCATGAAATAGGGCAGCACTCCCACCTTACCGAACTCTTTCTGCCTGCGGAAAGAGGTAAGGATGAACTGCTTGACAGGGAATGGCGGAACTGAGCAATTTGGGAATCAGCAGGTCAATCAACGGGTCAATCAACGGGTCAATCAGCGGGTCAATCAGCGGGTCAATCAGCGGGTCAATCTTGAGATCGGCGGGCCAATCAGGGAACTCAACCGTCTTTCTCGTTTCTACAGGAGTTCGACAGCGCTCTCCGTGTCATTTTAGGGAAATTGCCCCGTTGCTTGCAGCTTGCATTCTTCAGGTTTGCTCGTCGCCTCTGAAATGATTTCTTGATTATTTCTTGAAAGGTCTCGGTGAACAGTTGCGGCAGCAACAATGGCCAGAGTTTCTGGAGCGATCCGTCGCTCAATCCTCAGAATTTCTCGATGCACAGCATAGGGTTGCTCTAGGGGAGTGGCTTTATGGGGTAGCTTTATGGAGGCTCTGGGTAGGCATGGGCACTTGAGGGCGCAGGATGCAGTCTATGATGAGGACGGCACTCAGGGCAGGAAAGCGCAAGAAACCCATGCAGAAGCTCTCGGAAGATCAGATCGAGGCGATTAGTCGGCTAGTGGTGGACTGTGGCAGGCGATCGCTCGATCTGGCAGCAGGCTCCTTTAAAGTCTACGAAAAAGGGTTGAATGACTATGTGACCGATGTCGATCGGGCGCTGGACGCTCAGCTTGCGGGCGGGCTGACGGCGCTATTTCCGTCCGATGGCATCATTTCTGAGGAAAACGCCGCCTCCCGTCAGCAGTTCTTGCAGCATTCGGGCCGCCTGTGGCTGGTCGATCCGCTAGATGGCACAGAAGATTTTATCCACGGCAAGCCGCACTATTCGGTCATGGTGGGGGCGCTAGAGCAGGGGCAACCCACGGCGGGCTGGGTCTATGCTCCTGTGTTCGACCAACTCTATTTTGGCGGGGGAGACGTGGGGCTGTGGGTGCGGGCGGGCGCAGGGGACACGGCGGCGCTGGTACCGACTCAGCCAGATTTGACGGGCGATCGCCTCCCCGTCCTGATTGGCACCAAAGATGCCCATCGCTACGGGGATGCTATTCTGCAACAGATTCCTCAAGCCCAATTTGGCTTTATTGGCAGCTTTGGGCTAAAGGTGCTGGAGGTGATTCAGGGACGCGCCGCGTTTTATATTTACCTCAACCGTCGAGTCAAGCTCTGGGATACGGTCGGGCCGCTGGCGCTGGCCCAGGCGGCTGGGCTGCTGTGTTGTGATCTGGCGGGCAATCCTATCGGGTTTAATGCGGCCGCGCTTGACCCCGATACGCTAACCCACCAACAGCCGATTCTGGTGGGCTGGCCACACGCTCTCGACACGCTATTACCGCCGCTGCAACGGGCGATCGCCGAAGTAGACTAAGCGCCAGAATCGCGCCATGATACGCTAGATTTACCATCTGGCTCTACTAGTGACGTTTACCTACGCTGTTGCAAGGCTCCCAAACCCCTCAGGCAACTGCTAGTTTTGCCAATCGCCTGGGTACTCTAACCTTGACAATTGGCTCCCCATACTTGACTATCATGCGTCTCGCCAGACTGTTTCTCTTCGCGCCGAGTATTTTCGCGCAAAACAGCCCCTGGAGGGACCCTAGACTTCTTATCCAGGGCGTTCTTCATGCAAACCACCGCCTTTAGTGAATTGTTCCCCCTCTTTAGCTCGGCTAGTCCAGAAACCCTGGAGTGGCTTTTGTCGATTGCGGTTGAGCATGAGTATCCTGCTGGCCGCGCCGTGCTGATGGAAGATGCCTGGGGAAACGCAGTGTATTTTGTCGAGTCGGGTTGGGTAAAAGTGCGTCGCCACTCTGGCGAAGATGTGGTCACGCTGGCAATCTTAGGACGCGGTGATTTTTTTGGAGAAATGGCGATTTTGGACGAGTCGCCTCGCTCTACGGATGTGGTAGCGCTATCGCCGGTCAAACTGCTCAGCATTTCCGCCCAGCGCTTTATCCAGACCCTATTTAAGGACTCGCAACTGCACCACAAGATGCTGCAACTGATGGTACGGCGCTTGCGACAGACTAATGTTCGCTTCCAGATCCAGCACCGTGCCCCAGCCATCAAGCTGGCCAACACGCTGGTGCTGCTGGGTGAAAACTACGGCAAACCCACTCCCCACGGCACAGAAATCTTCAACGTGCCGATTAAGGATTTGGCAGATGTCACAGATATTAATCCAGACGATGCAGCCAAGATTATGGAAAAACTGGACAGCAAGGGCTGGATCAAGATTGACACGGCCCGGCAAACGATGTGCCTGCTGAATATGCGCCAGCTTGCTCACTTGGCTGGCAAAATCTAGCGGCGCGGCGATGTCTTACAATTTATCTTCGGAATTTGTCTTTCGACGCTGGCTTCCCTGCGCTGCCGCAATTTCGGGCCAGTTTTGGGCTGAGGCATGGGGACTGGGCTTTCCGGTCGAGGGGATAGAGTATTGCTGGGCTACGTAGTCAAAAAATTCATAGTATTGGGCGAACTGGTCGCTGGGCGATCGCCCCTGCCAGAAATACACCACTCCCTCTTCTGCCAGTGTTAGCGTCATCAGGCTCACCGTCGTTCCGATTTCTACGCGCAACTGTCCCCGCACTCCTTGGCGCGTCATAAAGTTGGGTGCAGCCAGCACGCTCCGGCGCACCTGCTCAGACGAGTCCCCTAGCGTAGACGAGACATGACTCGCCCAGCCGAGAATTTCCACGTCCATGCTGTAGGGATTGCGAAATCGCCGCCCATCCTGACCATCTGACAGGGGCGCAGGCACCCAATTGTCGGGATAGGGAAACTCAAACCCGTAGTTAGGATTCTGATAAATTTTCCAGGTTCGCCGCTCGCCAACCGCTGGCTGAGAACAACTGCTAACCAGCCCAACTATCAGACTCAGGAAAAGGCTGGCTGCCCTTTGAATTGAAGACATCTCAACCTTAATTCGCGAAGGCCGAGTTAGCCCGGCCGGGTGGCGATCGCCCCTGCTGTGGTTTACGCGCCAATCGGGGAAGCTATTGAACCTATATGTAAACTTGTGTAACAAAGTTGCCGTCATAGCGGTCTTCCGTCTTGACAGCACTTGAACCAAGCCTCTATTCTTAAACGACATACCCGGGTATCAATCGCGAAATCAATATGCAAGACAAGAGTAAACTCACCCTGTATGTTCCACGAGAGCTTCACCGCAAGCTGAAGATTAAGGCAGCAGTTGATGATGAAGCGATGTCAAGTATTGTGGAGCGTGCCATTGTCTTCTACTTGGATCATTCGCACATTGTGGATGAGGTAGAAGCGTCTCTCGGTTCTGTATCCCACGGGCAGACTCATCGAGTATACAACTGTCCTGGGTGTGAGAGTTCCTATGTGATTCGCGATGGAGAGTTAGTTTCTTTGGCGGGTCATGCAGCAGACGTGCAGGACGATGGTGAGTTGACCGATTGTGTTTCTGTGGCTCCGTCTACTGAGCCTATTGTGGAGGGATTTGATCGTCCGGGCGAAGAGAGCTTAGTTCCTTGCTAGCTGCCTTGCTTTGTTGAGCTTTGTTGAGACTCTTGCTTTGTTGAGACTTTTGCTGGGTGCAAATGCTAAGTACATGCTGGGTGCAAATGCTAAGTGCAGGCCATTTCGCGCCATTTCGCGCCATTTCGCGAATATGTTGCAGTAGTGCGTTGCAGTCCCGTATCGGCTATGGTTCATTCGTACTTGATTGGCTGTATGCTGGTTGGGGGTGTACTTTGGGGACAGCCCGCAGAGGATCGAGGGTTTGCAGCCCAAGGATTTGCATTTACAAAGTTAGGCATTTGATAGGCATCTGAGTTAGGCATCTGTTCAGGTTCGCTGGTACTTCGTGGGTACATTTGGGAATTGCCAATAGTAGGAATTGCCAATAGTAGGAATTGCTAATAGTAAGGGTTACCAATAGAGGGTGACCAAGGACCAAGTAAGGGGTGCTAAGCTCCGGTTTGGTGCTTATGTCATACACGGTTTGCGGGTGTCTTCCACTGTCCATATCAGGTTGACGACATGAGAGAAGAGCTAAACGTCTTAGTTCAAGCGCAATATCCTCTGATCTATCTCGTGACCTCTGAGGAAGAGCGGGCAGAGCAAACCATTGCGGCGATCGCCCAGGTGAAACCCTCGCGGCGAGTATTTATCTGGACAGTGACTCACGGTATTGTCGAGTTTGGTCAGCCGCGCAACATCACGCAGCACAACACGGTCTCTCCCGAAGCGGCAATTGAGTGGGTGATTCGACAGCGAGAGCCAGGAATCTTTGTGTTCAAGGATCTTCACCCGTTCATCGACTCTCCTGCGGTGACGCGATGGCTCAGGGATGCGATCGCCAGCTTCAAAGACACCCAAAAGACTATTCTATTAATGTCTCCCGTTCAGAATATCCCAATCGAACTGGAGAAAGAGGTTGCGGTTCTGGATTTTCCTTTACCCGACATGGCAGAACTCAACCAGGTCTTGACGCACCAGCTCGAGCAGTCTCGCCCCACTCGACGCATCACTACCGAGACTCGCGAAAAGCTCCTAAAGGCTGCGCTGGGGTTAACCCGCGATGAGGCCGAGAAGGTTTATCGAAAGGCTCAGGTCGCCGCTGGCAAGCTGACAGAATCTGAGGTTGAAGTCGTTCTCTCCGAAAAGAAGCAGCTTATTCGTCGCAACGGTATTCTGGAGTACCTAGAAGAGGACAGCACCATCGACGCAGTGGGCGGTCTGGAGGAACTCAAGTCTTGGTTGCGTCAGCGCTCCAATGCGTTTACAGAACGGGCGCGAGAGTATGGCTTGCCCCAGCCCAAAGGAATGCTGATTCTGGGGGTACCCGGCTGCGGTAAGTCGCTCATTGCGAAGACGACCTCTCGCCTATGGGGGCTGCCCCTGCTCCGGCTGGACATGGGGCGTGTGTATGATGGCTCTATGGTTGGGCGATCGGAAGCCAACCTGCGGAGTGCCCTGAAGACCGCTGAGTCTATCTCTCCTGCCATTCTGTTTATCGATGAGCTAGACAAGTCCTTTGCCGGTAGTGCTGGGTCTGCCGATTCTGATGGCGGCACGTCTAGCCGTATTTTTGGAACCTTCCTAACCTGGATGCAGGAGAAGACATCGCCCGTGTTTGTCATGGCAACAGCCAATCGGGTCGATCGCCTGCCGGGTGAGTTTCTCCGCAAGGGACGGTTTGACGAAATCTTTTTCGTCGATCTGCCCACCGCTGAAGAGCGTAAGGACATTTTCCGCATTCACCTCTCCAAGCGGCGAAACGACATCTCCCGGTTTGACCTAGAGCAACTAGCTAAGATTTCTGAGACTGAGGCGAGTGTCTCGATTACTGACCCCAATACGGGCACGAGCCGTTCGGTTAATGTGGTTTGTGGCTTCTCTGGTGCAGAGATTGAGCAAGCAGTCGTGGCTGCGATGTATGAGGCCTTTGCTCAAGACCGCGAGTTTACTCAACTAGATATTATTGCTGCTATCAAATCGACACTTCCGCTGTCGAAGACGATGGCCGAGCAGGTAGTCGCCCTACGGGAATGGGCGAGGCAGCGCGCGCGACCTGCCGCCACTTCCATCGCTGAAGAGCGAAGCCGCGAAGAAGAATACAAGCGGCTGGAGTGGAGTTAAACGGGCTTTCTCTCCTGCTCCCAACAGGAGGAAAGGCTAGCAAATTGCTAGCAGTCTAGTCACTATAGCCGCTTCTGTTTGCCCTCCAAAGGCTGAGCCGGGCGGTACCTACCTACCAAAAAACGTTGTCTCTCTCAGTTTTCCCTACAGGAGGAAATCCGAAATGTCTCACTTTAGCACTCTGCGTACCAAAATCACCGATGCCGAAATCCTGAAGGCTTCCCTGCGGGATCTGGGCATCACGGTCAAGACCGATGCTGATGTGCGCGGCTACAACGGTCAGCGCGTTCGCTCTGACATCGTTGCTGTTCTGGAAGGCGAGTATGACCTGGGCTGGTCTCGCAATGCCGATGGTTCCTTCGACCTGATCGCTGACCTCTGGGGTGTTGCCAAGAAGCACAACCAGACTGAGCTGATCAACTCCATTAACCAGAAGTATGCCGTCAACAAGACGCTGGCAGAGGTGAAGCGCCCCGGTCTGCAAAACGCCAATGTGAAACTGGTGGTGCAAAAGTAGTTTCTTCGAGCGTTCCCAATTGACGGGTTAACCTGGAACGGGTTAGCCCGTTTTTTGTTGTCTTTGTTTCAGAGATGGTGTAGGGTGCTTTGAAGTTTGAATCTCAACAGCAGATTTTTTGAAGTAGATTTTGAATCTTTTCGAGTCTTTTTCGTTTTTCTGACGTTGCTGATTTCAAGTTGATTTTAGGATAGTCATGACAGAACGTATTCCCCGCTCCATCCATTACATGACGCTGAATCTGTTGAAGGCTTTGGCGGCAAAGGGCGATCCAGATGCGATCGCCGCTCTCCAGCGTTCAGATGAAACCGACGTTGAAATTGTGGATGACGGCAGTGAAGGGGAAATTCTGATCCAGATGCAGGACGAAAGTTCTACCTACTTAATTACTGAGCATGGCATCAGTAAGCTAGATAGTACAGGCGACTTGCTGGAATCTTTGGGGATTCGGCTGGAGGATTTGGAAAAGCTTCAGGATGTAGATTTGGACGAATCGGATGAGGTATAGGGCTTTGCTGGGACTGGAGGCATGACTTACTGCTGGAACCAGGCGGCAAGGGCGATCGCCAGGGCATCAGCCGCGTCATCGGGCTTGGGGATGGTCGTTAGCGATAGTTCACGGGCCACGGCTTCCTGCACGGCCAGTTTATCGGCGTTGCCATAGCCCGTAAGCGCTTGTTTAACTTGGGCTGGGGTAAATTCCACCACAGGCAGCTTGTGCTGCGCCAACACTAACGCAATCACGCCCCGCGCCTGGGCAACGGCGATTGTGTTGCCCATGCGATAGAAAAATAGCTTTTCTAGGGCAATCAGGTCAGGCTTGATTGTATTGAGCAGATCATGCAGGTCGGCAAAGATAGTACAGAGGCGATCGCCCATGTCAGCTCCTGCTGGAGTCCGAATCACGCCAAAATCTACCACATCAACTCGATCGGCCGATCGAATGTCTGACCCTGCCTCGCAGCAAAGGGCCCCAAAGCCAAGGGTCGCCAGCCCAGGGTCTAGCCCAAGGATGCGGGTCATAAAGGTTTGAGCGTTGGAACTGTGGGCAGCCGATGGAAGTTCCCTTGAAGGCTTGGACTAGCGGGCAACCACTGCGCCGTTCTGGACGGCTTCTTCGGATAGTCCAAAGACCTGGCTAAAGACTTTATCGACCTTGTAGCCTGAATCAATCGATTCTAGCGGGTCTTTCCGCAGGCGGTGACGCAGGCAGAGGCCAATGACGCGGCGAATGTCTTGCTCAGTGACTTCGGTGCGGCCTTCAAAGGCGGCGATCGCCTTAGCGGCCCGATTCGTCACGATGTCCCCCCGCAGCCCATCCACATCTAGCTCCGCGCAGACCTGAGAGATTTTGACCTTTAGCTCGCGGTCGATTTTGACCGACGACAACCGAGCCTGAGCCTCCACAATTTGCTTTTGCAGCGCGTCTTGCTGGGTCTGATACTTTGCCAGAAAAGCCTTCGGGTCTTGGTCAAACTCAGAGCGCTGCTCAACAATACTGACCCGTAGCGAGGGATCTTTGACAGTGCGAATTTCAGCGTGCATCCCAAAACGGTCGAGCAATTGGGGACGCAACTCGCCCTCTTCTGGGTTGCCTGACCCCACTAGCACAAACCGCGCTGGGTGGCGGATGGAGATGCCCTCGCGCTCTACCGTGTTCCAGCCAGAGGCCGCTGAGTCGAGCAGCACGTCTACCAGGTGGTCGTCCAGCAGGTTCACCTCGTCTACGTATAAAATGCCACGATTGGCCTTGGCCAGCAGCCCTGGTTCAAAGGCTTTGACACCTTCGGACAGTGCCTTTTCAATGTCGATTGTGCCGCAAACCCGGTCTTCAGTTGCGCCCAGCGGCAGGTCTACCATGATCACCTTGCGATGGGCGACTGGCAGCGTTTCGCCTGCGCTCAGCCGCTTTCGCACGTCGTCGCTCATCAGGTCAGGGTCGCTGGGGGAGCTGCCGAAGGGGTCATCGGCGACGACTTCGATTTCGGGCAGCAGGTCGGCTAGGGCGCGAATGGTGGTGGTTTTGCCCGTGCCGCGATCGCCCATGATCATCACGCCACCAATTTTGGGGTCGATCACGTTCAGCAGCAGGGCCAGCTTCATCTCTTCTTGCCCCACGATCGCCGTGAAGGGGAAAACTGCCCGCTGGGGCATGGCTTGTGTTGCAGAAGTCATTTCAGAAAAACTCACAGAACCCCCTAACGGGTACTAACAGCAGTATTTTCCATTCTCTCACAGGGCGGGAAGGTAGCCCCCAGAAGCATTGCACGTTTTTCGGAATGCCTCAGCAGAGCCAACTATTGGGTCGGCGGATCGTCGGCGGACGAGATCTGCTGCTTGCGGTAGCGAGAGCGGCGGAGTTCGCGCAGGGTGACGATGGCAATCGTCAGCACCGTGATCGGCAGCACAAACCAGAACATCGTCTGGCTAAACAGCGGCAGGATGGCGTGCTGGGTGGAACGCAGAATGAGATACAGCGTGTAAGCGGTGTAGTATCCAACGAAGACAGCGCCTTCCCAGCGGGTAATCAGGTTGCCCGTGAAAAAGATCGGCAGGCAGGCGATCGCCACCGCCAGCATCACCAGCCCATCGAAGCGTAGCACCGCCTCAGACACGGTCAGCCCTGCCGGAGAAACGGCCGCCGAAAGCCCCAACACAGCGAGGATATTGAAAATATTACTGCCGACCACGTTGCCTACAGCAATGTCGCGTTCGCCCTTGAAACTAGCAATGACGGAAGTGGCCAGTTCGGGGAGAGAAGTGCCTGCTGCAACAATTGTGAGACCAATGACCAATTCGCTGACACCAATAGCACGGGCAATGATAATGGAGCTATCGACCAGCCAGCGAGACCCCAACACCAACAACCCCAGCCCGCCTACGATGTAAGCCAAGTTAATCAGCCAGGTCAATATCGTTGGGCGATCGCTCCTCTGGGCTGAGCCATACTGCTCATATTCCTGCTGTACATCTAGGTTTTGTTCTTTGCGGCTCTGATAAATCAGAAACAGCGTGTAGGCGATCGCCCCCAAAAACAAGATTACGCCGTCTGAGCGACCAATCCGACCGTCTAGCCCAAACAGCAACATGAGAAACGACACGCCAATCATGATTGGCACATCCAGGCGCACCAACTGTTGCGCCACTACCAGCGGAGCCACCAGCGCCGACAAACCCAAAATCAGCAGCACATTGAAAATATTGCTGCCGACGACATTGCCCACTGCAATATCGGCCTGTCCTGAATAGCTTGAGAGAATGCTGACCGCCATCTCTGGGGAGCTAGTGCCGTAGGCAACAATCGTCAGCCCAATCACGAGTGGCGAAATGCCGGCGATCGCCGCCAGCTTGGATGCACCGCGAACCAATACCTCCGCCCCAACCACCAGCAGGATCAGGCCTGCTATCAACATTGCTATGACCATTCGTTTTCGTTAAGCCGGGAAAAACCCAGAAAAAATTTCAGAAACCTTCATCTTATCTCGGTATTACTCGGCTCGTCGCACGGGCAGTCTAGAAGAAGCTTCCCCCAAGCAATAACCGGCAATTCATGTGAATCTGCAAACTCAGGCAATGATTCTGCGATGCCATCTGCATTGCCGGGCGTTGTTGCCCGACCGAGCTACATTATTCACATTTCCCAACATTACTAAACCTATCATGACGCTACCTCCTCAGCAGTTTCATCCGACTCAGCTTTCAGAAACGAGCCTGATTTCGCGAATCAAGGCGATCGCCCTGGTTGCAGCCATTGGCGCGTCTGGAATGGTAGGCGCAATGACCTGGGCGCGTCCGGCGATCGCCTGCCAGTATGGCAACTGGGTAGAACCCTCCAGAGCAACCCGGCGCTACGAAAACGCTCAGCTTGGGGTGGCGTTCCAAATTCCGGCTAATTATCGGGCTATGGGGCGGCAGGGCGGCCAGGTTAGCATTATGAACCCCACAGACTATAACTACATCCAGTGCATTATGCGGTCGGGCTATGGAGAAGGCGGCTGGTTTTCTAGCCTAGAGCTGAATCTGGATTCTGTTCCCCCAGGCAGCCGGGGGCTAGAGCAGGCCATTCGAGCGAATCACACCTGGCTAGACTCGCGGATTCGCCTGGTGAATGAGGGCGGCAGGGAATTTGCAATCTATACCTATACCGATGAGCATGACGGAATTGAGGTCATCAATGTCGCCTTTTTCACCCCCGATCGGCGGCGCATTGTCACGCTGAGCGGGCCGCAGGATGATCCCGTGTTTCAGCGGGCGATCGCCACTTTAGAACTGCGGTAGGACTGCGCTAGAACTGCGATCGCTCAGTGCATTTCCGGCAGCAGGTCGATACCCACAGATCAACCAACAAACGACCCAATAGCCTCGCTCAGTCCGGCTGGGGCACGTCCTCCGGACGAGCATCGTAGCGCTCGCGGGCAGCGGCAATGGCGGGATGGTGCGTCTCGGCCCAGGCAATAAGCTGCTGGACAGGGACAAGGAGCGATCGCCCCAAGTCGCTTAGCTCATACTCAACCCGTGGCGGCACCGTGGGGAAAACGGTGCGCGTAATGTAGCCGTCGCGCTCTAGGTGTCGCAGTGTTTGAGTCAGCATCCGCTGCGACACATCGCCGATCGCCCGCTTGATGTCCATAAACCGAAGCTTGCCGTCCGCCAGCGCACAAAGGATTAGCAGACTCCACTTGTCGCCAATGCGATCCAGCACATCGCGCACCGGGCAAGACTCTGCTTCTTGGGGCGTGGTCGCAGTTACCCGCAGCATACTGACTTACCTCAAAGTGCTGTCTTGTTTCAGTTGGTATTTCTGTTATACGCTAAAACTGAACTTGGTTACGAAATGAGACTAAGTATCGCGAGGTAATTGATACCTTGCCAGACATCCATTTCAAAACCTGTTTCGTGAAACCGTCACTCAAAACTACTGAACGTATCTCCCCAAGGACGCAGTTATGCCGACAGTTGCAATTGTCTATTTTTCGGGTTCGGGGCACACCAAGCTCATGGCAGAAGCAGTGGCGGCAGGAGCAAGCCAGGTCGCTGGCACCGAGGTCAAGCTATTGCAAATCACAGGTGAGCAAATCGTCAACGGCCGCTGGCAAGATGCAGGTATTTTGGACGAACTGAGCCGGGCCGACGGCATTATCTTTGGGTCGCCCACCTACATGGGTGGCGTGGCGGCGCAGTTTAAGGCGTTTGTAGATGCCGCCAGCGCAGTATGGGCCCAGCAAGGCTGGAAAGACAAAATCGCGGGCGGCTTTACGCACTCTGGCTCTCCCAGCGGCGACAAGCAGGGCACACTGCTCTACCTGGCCATCAACGCCTCGCAGCACAGCATGATCTGGGTTGGCAACTCCGAGATGGGCTATAACGACCAGGGCGTGAACCGTTTGGGGTCATTCCTGGGCGTGATGGGCTTTACGGTTCCCGACTTTTCGGGGCAAACTCCGGCGACAATTGATGAGGGCGATCGCCTCACGTCTGAACGCTACGGTCGCCGCATCGCCGAAGCCGTGCAGCGCTGGAAGCGCTAGTCAATCCATGGCCGCACCCAACCGACTAGATGGTGCATCATCGCGGGCAGGTTACACCCTGCCCGTGTTTGCCTGTGCCGGGGCGATCGCCGCGCTGCGACACCTACACAACGACCCGCCCTCGCCCCAGAGCGTCACCCTCGACCTGATCAACCCCGCCCAAACCGCCGAAATCCCCATCGAGCAAGTCGCCCGTCTGGGCCCCACCGCCGCCCTCGCCATCACCCGCAGCGACCCTGGCGACAACCTGGACTTGACTCGCAATACGCCAATTTGGAGTGTTGTTGAGATCAAGGATCAGGGATTAGGGGTTAAGGGGCAGGGTGCAGAGATCAGGGGTCGGGATGCCTCAAACCCCCACCCCCCCACCCCGCCATCCCCCCGCATCACCCTCAACGGCGGCGAAGGTCTCGGCCGCCATGCCACCGACGACCAGCCCGCCATCTACGCTTATGCCCGAAATCTGCTGCTGACGAACCTGGAGTCGCTGCTGCGCCCAGACGAAGCAATTGTTGTGACGATTGTGCTGCCGGAGGGGCGATCGCTCGCAACCCGCACGTCTAATGCAGCCTTTGGGGTGGTTGAGGGGCTGTCGCTGCTGGGCACGTCGGGCATTTCCCAGCCGCTCAGCGCACCGGGGCAACTCGAAGACTTTCGAGAGGCACTGCGGCAAAAGGCGGCGCATCCGGCGCTGGTGTTTTGCATCGGGGAAAACGGGCTGGATCTGGCGGGTAAGCTGGGCGTTAATCCCGATTGCCTGGTGAAAACAGCGAACTGGCTGGGGCCGCTGCTGGTGGAGGCGGGTGTGCAGGGCGTGGAATCGATCCTGCTGTTTGGCTATCACGGCAAGCTAATGAAGCTAGCGGGCGGTATTTTTCACACGCACCACCACGTTGCCGACGGGCGGCAGGAAATCTTTGCGGCGCATTGTGCGATCGCCGGACTGCCCACATCAGATGTGCAGCAAATCTTTGCCTGCGAAACGGCAGAGGCCGCGCTGGAGTATTTGCAGACCCTCGATGCCAAAGCTGGGAGCGACTGGGTGGGGCGCGTGTATGGGGCGATCGCCCAAACCATCGACCAGCGCTCGGCAGCGTACATCCGCACCCACAGCGATCGCCCAGTGCGCGTGGGGTCGATGTTGTTTGGGCGCGATCGCCAAATCATCGTGAAAAGCGAATTAGGGTCTGCAATTTTGTCGCAGGTTTTGTTAAGCTAACTGAAATATTAGAAGTCTACTTTTGTTTACCTCGATACATTCTCTCGTCGGATAGGTCGCGCGGTTCTAATGACTCGGCAACCTGGGTTCCAGAAAAGGACTGACTGCACAGGTGCTGGATAGAGACGGCGGCTAGTCGCGGGCTACAGCATCCCAAATCCGACTTTCAGAATCTATTTATCTGATTTTTGGTTGGCCTGTGCGACGATGCTGGGAATCCCCAACACCCCTCGTTGCTAGCCCCTGTGTTTGAGCGCTTTTTGTAAAATGGGCGATCGCTAGCCATTGCTATACAAACCTTGTCGCAGTTGCGCTCTCGTTCTGGGTCTGACTTGCTTCAGAACAGCCTAACTTGCCAAGTCTCTTGCAAAATTGCCTGCGAAATTGCCTGCCGCACGTCAGCGTTAATTGCAACCCACTGTTTTATACCCTGTCTTGTCTCGTTGTCTGCCGTTCCACCTCCATTGTCTTCTCCAGGATCTACCGTGACTCCCCAAGTTGATTCCCTCTCTCCCACCGCTGAACCATCCGCCCATCTCACCCGCCAGATGATCGTCATTCTGGACTTTGGTTCACAATATTCTGAGCTAATCGCCCGCCGTATTCGCGAAACCCAGGTCTATTCCGAAGTGCTGAGCTATCGCACCACCCCAGAGCAGATTCGGCAACTCAGCCCCAAAGGCATCATCCTGTCGGGCGGACCAAACTCGGTCTATGACGAACGGGCCCCCCACTGCGATCCCGAAATCTGGAATCTGGGCATTCCCATTCTGGGCGTGTGCTATGGAATGCAACTAATGGTGCAGCAGTTGGGCGGGGGTGTGGAGCGGGCCGAGCGGGGCGAATATGGCAAAGCGGCGCTGTTTATCGATGATCCCACTGACCTGCTGACCAATGTGGAAGACGGCACCACGATGTGGATGAGCCACGGCGACTCGGTGACGGCCATGCCCGATGGCTTTGAACTGCTAGCACACACGGAAAACACCCCCTGTGCGGCGATCGCCCACCACAAGCGCAAGCTCTACGGCGTACAGTTTCACCCCGAAGTGGTGCATTCTCTCGGCGGACAGGCGCTCATCCGCAATTTCGTCTATCACATCTGCGAGTGCCAGCCCACCTGGACAACGGCAGCTTTTGTCGAAGAAACCGTGCGGGAGATCCGCGCCAAAGTTGGCGACAAGCGGGTGTTACTAGCGCTATCGGGCGGGGTCGATTCCTCCACACTGGCATTTTTGCTGCATCAGGCGATTGGTGATCAACTGACCTGCATGTTCATCGATCAAGGCTTTATGCGGAAGCATGAGCCGGAGCGCTTGGTGAAGCTGTTTCAGGAGCAATTCCACATTCCGGTGGAATACATCAATGCACGGGAGCGATTTCTAGAGCGCATCCGGGGCGTGACTGATCCCGAAGAAAAACGAAAACGAATCGGGCATGAATTTATCCGTGTGTTTGAAGAAGAATCTAAGCGGCTGGGGCCGTTTGACTATTTGGCGCAGGGCACGCTCTATCCCGACGTGATCGAGTCGGCAGATACGAACGTTGACCCGCAAACAGGTGAGCGAGTTGCCGTCAAAATCAAGAGCCATCACAACGTCGGTGGTTTGCCCAAAGACCTGCGGTTCAAGCTGGTGGAGCCGCTGCGGAAGCTGTTTAAAGACGAGGTGCGAAAGGTAGGGCGCTCCATTGGGCTACCCGAAGAAATCGTCAACCGTCATCCCTTTCCTGGCCCCGGTCTGGCTATTCGCATCCTGGGCGAAGTGACTGCCGAAAAGTTGGAGATCCTGCGGGATGCCGACCTAATCGTGCGCCAGGAGGTCAACCGCAGCGGTACTTACGGCATGTTCTGGCAGGCGTTTGCAGTGCTGCTGCCAATCCGTAGTGTGGGTGTCATGGGCGACCAGCGGACATATGCTTACCCCATTGTGCTGCGGTTTGTTTCCAGTGAAGATGGCATGACGGCCGACTGGTCACGCGCTCCCTATGACCTCCTCGAGACGATTTCCAATCGCATTGTCAACGAAGTGCGGGGTGTGAATCGGGTCGTGTATGACATTACTTCTAAGCCACCCGGAACAATCGAGTGGGAGTAGATGGGTCTTTGCACGCTGCTATTATGCCGTTTGGCTCAGATAGTAGCCCTAGAGAATAGTAGCCCTAGAGAATAATGGCTCTAGCTCAAGGGTTCGGTACGCGCTCGGGACTGGAGGGACTGCCAAGGCGCTGATACTGAAAGCGCTGATGCTGAAAGCGCTGATGTTGAGGGAAGGGCGATCGCCCGCTGGTCTAGCCCCCGCTTCAATACGCTTCAATATTAGGCGGTTAATATTAGGCGGTTAATATTAGGCGGTTAATATTAGGCGGTTAATATTAGGCGTTTGTGATAGTGCCTTCACCTAGCATCTCATCAGAGCGCTTCAGCCTTGAACATCTGTACTGTTTTTCTACAGGGTTCTGTGGAAAAGTTGCGTTTACCTGTGGAAAACTCCCTTTTTGTGTGGAAAAGGGGGACAGTTTTGTGTTTTCACTTAGGTTTGCTTATATTTCTATGATAAGAGCATTGTCCTGTCTGGGGCGATCGCTCTGTCTTTTCGCCCGCTTTTTCAACCGATTTTCACCCGATCTCTCCATATCTCTTCCATATCTCCAAGGGTTGACCGACTGATCCTGACCGACACAAAGAGAGAACAGCGGTAGAGTGGAAGCAGAGCGTCTGCCATCGGCTTTCGATTTTGTTGTCTGGTCTATTCTGCAATTATTCTGGTTTATCTCGTTCCCTTTGTGCTGGCTATGGATGCTGGAGCCTCCCCACAACCGAGTCCGTCTAATTCGGGTCAGCGTGCCATGGCCGTTGTGCTTGTCACGGATGCAGTGGGCTATAACTCGCGCATGGCCGACGACCCAGAACATACCCTCAGCCTGATTCGGCGCGACTTGCAAAAAATGCGCCAGCTTTGCCAGCAGTTTGAAGGAATCGTGCTGAAATCCCTGGAGGATGGGCTGGTGATGTATTTCGTCAGCACCGAGCGGGCGGTGAATTGCGCGATCGCCATCCAGCGGTCAATGGCGCAGCTTCTGCAAGAACTCCCCGAAGACGACGTGCTAAGCCATCGCATCGGCATCCACCTGGGCGAAGTCGTTGTGCAGTCAAACGACGTGACCGGACAAGCCGTGACCGTGGCTACGCGGCTTCAGGAAGAAGCCGCCCCACGCGGCATCTGCATGTCTCAGGCGGTCTACGACTCGGTAAAGTCGAGGATTTCCCTGAGCGCGTCTTATGTGGGGTCGCTGAAGCTCAAGAACCTGCAAGACGCAATTCAGGCATACCAGATCACACCTGCGATTCCGGCTAGCGTGACCCCAGGCGGCAGCCCCATAGAAGAATCAGAACTGACCCTGGGCACGCTGATCAATAGCCGCTACCGAATTCAGCGGGTATTGGGGCAGGGCGGCTTTGGGCGGACATACCTGGCATCTGACGAACACTGCTTTGGCGATGCCTGCGTCCTAAAAGAGTTTGTGCCCGCCAGCCGCACGGAATACGTCGTGCAAAAGTCGCGGGAGCTATTTGAGCGCGAGGCGCGGGTGCTGTATCAGATTAACCATCCGCAGATTCCCCGCTTTTTGGCCTGGCTGACGGATCGGGGGCGGCTGTTTCTCGTGCAGGAATATATCGACGGCAAGACCTACGGCCAGCTTTTGCAAGAGCGCCAGCGGCGGGGAGAGCCGCCCTTTTCAGAAGCGGAAATTGTGCAGTGGCTCTGCGACTTGCTGCCTGTGCTGGAGTATTTGCATGGCATCAATATTCTGCACCGCGACATTTCTCCCGAAAACATCATGCTGCCGAATGGTCAAACCCATCCGGTGCTGATCGATTTTGGGCTGGTGAAGCAAACTGTCAGCCAGATCCTGTCGGCGGCAGGCAGCAGTCCGGGCAGCGCTCAGGCATCGGTCGTGGGAAAGTTTGGCTATTCGCCGCCAGAGCAGATTCGCATGGGGCAATGCTACCCGTGCAGCGACCTGTATGCGCTGGGCGTGAGTGCGGTGGTGCTGCTGACGGGGCAAGACCTGAGCGTGTTGATGGAGCATACGTCGCTAGAGTGGCGCTGGCGTGAGTATGCCAACGTGAGCGATCGCCTCGTGCGGATTCTCGATCGGCTGCTGTCGGAAAAGCCGAAAGATCGCTACCAAACGGCACGGGACGTGCTGAGCGATCTGCGGGCGCTGTCGCTGCCAGAGGTCAACGAAGATCGCTTGATCGAGGTGCAAATCGACGTAGACCAGGGCAAGCGCCAGCGGCAGGTAGATGAAATCGTACAGTCGGCGTTTTTTCAAGACTTGATGCAAAACCTGGAACGGTTTCGCGGAGAGTTTGATTCGCTGGTGGTAGAGCCAGAAGAATCGGCGCTGTCAGCAGAATCAGCACCTTTCGAGCGTCTTGACAGTCCACCGCCTGAGTCGCCTCCTGAGTCGGCTCCTGAGTCGCCTCCTGATTCATCGTCTGCTCCGCAAGTGCTGTTTGGTATCTCTGCGATTCAGCCTGGTGCTGCCGAAGATGCAGTTTGGAGGACGTCGTTTCCGTCGCTGGAGGCAGAGGCGGAAGATTTTCCCGACTATGCGGTGGATGAGTCGATCCACTTCTCTCCGTCTGCGCCAGAAGAGGAGCCATTTACTGAGCCGCTCGCCGTAGCGGAATCGCCCTTTACTGAGCCACCGCCTGCCACGCTCCAGCACACGATTGAAATGTCACTGGCAGACACAAGCGCACTGCGCCATTCGTCCTCTATGCCAGCCTCTATGCCAGCGCTATGGCTGGAGGCGTGTCGCCGAGAACTGGCGGAGTGCATTGGCCCAATGGCAAAGCTGCTGCTGGACTCGGTGTTGGCGAAGCAAACGGGGCTATCGGCAGAAGCGCTGGTGGAGGCGATCGCCACCAAGATTCCCAATCCCGCCCAGGCAACCCAGTTTCGCAGCCGGATGCAAAGTCGGGCGATCGCCGCTTTGCTGACCTCTCCGGACTCGGCGCTACCCTCTGGCTCAATGGTTGAAGCGGTTGAAGCAGTCCCTAGTATTCAGATTCAGCCCCAAGCGGCGGCACCGGGCGCGGCGGTGGATGAGGCATTTTTGGCGGCCTGTCGGGGGGCGCTGTCGGAGGCGATCGGCCCGATGGCGGGGCTGGTCTTGCGCGATGTGGTGTCACGCCATCCCAACGCCGACCCAGCGGAGCTAGTGGGGGCGATCGCCATGAAAATTCCTAGCCCCCAGGCTGCTGAAGCGTTTCGGCGGCGTATGAAGCCGTTGCTATGAAAAGCTGTGAAAATTAGTCGCTGTTGTTCTGTTCCACCCAACATCCCACCGCGTCCATTACCCCATTAACCCAACCCCATTAACCCAACTCTAGGGCACAATCAGCACCGGGCAGGGCGATAGATTAATCACGCGGTTGGTCACGCTGTCGGCTGCGCCCTCGTCTGTGAGTCCCAGCCCCCGACAGCCCATGATGATCAGGTTTGCGCCCACTTCGTCGGCCACGTCGCAAATGGTGAAGGCAGGTTTGCCTGCCCGTTCCATGACTTGCGCGTCGATGCCCTGTTCGGTAAAGAGGGCTTTGGCATTTTTGAGCAGTTCGGCGATCGCCTCTGGCGAGGTCATCTCCAAATCGGCGGCGGTGGTCGCTTTGCCCTCATCCAGCGATTCCACAACCGACAAAATCACTAGACGGCTACCGTAGGTTTTAACGACATTAGCCACCACATCGGCGGCTTCGCGAGACTCGCGGCTTTGATCGACTGGAAATAAAACGGTTTTAAACATAACACGCCTCACAGGAACGCAGAGTTCGGTAGAGTGATGGGTGGTGTTGGGAAACGACAGTAGCAAAAACGAGAACGGGCGATCGCGCCAGTTGGAGTGGCTCAGACAAGTCTATAAGTAAAACCTATAGGCTTTTGCGACGGTGAAAAGTTTTTGTAGAGAAAGAGTCATGCCTAAGCCCGTTCTGTTAGCAAGCTCTGACGTTTTACAATAGGCAATAGGTAAAAAGACTTACTTGAGGGGGTATATAGCGGTGTCCAAAAAAACTCTAGCAAATTTGACTGCCGACGACTTACAGGGCAAGCGCGTCCTCGTGCGGGCTGACTTTAACGTGCCGCTCGACGACCAGGGCAACATTTCTGATGACACGCGCATCCGCGCCGCCCTGCCCACCATCAATGACCTGATCGGCAAGGGCGCAAAAGTCATCCTCACGAGCCATTTTGGCCGTCCCAAGGGCGACGACTTCGCGGCCCGCGCCACGGATAAAAACCGCCTCACGCCCGTTGCGGCCCGCCTGTCGGAGTTGCTAGGGCAAACCGTCGCCAAGCCCAGCGACTGCATCGGCCCAGAGGTCGAAGCTGCTGTTGCCGCGATGCAGCCCGGTCAGGTCATTTTGCTAGAGAATGTCCGCTTTCATCCCGAAGAAGAGAAAAATGACCCTGAATTTGCCAAGCAGTTGGCTTCTATAGCAGATCTATATGTAAATGATGCCTTTGGCACAGCGCACCGGGCCCACGCCTCGACCGAAGGCGTAACTCACTATCTAAAGCCCTCCGTTGCGGGCTATCTGATCGAAAAAGAACTGCAATATCTGCAAAGCGCGATCGAGGAGCCGAAGCGTCCCCTGGCGGCGATCATCGGCGGCTCCAAGGTGTCGAGCAAAATCACCGTCATCGAGGCGCTGCTAGAAAAGGTAGACAAGCTGCTAATCGGCGGCGGCATGATCTTCACCTTTTACAAAGCGCGTGGGCTGAGCGTCGGCAAGTCGCTGGTGGAAGATGACTTTGTGGAACTCGCAAAGTCGCTAGAAGCCAAGGCTAAGGAAAAGGGCGTGGCGCTGCTGCTGCCGACCGATGTCGTGGTGGCCGACAACTTCTCCCCCGATGCCAACGCGCAGACCGTGAGCGTTGAGGCGATTCCCGACGGCTGGATGGGTCTGGACATTGGCCCCGACTCGGTGAAGGTGTTTCAGGAGGCGCTGGCGGACTGCAAGACCGTGGTGTGGAATGGGCCGATGGGCGTGTTTGAGTTCGATAAGTTTGCTGCCGGAACCGAGGCGATCGCCCGCACCCTGGCCAACATCACCCAAACGGGCGCAACCACCATCATCGGCGGCGGCGACTCGGTCGCAGCGGTGGAAAAGGTGGGCGTGGCTGACCAGATGAGCCACATTTCCACGGGCGGCGGCGCAAGCCTGGAACTGCTAGAAGGCAAGGTGCTACCTGGAATTGCGGCACTAGATGAAGCTTAGGTTTTAGGAGGTGAGGATGAGGGTGCAGTTGTGTGGCTGTTTCCTGAAGCCTAAACCCCCTGAAGCCTAAACCCCCTGATAGCTGAGCCTTTGCGCCTTTGCTGAGCTTTTAAAGTCCGGAATCCCGGCGAGTTGCATTCGGTAGAGTGCGATCGCCGGGATTGCCGTAGAAACGCGAAACGTACTAAACGCCTGCGAGCAGTGCCCCGCCCAGCCCCGCATGGACTTCTTCTGGCGTAATCTTGCCGTCTTTGTTTTCGTCCAGCGCGTCAAACACGGCATCCGTGCCCAGCCACTCTTCGCGGGTAATGAAGCCGTCGCCGTCTAGGTCATAGGCCTTGAAGAGGTCTTCGGCGGCATGGTTGACCAGTGCGCCGCCTTCGATTTGCGCCAGGCGCTTGGCCAGCAGGGCTTCTAGGGTTTCTAGCGCTTTGGTAAAGCCTTTGATGCCTTCGTCTAGCTTTTCGGAGGCCATCCGATCTTCAGCGTGCATTTTGTCAAAGGTGGCTTTGTCGATGGTGATCCTTTCAATGTCCATCGCGGCCGCCTTCGCTGGGTCAAGCTTGCGAGGCAGGTCGCCCTCGGTGGCCTGCAACTCCGCCAGCAGCGAGGGGGAAATCGTCAGCAGGTCACAGCCTGCTAGTTCTATGATCTCGCCAATGTTGCGGAAGCTTGCGCCCATCACCTCGGTCTGGTAGCCGAACTTTTTGTAGTAGTTGTAGATTCTGGTGACGGAGAGAACGCCCGGATCTTCGGCGGGTGCGTAGTCCCGTCCTGTTTCCTTTTTGTACCAGTCGAGAATGCGGCCGACAAAGGGCGAAATCAGCGTCACGCCCGACTCGGCACAGGCGATCGCCTGATGCAGCCCAAACAGCAGCGTCAGGTTACAGTGGATGCCTTCCTTTTCCAGCACCTCCGCGGCTTTGATGCCTTCCCAAGTAGAGGCGATTTTGATCAAAATGCGATCGCGCGAAATGCCCGCCGCTTCGTATTGGGCAATCAGTTCACGCCCTTTGGCGATCGTCGCTTCGGTGTCATAGGACAAGCGGGCATCCACTTCGGTAGACACGCGCCGCGGCACGATCGCCAAAATCCGCTTGCCAAATTCTACCGCCAGCCGATCAAACGCCAGCGTCGCCACCTGCGAGTCCGTTGCGCCAGACCCCGCATCTGCCTTGGCCTGCTTCAGCGTTTCATCCACAATTTCCTGATATTGCGGCATTTGCGCGGCCGCCGTAATCAGCGAGGGATTCGTCGTAGCGTCGCGGGGCGTGAACTTTTCAATAGCCTGAATGTCGCCCGTATCCGCGACGACGACCGTCATCTCGCGCAGTTGATCGAGTAAAGTTGCCATCCGTTTCTCCCGGCAAGTTCAAAAGGGTCAGGTTGGATTTTCAAGGAATCCGTCGGTTGATCCGTCGGTCTTCCGTCGGTCTGTATAGCGTCTGGTGTTGCGTCTAGGCCGATCCTACTCCGAGATTTCCGATGGGGATTGTAGAGTACGGAAAGCCTTAATCTGCGTATTCGAGAATTCATGTTTGAGCAACCGCGTGGAGCAGTGTGGAGCAGTCTGGAGCAGTTGAGAATCAGTTGAGAATCAGTTGAGAGAATCGGGCGATCGCCCCACTTGATTCTTCTGATTCCAACCCGCCGCTTTAGCGCTGACTCTGGGGATAGTCTCTACAGACGGTTTCTACAGACGGTTTCTCTGTGGTGTCTATCTCCGTGCCATCCATAGGTCAGGAATCATCACTTGAGGCCCCCCGCAGCCACCGCCACAGGTCTGCCAGGCGGGTTTCCAGCCAGACAAGGCTCCGATCAATCCAATCTAGCACCGCCTCTAGGGGGTGCTTTTCATAGCGGACGAGGGTGGCAGGCGTGTCGATGTAGGGAGGGCTGGGCGAAGGCGCGTGGGGGGTCGAGGCGGTGGCGGGTTGGCGGATTGGCGGATTGGCAGGTTGGGCGGTCAGAGGGTGGCGGCTAATTGTCACGATGACACTGTGAGCATCGGGCATCAGGTCTGCGGCCGAGGAAACAGGGGCGAGCGCCGTTGAGTTTGCCACAACCTGCTGGGCAATCAACTCTGGCAGTACATCGGTCGATTGCTCAGCAGGTTGCTCAGCCGACTGCTCTGTCAGGAGTTGCAGCAAAATTTCGCCAGGAGAGCGGGGACGAACCCTGGGCAAGGCGATTGGCAAGCGGGGCGCGGTTTTGGTTGATTCTGCTGATGCTGATACGGAACGGGGCAGATCGGTGGGATCTGGAAACGACACAGCGGGCTGGGGGTCGAGTGAGAGCGGCGGAAAGTAGACCGCCAGCGCTGCTTCTTGAAACAGATTAGCGGCGATCGCCACGGGCCCCGTCTGCACCCACGCCATGAGCTGGTAAAACGCTTTCACAGGCAGCGCGGCGGTTTCTCGCGGCATCGGCACGGGCAGCATCCGCGCCAGCCGTCCTGCTTGGGATGGGGCAAGGCTATGGAGTGGCTGGGGGGGTGGCTGGGGCGCGACGAGGGCGATCGCCCCATCAGGGGACGAACTGCCCAATTCTCTGGCCGGGCGCTTGCCCACCAGCCCCGACCGCCTCAGCCAGCGTCGTCGGGCCCGCCCGTAGTCCGCCAGTTCCCAAATGATTTGCTGTTGTAGCCAGCGCTGCTGCTGGGGCGACAGGTCGATGAGGGTGTTCGTCGTCGTCACCAGCACCAAAAGGCGACTGTCCAGCCGCGAGGCAATGCCGCCAATTTCTGCTGACAGATTGCCAGCGAGTGCCTGTGCAAAGGGCGATCGCAACTGAGCAGCGTCCGAAGCAGCCAGCGCCGATGCTTCGCGGCGGGTCAGCGAAACGCGGTCGTCTTCGATTGGGTCAAAGGGAATCAGGTCAGCCGGAGAACGAAGGGCGATCGCCTGCGAATCTGGCGACTCCGGCGCTGCGACTCGCTTGTTCGCAAAACCCGCCGAGCGAATCGCCCTTAGCGTTTTGTGAATCGGCGCGTCAGCGGGCGGCGGCGACGCAGGCAACGCGGGTTTTCCCTGCACACTGCGCTTCATATTTTCCAAAAACAGCCCTACGCGCCCAGCAGCGGGCCCCATTTGCCGCCCCACTAGCCGCATCGACTGAAACGCCACATACACCGGATACAGCAACACCTGTGCGCCCAGCGCGATCGCATTTTGGGCATGGCGCAACCAGCGCGACGTGCGATCGCCCATACGCAACCGCTGCTGAGACAGGTAGCTCAGCAAGCGACTTTGGAAGCGACCGGAGGCGGGCATAAGGGGGTTGGGAGTTAGAAGCTAGACCGGGAGGATGTTGCCACGCAGGTTAGCGGGGGGCTGGATGCCGTAGCGGTGCAGCAGCGTAGGCAGGATGTCGTAGAGCGTTGCGCCGTCTAGAACTTGACCACCTTTGGGCTGAGCGGGGTCATGGAAGATCATCAGCCCAAAGGGAGCATGATTGGCATCGTCGGGGCCGGTGTCATTATTTGTAGTGTAAAGCGCGCCGTCGCCCACCGTACCCACCGATCGCCAGGCCAGTTCGTCAAAATAGGCAATCAAATCAGGGGCAACGCCGCGCACCTTTTGGTAAATCTGCTGCGGCTTCATGACGCGGTTGGGCATGGGCTGCCCGTCGGGGGTGGGGATGCTGGCCAGGAGGTCCGCTAAGCGCGATCGCTCTTTTTCGTACTCCACCAGCGGAATCACGCCCTGCGGCTCGCGCCCCTGCACATTCATAAAAATCCGCCCATAATAGCCGCCTGCGCCCCAAGCTTTGGTTTTACTCCAGTCCACCTCGACCTGATCCAGCGGCACCGGGCTGGCGGGCAACTCCTTCAGCGTCAGGTATCCCCACTTGATCAGCCACTCGTTAACGCAGATGCCGCCCATCAGCGGCCGCGCCCCGTGATCCGACACCACCAGCACAGCAGTTTCATCGTCGCATTTCGCCAAAATTTCACCGACGCGCCGATCGACATGGCAGTAGTAGTCGTGAATTGCGTTGGCAAAGGGCGACCCTGGCTCATGCTGCGGATGGCTAGGGTCCATCGGCTTCCAGAAGGAGTGATGAATGCGATCCACGCCCATGTCCACCAGCATCAGAAAATCGGGCTGGTCGCGCTCGATCAGCTTTTCCGCCAGGTCAAACCGCTGGTTGCAGAGGTCGTAGATATTTTGCAAAATCCGCGCCTTTTCTTCTGAGCGAAACTCCGGCACATCTAGCAAAAAGTCGGGCATCCACTCGGCAATCTGCGCCGCCAGTTCGGGCGGGTGCGTGTAGGGCACGTCGCGGCTAGGCGTGAGGAAGCAGGACACCAGAGAACCATTCACCGGGTAGGGCGGCGACGTGCCAGGAACACTGAGGACTGCCACCGTCCAGCCGTTGTCGCCGAGCAAGTCCCACAGGCGCGGAAACTTGACCGCTCGACCGTCGGCGATCGCCATCTTGCCGTAGCTCCGATCTGCCCGGTTGCGAAATCCGTAAATCCCCAGTTCGCCCGGATCGCGACCGCTCATCATGCAGCTCCAGGCGGGGACGGTAATGGCAGGAATACTGCTTTCCATCCGCCCATAGCTGCCCGCCGCTATCAGCCGCGACAGGTTGGGCAGGTCTTGCCGCCAGCGATCAAACACGAGCGACGGCTCCATACAGTCCAGACCGATAATCAGCAGGCGGGGTTTGGGAGTAGGCATGGGGGGAGGGAGACTGAGAGCAAGGGTTTGGGAGAATTGATGCAACCCCAAATACTTCCTCCTAAACCTCTTGCATGAATGCTGTTTTGAGGGTGCGAATCGTGGCGCGGCGGTACCGCGCCACGATTCACGCAAGAAGTCTACTCTATCGTTTCAGCGTGTAGATTACCCTCTCGAAAAATTGTCACTAATTGTCACTAATATTGTCATCAAATTGTCCATCACGCTCTGCAATAGCGCATTCCGGGCAATTGCGAAACCACGCCCAGCATCTCTAGCTCTAGCAAAGCGACGAGGAGGTTGCTGGTGTCGATCTGGGTGGTTTGTACGAGCGTGTCGAGGGCGATCGCCTCCGGTGGAATTGCCTGAAAAATCGGCTCCAGGTGAGGCGGCAGATCGAGGGCGGGCGGCTTGGCTGGGGATAGATTTTGGGAAGGCGTAGAGTGTTTTGGCGGCGCGTCCAATGGCGGAATTGCGCCGAGGGATTGCAGCAGCGAGGCTTCGTCGAGGATGAGTTGTGCGCCGCCTGCGATCAGTTCCAGGCAGCCGCGAGACTGGGGCTGGTCAAGCGAACCAGGGAGGGCGTAGACATCGCGGCCATAGTCGTTGGCGACGCGGGCGGTGATCAGCGCCCCAGATTTGGAGCCTGCTTCGATGACCAGGGTGGCGCGGCAGAGTCCGGCGATAATGCGGTTGCGGCTGGGAAAGTGGTTCCGGTCGGGGCCTGTGCCACGGGGATATTCGCTGAGGATCAGCCCTTTGCGGTCAATCTGCTGGGCGAGGGCGCGGTTGTGGGTGGGATAGACGCGGTTGACCCCGGTGCCCAGGACGGCGATCGTGCGGCCGCCCGCGTCGAGGCAGGCTTGATGGGCGATCGCATCGACCCCTTCTGCCAGCCCAGAGACGATAGTAAAGCCCGCTTGCACCAGCGTTTCCACTAGACGGCGCGTCCACTGTTTGCCATAGCTCGACGGCTGGCGCGTGCCTACGATCGCCACCAGGCCCACTTCACCGCGATTTTCCGCCAGCGCCACTTGCCCGCGATAGTAAAGCAGGGGCGGCGGGTCGGGAATTTCTGCCAGCAGGCGCGGATAGTCGGCATCGGCAGGTGTCCAAAGGTCGGGGTTGTCGCGCTGATGGTCTGCAAATAAGGTTGCAGGGTCGAGGGAGGCGCGTGTTTCGGCGATCGCCCGCGCTGTCGTTTCGCCAATGCCTTCCACCGCTTCTAGGTCAGACACACCAGCATCCCAGGCCGCAGCCAGCGACCCAAAGTGCCGATAAACCCGCATCAGCAGCGTCGGGCCTATGCCCGCAATCTGGCTCCACGCCAGCCAGTAGGCTCGTTCGTCAGTCAAGGTTGGAGGTTGGGGTCTAACGTTTAGGATTGCAACCAGCCGCAGGGTGCAGTGCCAACGCCTGATCCCTGCTTTCCTAGCATTCCCAACTGCGTAAACCAGGACTCAAGCTCAAGCGCTGGCCGCCAGGATTTCTTCATCCAGGGAGAAGTCAATCTCGGCTTTGTCGCGGCCGCTGGCCAGGTAGTCGTTTTGGAAGGAGTCGGCAAGACCAGAAACCAGGTCAAACTGGGGCTGCCAGCCCAGGTCGGTCTTAGCTTTGTGGATGTCGGTGAAAAAGTGCTGCACGCGCATGGGGAAGGCTTTGCGCTTGCCAAAGTCGAATTGTTTGGGGTCGTAGTGGATGATGCTGAGGCTGCTGGGGTCTTTGCCAGCGGCGGCGGCGCAGGCGCGGGCCAGGCCGTCGAAGGTGACGGCGCGATCGCCCGATATGTTGTAAATCTGCCCGATCGCCCGCTCGTTGCCCAGCACAGCGGCCATGGCGGCGGCCAGATCCTGGCAGTGGCCAAACTGGGTTAGCGCCATGCCGTTGCCGGGAATGGGAACCGGGCGATCGCGCACAATGCGGTCAAAGAACCAGGCTTCTAAGTCGTTGTAATTCTGCGGGCCGTAGATATAGACCGGGCGGATAGAGGTAAAGGGAATGCCCGATTCTGCCAAGTACGCTTCGGTTTCAAACTTACCCTTATGACGGCTGTTGGGATCGACCGCATCGCCTTCGACGTGCGGCATCTGGTCAGATTTGAGATACACGCCCGCCGAGCTGACGTAGACAAAGTGCTGAATTCGCCCCTGAAAGATTTCAACGAGGGGCTGGGTGTCGCTGAGTTCGCGGCCGTTGTTGTCGAACACGGCATCAAAGGATTCGCCGGAGAGGCTAGTTTTGAGCTGGAGGGGATCGGTGCGATCGCCCGCGATTTGCCGGATGCCTGCGACGGGTGCGGGTTTGTTGCCCCGGTTAAACAGCACGACTTCATGGCCCTGAGCCACCAGCAGTTTCGTCAGGTACACGCCAATAAACCGAGTTCCGCCCATCACCAACACGCGCATGTGTCGCCCTCTCAACCTGCGATTACAAACTGTGCTTTTCAATCCTATGACGGAATGAGACCGATGGCGGAGTTAAGGACAGCAGACCTTTTTCTGGCTTGCTTGACGCGGCTCAGTTCGTGGGTCTGTTTATTTCAGGTTTATTTCAGGGTTATTTCAGGGTTATCTCAGGGTTGTCTCAGGGTTGTCTGGATTGTCAGGCTGTTGCCGAGAAGCTTGTGTACTGGGCAGCGATCGCCAATTTCTTTCATTCGCTGGCGCTGTTCGTCGGTAAGGTCGCCTTCGAGGGTCAATAGCGCGTGGATTTGAGGGCCATCGGGCGTTTTTTCTAGCGTGACATCGACGGAGATCTGTTCAACCGCCCAGCCTTTGCGCTCGGCATACATCTGGATAGTCATGGTTTTACAAGCAGCCAGCCCTGCCAGGACGTATTCAGTCGGGGTGGGGCCGGTGTCTGTGCCGCCTACCTCTACAGGTTCATCGGCCGCAAGCTGAAACTGACGGATGCCGATTGTTTGCTGATAGTGAGATCCAGTAGAGGACACCCGAATAGGCAGCATGGGGAGGCTCCTGGAGGGCAATTTTGGGTTTTAGATTGGGGATTTTAGATTTTGGGGATCTTGGATCACCAGTCCGGGGGCTTGCAAGGCTCACAGTTGGAGAAACTGGAGCGGGTTGCTCATGGTTTCGGCGAAGCCCAGAATGGCGCGATCGCGATGTTCATAAAGTAATTCGCCCTGAGCGTCGAACAGGAACGTTGCGCCGCGCTGGGTGAGATAGGCAGCATCGGGCACGTAGGTCTTCCAGTGGCGCAGCACTTCGCCCATGTTTCTCAGGCGCAGGGTGGCCAGTTCAAACGGGCGCTGGAAGCCGCTGCCGCCTGCCCAGCGAAAGAAGGAACCCTTGAGGGGCGGCAAGGGTGGAGCCTGAATGTCTTCGTCGTCGGCGATGAGTTGGGGCGCAGCGCGATCGCCCCGATAACCGCGAAACACCTCTGCCAGCGTACCCGGACTGCCGATGCCCGCGCACATTAGCATCAGGCTAAGCCAGCTATTTTGCCCTGGCGACAGACCGGGCAGTTTTAGCGACAGGCCACGATATAGCCCCAACGCCTGATGTAGCGCTGCGCTGGGGTCGATGAAGAGATGCTCGGACGGAAAGCCCGTGTAGTCGCAGAACTTTTGACCCGAAGCGCGATCGCCAATGCCGACGGCCCGCACCGCGATGCCCGCTGCCTCGATTTGCGCCGCCTGCCGCTGAATCCACCAGGCATATTCCAAACTGTCGAAGTCGCCCAGTTGCGGCCAGATTAGCACCAGCGTTTTTGAGGCAGGCTCACAGTTTGCCAGGATTGGGGCGATCGCGCCATCGCTGACTCGCTCACGAGTCGTTTGAGCCAAGAGAGAATAGGGATTCATCAAGCGTTAGCAGTGGACAAGCATTTGGCAATTTAACTCCAGCGACGCATTCCTGTCGCATTCGTCAGAGTCAACCCGCTGCCGATCTCTGAAACGCTCCCCTCTCTAAAGACCAACCTGATCTCTAAAGACCAGCCTAAAGACCGAGAACCGCCGTCAGGACACTCGTCGGTCAGACTGTGCAAAGCGAAATGCGCCCAAGGTCAATTGTCCATCAAAGGTGTAGAAAGTGACACGAGAAATCCGCTGGGCTGTCAGCGTCATCTCCAAGTTCGGCGGTTGACCAGAACCAAAGCCGGCCAGGTTGGCAGTTGAAGTCTGGGTTTGGGCAACAGGACGATTGTGTTCATCAAACGCCGCCATCACCGTTGGGCGAGAACTGGTGATGTGACCACTGACGCGCTGCACAGGCTGGTCAAAGGTCGCCTCTAGCCAGCCACCCTTGGGACAGCCCATCAGCACCCGGTGCCCGGTATGGGGCGGAAACGCTGGATTGGAGGGCACTAGGGCGATCGCATTGGCAAACGTCACCCCCAGATGGCGAAACTGAGTGCTAACCGTCTCAAAGGTTTCTAGTTCGTCAAAATCTAGCTCAACGTCGTCTAGCGCGTCTTGGACAGCAGGCGATCGCGCGGCGGCCAGTTCTGACCCAGGCGCAACCCCCAACGGGCGTGCCTCAAACGCAACAGTATGAACCGCAGGCTCAGCAAAACCCGGCTCAGCTAGCTCAACCGCCAGACCAAAGTCCAGTTCAGCTTCAGCCTCTGATGGTGCAGGCGCAGCAGAGGAGGAAGATGAGGGGGCAACCGGAACATCAAAATACTCTTCCATATAATTCTTCCCTGAAGAAATTTCTCGTTTACTCGGTCGAAGATGCTGCCGAAGCAAAGGGGCAATTGAAAGGTTGCTCAAGCAGACTTACGAACACTCAACGAACAGGAAGCTATACACCACACTCAGTTACGAGACTCAGACAGAAGTCAAAAACGGTTTACCAACACTCCTAGAAGCCCTAAAAACGTTGATAGGCTATAGCCATCACGCCGTAGGTATCGGATATAGATTTTTTTCCCCATTAACTTTACGAATTCAGGTTCAAATCCTGTCCAATGTGAAACCAGAATAAACTCCGACCCCATGCAAAATATGAACCTTTGTTTTGGACAATATTTGGACAATATTACGCAGGCAAAACCTACTCCATCCCTACCGAGTCATCCTGAAAAACCGTTAAGTATCCGCAATTAAGGCGATAACTTCATGAAGACTTTAAATTTAGTAAAGCTAGTTCAGGGTTTCTTTACACATACCATCGGGTAACTAATGGGATTTCGTCAATGGGGACCGCAGCCATCTTTGCAGTGCCCTGGACTTACGCATCCTTCCGTGATTTCTCTGATTCAGGTATCACCTCCAATTTTTAGGCATTCTTCAACGAGATTACGTATCGCAGGTATCCTTTGACCTAGTTCTCTACCGCTTCTCTACAGTTGCTTCTCTCTAGCCCCTAGCCACCTGCCTGATCTTCTGCAAGCCCTCCTAGTCAGATTTCCCAAGCTCATGCCAAGCTTTTTTTACGCCGCTGCGATCGCGTCTGCACTGCTCCTGCTGGAAGGCTGCCGCTGGGATAGCACCCTTCATGCTGACCATGTTGCTCTGTCTCCTGTTTTGTCGTCTGACGCTGCTATGACCAATCCCCAAACTCTGACCCAATCTGATGCTGAGCTTTCCTTTGACCAGGCTTCTGAGTTTTCTGAAGGGCTGGCGATGGTGCGCCGGGGCGATCGCCTCCTGTTTATCGATCTGACGGGCAACGTGGCGATCGCCGTTGATCCCAACATGGACGGGGCAGCTGACTTTTCCGAAGATTTGGCACTAGTCAAGGCAAATGGGGTCTATGGCTATATGAACCGGGCTGGCGAAGTCATTATTCCGCCGCAATATTTGGCTGCGGCTTCGTTTTCAGGCGGGCTGGCGGCGATTCGCTCTGGCACTCGCTATGGCTATATCAATCCCGCTGGAGAATTAGTCATTGAGCCGCAGTTTAGCCTCGCAGGGAGCTTTGCCGAAGGGCTGGCGGCGGTGAAGCTGGGCGATCACTATGGATTTATCGCGCCGACGGGAAAACTGATCATCGCTCCCCAGTTTGAAGATGCGTGGCGATTGTCTCAGGGGCGGGCCGCGGTGCGGCAGGGCGGCCGCTGGGGCTACATTGACCCGACCGGGGCACTGGTGATTGAGCCGCAGTTTGACGGGGCGTTTCGGTTTACAGACGGGCGGGCGCGGGTGCGGCAGGGGAGCGACTGGGGCTTTATCGACTTGCAGGGTAACTTGGCGATCGCCCCTCAATTTAGCTTTGCATCAGACTTTTCTGAAGGGCGGGCGGCGGTGCTGGTGGGTGCAAAGTGGGGTTATGTAGACCGCCAGGGACAAATGGCGATCGCCACCCAGTTTGACTATGCCGCCGACTTTTCCGAAGGGCTGGCCGCTGTCAAACAGGGCACCCGCTACGGCTACATCGACCCCGCCGGAGCCTGGGTCATCGAACCCCAATTCGACGATGCCGCTGCTTTTTCGGAGGGCTGGGCCAGCGTAAAGCTCGGCAATCAGTGGCGCTATGTCAACCGCCGGGGGCAGTTTCTCCGGGCATCGCCGCTGCTGCGCTAGTCGGCGTTGGGTGGAGTTGGGTGATTTTGGATTTTGGATTGGCGATTTTAGATTGGTGATTTTAGATTGGTGATTTTTTCAGGCAATGGGGCGATCGCGCCAATTCACTCACCCCCGACCCTCGCCCAGACGTGACAATCCATTGCAAACACTTTTCAAAAATTGGGCCAGCCTGCAAGGCTATTAGTCACATTCTTCACATAAGCATTTGGTGAATCTTTGTCATGAACCCAACGGTGATCAAGTTCTCCTCCGAAGACTGCGGCCTTTGCCACAAAATGTCATTCTATGACCAGAAGGTGGCAGCAGAATTGGGTCTGGAGTTTGTCGATGTAAAGATGCAGGACACCGCCACCTACCGCAAATACCGAAAGATCCTCCTGGCGCAGTATCCCGATAAGGAAGGCATGGGCTGGCCGACTTACATCATTTGCCAGAATCCTGAAAGCGAATTCAAAATTTTGGGTGAAGTAAAAGGCGCACATCCCAAGGGCGAGTTTCGCGAACGGCTCCAGGAGATTGTCGCGGCGGCGGCGACCTGACCAGCCACCGACCGAAGCGCAGAAAATTGCGAACCCCAATTGCGAACCCCATCGGATTTGCCCCCGGATAGGGAAGACTTAGGGTAACTTAGATAGGGACTCTAGCGCTTTTGAATATGAAGCGATGAAGCGTTTTGAGTCATTTCTGTCCCTGCACCTCCCGATTCATGAACATTCTCACCGACCTGATTCCGCAAACCATCAACTCGCCCCGCGTCCGCAAGCAAAGCCGCAGTGTCGAAATCAAGTCCGCCCGCGAAATCGACATCATGCGGCAGGCATCGCGGATTGTGGCGACGGTGCTGAAGGAAATTTCGGAAATGGTGCAGCCGGGGATGACAACGGCCGACCTAGATGCCTATGCCGAAAAGCGCATTCGAGAAATGGGCGCAACGCCGAGCTTTAAGGGCTATCACGGGTTTCCAGGGTCGATTTGCGCCTGCATTAACAACGAGGTCGTGCATGGCATTCCCAGCCGCCGCAAGACGATCCGCCAGGGCGATGTGCTGAAGGTGGACACGGGCGCATATTTTGAGGGGTTTCACGGCGATTCTTGCATCACGATTGGGGTGGGCAAGGTGTCGCCTGCGGCCGAAAAGCTGATTCGCGTTGCCGAAGAAGCGCTTTATAAAGGCATTGAGCAGGTCAAAGCGGGAGCTTTTTTGCTCGATATGGCGGGGGCGATCGAAGATCACGTCAGAGCCAATGGATTTAGCGTGGTGGAAGATTATACGGGCCACGGCGTGGGGCGAAACCTGCACGAGGAGCCGTCGGTGTTTAACTTTCGCACGCACCAGATGCCGAATGTGAAACTGCGGGCGGGCATGACGCTGGCGATCGAGCCGATTGTGAACGCGGGATCAAAGCTGACGCGGGTGCTGGGCGATCGCTGGACGGTGGTAACGTGCGATCGCGCTCTATCTGCTCAGTTCGAGCATACGGTGCTGGTGACCGAAACAGGCTACGAAATCCTGACTGATCGCGATTTGGTCTGACACAGCGGCTTGCTGGATTACAGTGCTGGGTGCATCTGTATCCTCAGCACTGCGTCCTCGTGCGTGCGTCCTAAGAAAAGTGACTGTGGCTGTAGAGCAAAAAAAGCCCTGGGTTGACCGGGGCTTTCTCATAATCGAGCGTGATTTTAAGACTAGCTGCCAAGACTGCGCCAGTCTACATTCACATCTTCTAGAAGCAGAGAGGAGTTGTAAATCTGCAAAATAATCAGCAGAAAAACGAGAAACAGCACCATGAAAACTCCCATCAGTGGGGTCGTGCCCCAACCAGGAGCCACCTTACCGTATTCAGCGTTTAAGGGGCGAAGGATATCTCCCAAGCGAGTGCGTTGTGCCATGGGTTACCTGCAAGCAATCATTAAATTTAACTTTTGTAATATTCTATAAGAATGTGACTCACAAATTGGATCGACTCATGGACTCTGCAACAGTTCTTAGTATTTCCGTTACCGCGATCCTAATCGGCATCACTGGAGCCGCGATTTACACCTCCTTCGGTCCTCCGTCCAAAATGTTAGACGACCCCTTTGAAGACCACGAAGACTAGGGCTAAAGACTAGGGCCGAAGACTAGGGTTGGAGCGTAGGCCGGAGGGTCAGGCGGAGGGTCAGGATTTGCCAAGGATTGAGGGCGATCGCCCCTCCCGCCTCTTTTGCTGTGCTGGTGTTTTCTAGCAGGTTAGTGGGAACAGCGCAAACGACTTGGGCGATCGCTCTACTCTCAGAAACGCCCTCCTCAGAAAAGCGAAGTTCTCCCGCTTTTCCCTGCGACTCGTAGCACCGCAAAATCCACTCGCCAGAGCCATCCTCTGCTGGCTTGAAAGCGCTGACTATGGCAGAGCCTATATCCAGATGGAGCAATGAGGCACAGGGCGGCAGGGCAGGCGGCGACGACGCAGCCACTGGGTCAACCACGCGCACCCGAAGCGGCTGGTTTTGCTCATAGCCCCGCCGAACGGTTCCGGCCGTTTGCCAGTCGCCTGCGTGGACATACAGCGCGTAGGTAAACTCGTGATGTCCTAGATCAGCGGCGGGGTTTGGCCAGGTTGCCCCGCGCAGCAGCGTCAGGCGAATTTGGCTGGGGTGGCTGTCGTAGCCGTGCTTGCCGTTGCTGAGCAGACTCACACCATAAACTGAGTCGTTCAACGAATCTGAATTGGTCAGGTCGGCCCAGCGCAGAGCGGGCACCTCCCACTGCGCCGCCTCGAGGGGATTCGCGGGCTGAGTCGACCGCCGAATTGCGCCACCCGGAATTTCACAAGTCAGAAAATCAGCCGTCAGGGTGAGCGGAAACGCCGCCTTCACCAAAATGTGGCGCTCTTGCCAATCGACCGATGTATGAATTTGCAATAGCGACGACCCAGACTGTAGCTCGTAGCGCTGGCAGAATGTGGACTGGCCGAGCGATCGCACGACTTCTATCCCCTGGGCGATCGCCCCATTGTTCACCCAGCGAATCGTTTCAAGCTGCGGCGCAGGCAGCGGATGATTTTCATACGCCGGGTCGATATTCCACGCATCCCAATATTGCCCGCTGTCCTGAAACGCCTGGAGCTGGTTGCCTGCACCCGCCAACACCTCGCGCTGGTGAATTTTGTCGAACACGCTAGACAGATCGCCCGTAGTCGGGTCAACCGTCACCCGCAGCCGCTCATTTTCCAGCACAAACGATTCCGGCGATTCTGGCGGCTGCGGCAGCGTCTTTAGCAAAGATTCCGGCTCAGCGGGGCACAGCCAAAAGCAGGCATAGCCCAGCGCAGGAACCTTCTCAGCGTAAAACGCAATGTCCCAGGTCTGCTTGCCACCACATTCATTCAGCACCCACTGAGCGGCGATCGCCCGCCCATCCAACCCCCGAACCTGCCAGTCGAAATTTAGCTTGTCGGGGTTTGGAGTTTGGAGTTCAGATTTTGGCTGAACCTGCCAGTCCGATTTTCGTTCTTCCTTCTTCTTTCTTCGTTCTTCCCCCACCTCCCCCACCCGCACCATCTCCGATCGCGTCCAACCCAGCGGATTAAACACCAGCAGCGCCTTTGCCTGGGGATGGGGCGCGGGCGGCAGAGCAACGTGACAGGCGATCGCCCCCAGCGCTTCGTCAATCACCCCCCCAGCACAACTCGCCGCCGCCGCCCACTCCCGATTGGCATCCTCGTACACTTCGGCAATCGCCGACCCCGGCAAAATGTCGTGAAACTGGTTGAACAACACCTTTTTCCAGGCAGCTTCCAGATCCGCCGCCGGATACGGCATTCCCAGCGCCAGCGTCGCCATCGAAGCCCACAGTTCCGCCTCATACAGCGCCTCCTCGCAGCGGCGGTTCCACCATTTCTGATCCGCATGAGTGGTGTAGCAGCCCCGGTGAAATTCAAGGTAGAGGTCGGTTTGCCAGAGGGGGTGTAGGGATGTGGGGGTGTTGAGAGAGGGAGTGAGGGAGAGAGGGAGTAATGGGGCGTTGGGGCGAGAGGCGGAAAAAACGAAGAACGAAGAACGAAGAGGTTCCGTTTTTCGTTCTTCGTTCTTCTCTCTTCTCTCTTCTCTCTTCCCTGCCCCCTGCCCCCTAACCTCTTCCAAATAGGCCTGCGCGGTGGAGAACTGGAGCCGGGGAAAAAAGGGCGATCGCCCCCAGCGCCGGGCCAAGTGCAGCATATCGCGGGTTGGGCCGCCGCCGTGGTCGCCCACGCCGATCAGCCAGAGGGCATGGGGATAGCCCGTTTTGCGCTCAAACTGGGTGGCGTAGCGGGCCATCTTGAGCGGGTCGATGCCTTCGCCGATGGGCGCAGAGTGCAGGCTAAAAATGCGGCTGCCGTCGGGCGCTTCCCACCAAAAGGCTTCGTGAGGAAACTCGTTGGTGTCGTTCCAGCGCAGCTTTTGCGTGACGAAAAATTCCACATCACCCTGGCGCAAAAACTGTGGCAACTGCCAGCAAAAGCCAAAAGTGTCGGGTAGCCAGGCGATCGCACTGACGCGCCCAAATTTCTCTTGCACATAGCGCTGGCCGTAGAAAATCTGGCGGGCGATCGACTCGGCGCTGATCAGGTTTAGCTCTGGTTCTACCCACAGCCCAGCGGCCACTTCCCAGCGCCCCGCTGTCACCTGCGCCCGAATCGCGTCGAACAGCGCCGGACGATGTGCTTCGATCCAGGCGTAGAGCGCGGGCGACGAGTGCGTAAAGATCAACTCTGGAAACTCGGTTTGGAGCTGCAACACCGACTTGAACGTGCGCTCGGCTGCGTCCCAGGTGTCTGCCACGGGCCATAGCCAGGCCAGATCCAGATGCGCGTGCCCCAGCAGCGAAATCTGTCGCTGCTGAATCCCTTCGCCAAAAGGCAACAGCCGCTGCCGCAGGTCGCAGAGTGCCTGGTCAAAGGCGGCTTGGTTGGCAAGTTGGCTCCAGTCGAGCGGGGCAATCGCCCGCTCTAGGTCCGCCCATTGCTCCGGCGCAAAGGTTTCGACATAGTGCTGCACCACGTCTAGCTCATCGGCGACGAAACCTGGCTCTGGGCACGGCTCCATGCCGTAATCGGGGCGTTCGTACAAACAGCGCGATCGCACCAGCGCCCCGTCATCATGTCCCGGACTCACCAGCCGCAGCGCCACGGCAATGCGCTCTCCCGGCTGCACCTGCTCCCGCAACACGATCCGCGCCATGCAATCAAACAGATCGCCCGCCTGCACCAACTGCCCATCTACAAAAATTTGCGCGTCCTCCGCCCACCAAGTCAGCGCCAGCCGCAGCGTCAGCCCTGCCAGCGGGTAGCCCTCCAGCGCGGTGGGGACAAACACTTCCTGAGCTAGCCACAATACCTGCCGCCCTTTCGTCCAGGGAAGGTGCCCTTTGTCATTCAGCGGAATCTTGCCCCAAGTCTTCCAGGTTTGGGGATTGAGAACATCTGCCGGGTCGCCCGCTGCGTAATGCCAATCAGGCAGGCAGTCGTGCTGGGTCTGCCGACGCAGGCGATCGCCCACGAGAGACAGCGTGTAATCAGGAACATTCATACTTTTTTGAGGACAACAAAAAACCAGCCAAAGGGATTTGCAAACCTAACTTGTGGGCGATTCCCTGCTGAGCAATTCTGAGTAATTCACTGAAGATCTACGAAGATCTAGATGATCCGAAAGATCTATATAGATAAATAGATAGATCTATAGATCTTCAGAATCTTCAGACGGTATCAAAAACCGCCAGAATCGAGGGTCATCAGTCTAGAGATGGCGTAACAGTTCTCAGAAGAAAACAAAGTGTAGTAAAACATCGCATGACAAATAGAACAATGGGCGGAACCCCTCAGCGAGTGATTCAGGTTAAACTCTGTAAAGAGTATGCAAAGCTCTATCATTTTTGTCGAATTCCCTGAGTTGCCCAGTTTCAGCCCTCTTGGGTGGCTCGCTATAATTGGAGCCTTGCGCGTCCTCCAACCCCCGTCAAGGCTCTTTATACGCTCCCCCTTACCCTCAAACGGGTGCTACATCGTGCTAAATCTATGAGCCATCTCGCGTGCCGCCAGGACTGCATGTTCCAATTGCGAAGCGCCAGGGGCAGGCGAGGGGGGGTGATGCATCAATGGGCATAACAGAAGGGCGCACTGCATAGGGCGATGCTAGCCGCCGATAGATTCTGACAATTCTGGCAGTTCCGGCAGTTTTAGCCAATGGTGGCGGATGAATATTGGGCTGTGGTGGCTACTAGGCTGACTGGCGATGATCGCCCTTCCAAGAGCCGTAAAACCTCGATTCAGATAGCGCCAGTACGAGATCCGTACAGCGATCGCTCGACTCACCCGACTGGCTCACCACAACGGATGACCCTTGTGACACTGTTCGTAAACCGCATACCTTCTCTTGTATTCTCCCCATGAAGTAGACAACCCGTCAGTCTTTTTGCCCAGCCGCCCCTTGCCCATTGGGGCGATCGCCACTCGATTTTCAAGAACCAGACCCGCCAACCGCAGTTTCTAGTTTCAACTGAGCATTTTAGATGGTTGTGGAAAAACTGAACGAGGGCTATCAACCGCAGCCACGAGGACGAGCCAATCGTTTTCAGCGGAATATTCCAAAAGCGCAGGAGGTCATTTACAACTACCTGCTGGAAATTGTGAAGGAGTGGTCGCCGGAGGAGGTGCTGGCAGAGTTTCGGCATCTTTTCATTCACCATGTCAACACCATTAGTTCCCACACGCTGCCCTCGCTCTACGAGATCGTTTTTGCCAACCAGGAAACCGAGTTTCGCAACACGCTCAAGCGTTCCTGCTACATCCTGATTAACAACTGGGATCTCAGCCGCAACCATGAGTCGATTCGAGGGCTGGTGCAGCTTTTCAATGACCCGATTCTCGACAAGCCCACCATGTCGCCGACGCTGCGGCGGCTGCGCGGCTGGCTGAAAAATTTTGTAGAAAGCGAAGACTTTCAAGAGCTAAAGCTCTTTGCCTCGCGCTATGACGAGCAGCGCAAACACTGGTCAGACCGCTACACGTCCTATCTGCTGGTGCCGCAATACATTGATCTGAACAACCCCATCGAACAGCGCAACGCTGCCCGCACCCTATCCAAACAGCTTAAGGAGCGGTTTAAGTTTGAGCTGGCGATGTATACAGCGCGATCGCAGAGCAACACCATCCCTGCGCTAAAGCCCAAGAACCCCACTATGATGGGCGACGATGTGCTGCGCCTAGTCAAAATGATTGTGGCGAAGCGAGGCAACTTTAGCTACGCTAACTTGGCGCATATTTTCCTAAACCAAACACGGGGACTCCGCTATCAAGAGTTTAAGGAAAGCCTGAAGAAATATCTGGTGCTGTCGTCGGCCTCTAAAGAACAAGCGCGATCGCTCAACGCACAGGTGGCTGAAAAGCTGGATGCTCTTTACGTTATCCACCACGACAAGCCGCTCGACGATGCCCTATTGCTGCGAACTGTGAACCGCATTATCAGCTATTTGACCACTGAAAATCAGCAAGACCCCTCCCCGCTGTTTGTACAACTGCTGATGGACGGCAACCCGCTAACGCTGGTGATCGTGCTGCTCAAGCTGGTGCTGATTTGCCCCTATGCCCGCACCCATTTAGAAGCTCGTATCGCCAATCTGGTGCAATTTTATAAAGCCTATCCAGAGGACGAGTGCCGCTGGGTTATCAACTTTTTTGAGATTTTCGATATTACGATGGCGATTTACGCTGAAAACATCGAATTTAACTTGGTAGATATGCGCAACCCAGGCAGCGGGCAGCACCAAGAGGTTAACCCTGCCACTTTAGATGCCTATCGCGTGTTTTCCCAAATCAAGCACAACATAGATGCGACAGAAGACCTAGAGCAAATGGAACAGGTGCTTTCAGACCTGATGGCAGACGATGACTCGCTGACCTCAGAGGAGATTACAGAACTGTCGGAGGCGGCGCTGGCCGAGCTGGACGAGCTATAGACGGGTCAAAGGCTCAACCCCTCTGCCGCTCAGCTCTTTTCAAAACCTATGGCGCAGCTTGCTCGACGAGTTCCCGACAGCCCGCCAGCCCAAGCTGGGGCTGCTGTCGATAGGCTTCATCGGCAACCCAGATGTGAAGCGTGCGATCGCCCCGAATTTCGTATAAATATTCCACCGTCGGATCAAACTCGGTGCTGGCTTTTAGGTTCGAGAAATCGTCTTCGCAAAACTCAAACCCCAACCGCACAATCACCTGCGCGGCTAGGCAAGCAGGCGTGTCGCCATGCTCGCCCACCAGCCCCCGCTCTTGCCAAAAGGTTTCTAAAAACGGCTTAAGAATCGGCAGAAGGCGCTCAGGCGTGCCATTCCGACTGGCGTAGATGACAATCGGGCTGCCCTCGATCAGGATATGACAGGGTGTAGCAGACATAGCAGCACTTGGAGATGACTTAGCTAGGGTACTCCTTTGGGGGCTTGGATTCAACTGTAATCCGTGATGCAGTCCGCAGGATTTGCCCTGCCAGCACCGCCGCCCCAAAGCCATTGTCGATGTTCACCACGCCGATGCCCGCCGCGCAGGAGTTGAGCATGGTCAGCAGAGCCGCCAGCCCGTCGAAGCTAGCCCCATAGCCGATGCTGGTGGGTACTGCAATCACAGGACAATCTGCCAGACCTGCTACAACGCTGGGCAGCGCACCCTCCATGCCTGCGACCACAATCAGCACGTCTGCCGTTTGCACAAAGTGGCGATTGTTCAGCAGCCGATGGATGCCCGCCACACCCACGTCCCACAGCCGCTGCACGCGGAAACCCGCAAGTTCCGCAGTGATCGCCGCTTCCTCAGCGACGGGCAGATCGGCTGTACCCGCCGACAGCAGTGTAATCGTGCCAGGATACATGGGGGTAAGCGTGAGGGGGGCGATCGCACAAATTCGCGCCATCGAGTAATACACCACGTCTGGCACGAGCAATCGCACTTGGTCATACACCGCTGGCTCGATGCGCGTCGCCATCACCACCCGGCTGCGCTGGCGCATGGTTTGCATGATCTGGGCGATTTGCTCTGGCGTTTTGCCGGGGCCCCAGATGGCTTCAGGAAAGCCCGTCCGCAGCGCCCGATGGTGGTCGATTTTGGCAAAGTCTTCGACGGGTTCAAAGTCGAAGTATTTCAGCTTTTCGAGTGCCATGTCAGGGCTGACCTGGCCCTGGGCAACGGCGTTAAGTAACTGGCGGAGTGCTTCGGGAGTAGACACGGCAAGGGAGTAGAGGGTGGGTGGGGTGGGTGGGTGGGTGATGGCGGCTCGTGAGCTTCGCCGAACAAGGTGAGGGGGTGGGTGGGTAAGGGGGCGCTCGCTCGTCATCGCCTCATCGCGTCATCGGCTCCGCCTTATCGCTTTCTCTCAACACGCCTTCCTGATCTAAGGCTAGCGGCTTGCTGGCGGGTTTGGGGCGATCGCCCTGCCCTTGATCTTCCCTACAAACCTTCTTCGCTAGACTAAGACAAAACGCATTGGAAAGATTAATTCCCATGTCTGTTCCAGCGACT
>JBDNCP010000140.1:0-12449 GCA_046719575.1 Cyanobacteriota bacterium
GAGTTACGCCGTTGGCGAGGGGCGATCGCCCGCCTCGATGGCGGTTGCCTGCGTCCTGTCTGGAAATTTGGCAGCGTCCAGTTCGACCGCTTCTGAGGTAGCCGATAGCGGCGTGGTTCCCTGCTGCAATTCCCACACCTTGAGCAGGATCAGGTATTCGTAAAAGGCTTGTAGAACGCACCAGGTAAAGCCGGGCCCGCCATCGCGCCAGCCGCCCAGCCCAAAATACATATAGAGAAACCGCAGCAGCGGGCGGCCCGGCAGTCGATGGGACAAATCCTTGAGGGCGCGGCGACGCTCCACTTCTGAAGCGCCCCAGAGGAGCGATCGCCAGTTCACACTTCCCTGCTGCAACTGGCGCACGGTTTCCGCCGCTTCGTCCGAAGAATAGCGGTTGTGCTTGTCAATCCAGCGGCTAAAGCCCTTGCTACAGGTGTAATGCGGATAGGTTTCATGCAAAAAGCCCGTGGGCCCGTCGCAGACCTCGCGCTCGGCATGGCCGTAATCATCGAACCAGACCTTGCCGTGGCGCAGCAGCCGGAGTTGATAGCGGGGATATTGCGTGCTGTGGCGAATCCAGCGGTTCATAAACATGACCCGCTCCGCGACGTAGTAGCCCACGCGCTCGTCAGACTGAATCACCCGACAACACTCCTGAAACAGCGCCGGAGTCATCCGCTCATCTGCCTCCAGGATGTAAATCCAGGGATGCTTTGGCGGGATCGACTCCAGCATCCAGGTGCGCTGTTTGCCGTGGCTCTCGAAGGCGTGCTGCACGATGCGAACGGGATGGCGCTCGGCAAACTCAGCGGCGATCGCCAGCGTGCGATCGCCACTACAGGAATCCACCACCACCACATCGTCCGACAGTAGCGCCGACTCCAAACAGGCAGCGATGTCAATCTCTTCGTTGTGGGTGAGGATATAAATTGAAAACATCTAGATTCGTTGAGATGCGCTGCTAGATGCGCCGCTGTGAAACCGCTAATCCAGCGATTTTAGCCCTGTCCAGCCGATAATGATGTAGCCCACCGCCAGCACCAGACTACCCAGCCCAATTCGCAGCCCCGACTTGATAGATTCTGTGCGAGCGGTTGCCTGAGCATCTTCCTTGCGCGTGCGGATTTCGGTCTGCCCCCGCGTGCGGAGTTCCTGGACCCGCTCCTGCAAAAACGGCTCCAGCCGCTCTGGGTTTTGCTTAAACTCTCGAATTTGGTTGGCCTGCTCTTGGTTAATCTGGTTTGCCCGCACCGCCTGCTCGATCTGCTCGTCGCTGGCATTGAGCAGTTGAGCAATCTGGGCCCGCTGCTGCTGCAACGCCGTCGCTAGGCTTTGATCCAGCCGCCCTTCGGCCTGTTCGGCTTCCTGGTTAATCTGCTCCTGGGCAGCAGCATTGTTGAGCCGCAGGTTATTCAGATGTAGCGGGAAAAGCAGGACATAGATCAGCCCCAGCAGGCTGGCCAGCAGCAGCGCCCAAAACCGCAGATCGCGAGTTCGCCCCGATCGCCGCTCATCGATCGCCCCTACGGCGTTGTCGATCCAGTATCCCGCAAACAACAGCGCCAGCCCCACCAGCGGCACAATACCCCGATCCACAAACTGGGTGGTAAATGCAAGCTGCCATTGGCGATCAAGCAGTCGATAGGGAATCGGCAGAATAAAGAAGTCGATCAGTGCGGAGAGCGTGATGATGATTCCAACCGTTTTCAGAATGCGAGAAGCCAGCGGAGCAGCGATGCGGCCAGCAGGTTTAATCGATGTCATGACTACTTATTGGGATTCACAAAATTAAGGTTGAACGAAACCGACCCGTCGGCATTAGCCTGGAGTGAGTTTCCACAAGTGTTTTTTACAGGTGAATTCATAACAAGAACGAGATCTGGTCTTGGGTAAGCGCAGTCGAGCCGAAATTTGCTGAACTGAAATTTTCTGAACTGAAGCCTGGAACATGAGGCGCATTGCACAGGTACCCATCGGTCAATTAAACACTAAACAGGATGCAAGTCTGAAAAAAAATAGCGGTTCTGCCAGGCTGTTTGACTTGTGCCGATACGCTGGTCAAAGTTGTGACACGCTGTGGTGTAAGCGGGGGGACGCATGAATCGACAGGTTGAAGTATTGCCAGACGTGGCGGGAATCGTGAACCGGGCGCTGGCGCTGATTTTGGAGCGGGCGGAAACGGCGATCGCCCAGCGCGGACACTTTTCCATCGCGCTAGCAGGCGGCAGCACGCCAAAACCCCTGTATGAGGCGATCGCCCAGCAGCCCCTCCCGTGGGACAAAATTCAGGTCTTTTGGGGTGACGAGCGCTACGTCCCGCCCGACCATCCCGACAGCAACGAAGGCATGGCTCGCCGCGCCTGGCTTGACAAGGTGCCCATTCCCGCCGCCAACCTTCACCCCATGGACACCACTCCCGCCGACCCCGCCGCCGCCGCCGACCTGCACGAACAGCACTTGCAGCACGTCTTTCAACTCGCGCCCGGAGAATTTCCGGCGCTAGATGTCGTGCTGCTGGGCATTGGCGACGACGGCCACACCGCCTCGCTGTTTCCCCACACCGATGCGCTCAAAGTGGGCGATCGCCTGATTACCGTCGGCAACAAAGACGGCCAGCCCCGCATCACCTTCACCGCCCCCCTGATCAATCACGCCCGCTGTGTCATCTTCCTCGTTGCCGGAGCCAACAAACGCCCTGCCCTCACCCAGATCTTCGCCCCCCAAGGCGATGCTGACACCTACCCCGCCCGCCTGATCCAACCCAAGGGCGAACTCTGGTGGCTGCTCGACCAAACCGCCAGCGTCCCCGTTCCCTAACTAGCAGCGCCAAAAAGAGGGTTCAGTAAACCCGCGCCTTTTCTGGGAGCAATTTCAAAGTTTAATAACAAGCCGCCTGCCAACCCCACGATTCTCTTACCCGTTGCCCCTCTCGTCTGATACCTTTGATGGGGTAAATACATTTGCGCCTCCTGTGATTTTTGGCCCATAGCTTCATCCGCGTCGGGGATCACAGAGCGGGCGGTGCAGCGAGGGCTATGGCGTTAATCGTTCAGAAATACGGCGGGACATCAGTTGGCACAGTCGAGCGGATTCAGGCCGTCGCGCAGCGCGTCAAGCAGACCGTTTGCGCTGGAAACTCGGTCGTGGTGGTCGTGTCGGCCATGGGCAAAACTACCGACGGACTGGTGAAACTAGCGGCAGAAATTTCCAGCAACCCCAGCCGCCGCGAAATGGACATGCTGCTCTCGACGGGCGAGCAGGTGTCGATCGCCCTCCTCAGCATGGCGCTTCAGGAACTCGGCCAGCCCGCCATCTCCCTCACAGGCGCACAGGTCGGCATCGTCACCGAGTCAATCCACTCCCGCGCCCGCATCTTGCGAATTGAGACCGATCGCCTAGAGCGGCATTTGCAAAAAGGCGAAGTCGTCGTCGTCGCAGGCTTTCAGGGCATTACTGATAGCGAAGATCTGGAAATCACCACGCTGGGGCGCGGCGGCTCCGACACCTCTGCTGTGGCGCTGGCGGCTGCTCTGCGGGCCGATGCCTGCGAAATCTACACCGACGTACCGGGCATCCTGACTGCCGACCCGCGCCTGGTGCCCGACGCGCAACTGATGGACGAAATTACCAGCGACGAAATGCTGGAACTGGCCAGCCTGGGGGCAAAGGTGCTGCATCCCCGCTCGGTGGAAATTGCCCGCAACTACGGCGTAACGCTGGTGGTGCGCTCTAGCTGGACGGATGATCCGGGCACTCGCGTCATTTCGCCCCTGCCCCAGCCACGATCGCTCGAAGGGCTAGAAATCGCCCATCCCGTCGATGCCGTCGAGTTTGACACCGACCAAGCCAAAGTCGCCCTGCTGCGCGTGCCCGATCGCCCTGGCATCGCCGCCCGCCTGTTTGGTGAAATCGCCTCGCAAGCTCTGGACGTAGACCTGATTATCCAGTCGATTCATGAAGGCAACAGCAACGACATCGCCTTCACCGTGACGCGCAACTCGCTGAATCGAGCCGAAGCCGTGGCAGCGGCGATCGCCCCCGCCCTGCGCTATGACCCGTCGCCCACCTCCGGCGAAGCCGAAGTAATGGTGGAGCGCGACATGGCCAAAGTCAGCATTTCTGGTGCGGGCATGATCGGTCGCCCTGGCGTGGCGGCGCAAATGTTTGAAACGCTGGCGGCCGCAGGCGTGAATATCGAAATGATTTCTACTTCCGAAGTGCAGGTAAGCTGCGCTATTCGTGCCGAAGAGTGCGATCGCGCCATAACCGCTTTGTGCAGCGCCTTCGAAGTCACCTCTTCACCCGTTAACCAGACGCAAAAATCCCTTGCCTATGCTGACGCACCGCCCGTGCGCGGAGCCGCCCTCGACCGCAACCAAGCGCAGCTTGCCATTCGCCATGTGCCCGATCGCCCTGGCATGGCCGCTCGTCTATTCCGCTTGCTAGCCGACCACAACATCAGCGTAGACATGATTATCCAGTCGCAGCGCTGCCGATTGGTCGAGGGCGTGGTGACGCGAGACATCGCCTTTACTGTGGCAAAAAGCGACGTAGAGGCTGCCAAAGCTGCGCTAGAAGCGGCCAACCCCGACCTAGGCTGCGGCGAGATTGTGGTGAATCGGGCGATCGCCAAAGTCAGCATCGTCGGCATGGGCATGGTGGGTCGCCCCGGCATCGCCGCCCGCATGTTTGAGTCGCTGTCGCAGGAGCAAATCAACATTCAGATGATCGCCACATCGGAGATCAAGATTAGCTGCGTCGTGTCAGAAGAAGACGGCATCCGCGCCCTGCAAGCGGTTCACGCCGCATTCGGGCTGGCGGGTACAGAGCGGGTAGAAGTGCCCGCATGATGGCTGCCAGGGGTTCTGCTACTCGTGTTTGGCCCGCAGCGCCTCCACATCAAACAGACTAATCAGCACACCCGCCACCGGAATCGCCAAAAACAGCCCCAGCAGCCCCGCCACGCGCACGCCCACCAGCAGCGCCAGAAACATCACCACCGGGTTCATGTTGATCGACCCCTGCATGATCTTGGGCATCAGCAGGTTTTCCTCCACCTGTTGCAGCAGCACGCAGCAGACCAAAATCAGCAGGCTGAGCCAAATGCCCTGAGGCAAAAGGATCAGGCAGATAAGGCTGATGCCCAGCGTTGCGCCGATGCCGGGAATCAGGTCAAAAAAGCCGGCGATCGCCGCCAGCAGCAGTGCGTAGGGCGCACCCACCAGCACAAAAATTACCAGGCACGACAGCGCAAAAAACAGCGACAGCAGAAACCGTCCCCAAAAAAAGCCCAGCAGGTTTTGCTGCACCGCATCCGTTAGTCGGGGCTGGAGCGAGTCTGGAAATCGACACACCACCCATCGCCAGAGGCGATCGCCATCCAGCAGCATAAAAAAGCTGACAATGCCAATCAGCAGCAAATCCAGCAGCCGTTGCAGCAGCACTTGCAGCCCCGTCAGAGAGGTTTTCGCAGCTTCTAGGGTTTGGGATTGCAGCAGATCTTCCAATGCCGAAAAATCTGCCTGAAGATTAAACCGCTGCAAAAACTCTTCCACCTGCTCCAGCGACTTGAGCAACACCGCCGCAATCCCCGGAGCCTGAGCCAAAAGCGCCTGCCCCTGCGACAGCACCGCCGAGCCAATCGTAAACACAAACCCCGCCAGCAGCAAGAGACTCAGCAAAAACACTATCACCGCGGCCGCCGGACGAGGCAGCCAACGCTGGAGCCAACGCATGGGATAGCTCAGCAAAAATGCCACAATTGCCGCAAAGGTGAAGATGACAATCACCGAGGAAAAATAGGCCAGCACCTGGGCGATCGCCCAGCCCAGCAGCAGCAGCAGCAGATAGCGCAGCAGCTTGGCATTGTTCAACTGCGTCCACAGCGGTTGAATTGACTGATCTTCCCGATTCACGGCAGTCCCACCCTCCCTATCCATAGCGCAGTCGATTGGTGGAGAAATCGGCAATAATAGAATGTGCAATTGCGCCCTGAGATATCGCGCACCTGCCTCCATCATTGAGACTTGTCACCCATCTCTCGCCTGAATCCTGCTTAATCTAGCAGCATACGGCAGGCTCCAGGGTCAGGGCGATATTCCTTCCGAACGACATTTAAAGATATTTTCTAACCCATCCCTGTTCACCCTCTCCCAATCACGCTATGCAAACTGCTGACACACCGCAAGCGATCGCCCTCATGGACGACACCAAGCAGGGTCTTCCAGTCACCATCATCACGGGCTTTTTGGGCAGCGGCAAAACCACTCTCCTGAACCACATCTTGACCAACCAGCAGGGGCTAAAAACCGCTGTGCTGGTCAACGAATTTGGCGAAATTGGCATCGACAACGAGCTGATCGTGGCGACCGACGGCGACGACAGCATGGTAGAACTGAGCAACGGCTGCATCTGCTGCACGATTAATAATGACCTGCTAGAAGCGGTCTACAAAATCCTGGAGCGGCAAGACAAGATCGATTACCTCGTGGTGGAAACCACCGGACTGGCCGACCCGTTGCCCGTCGCCCTCACCTTTTTGGGCACAGAACTGCGCGACTTGACCCGGCTCGACTCGATTGTGACGGTGGTAGATGCTGCCAACTACAGCCTGGATCTGTTTAACAGCGAGGCCGCCCACAACCAAATTGCCTACGGCGACATTATCTTGCTCAACAAGTGCGATCTGGTGGATGAAGCCGACCTGGACGCGCTAGAAATCAAAATTCGCGATGTCAAGGAAGGCGCACGCATCCTCCGCACGACCAATGCCCAAGTGCCGCTGCCGCTGATCCTCAGCGTCGGGCTGTTTGAATCCAGCCAATACTTCAAGCCTGAAGAGAAAAGTCACGATCACGCGCATGACCACGACCACGCGCACGATCACGCGCACGATCATCCTGCCCATGATGATCCTCACGATCATTCCGCCTGCGATCATGACCACGGGCATTGCGCCCACGATCATGACCACGATCATGACCACGACCACAACCATCACTACCATTCCAATCACCTGGAGGTCGATGGCTTTACCTCGGTGTCGTTTCAGAGCGATCGCCCCTTTGCCATCAAGCGGTTCCAACACTTCCTCGACAACCAGATGCCTGCTAACGTCTTCCGCGCCAAGGGCATCCTCTGGTTTGACGAAAGCCCCAAGCGCCATATCTTTCACCTCAGCGGCAAGCGCTTCACGCTGGACGACAGCGAGTGGAAAGGGCAGCCCAAAAACCAGCTTGTGCTAATTGGGCAAAACCTGGATCGTGAAACGCTGTTAGAGCAAATCGAGGCTTGTGTCTGTTTGCCCACTGCATCTCGCGGGCGCGGCTTTGGCAAGTAGTCAGCTTTTGACCATCTTGGGCTAGCGCAGCGGCGCAAAACCCACATCCGCAGCTAAACCAGGCGGGCGATCGCCCATCAATTGCAAATCCGTTTAAGCGGGCAGATGCGGAGTTCTCCGATATCTGCCCGTTTTTGCATCTCTATTGCCGTGTCCAAAAAACCCTCGTATCTCGATTTGAAAACCGTAGATTGAATGGTGCTTCTGGTGTATGATGGCTCTCCAGGTAGCTTGAAGGCAGCCATGCTTTTTTCTAAAGCCTGATATTAGCCTGATACTGCATCAAACGCTGGAGAAGTCGATGTTTGCCCATTTTGGACTGCGATCGCCCCGATCATTTCTAGCGCTGGCCCTAGCTGGGCTGGGCGTGAGCATGGCGATCGCCGCTTGCAGCCCCAACAGCCCGCTGGGCCTTGGGTCTGCCACCACCGTCCCGCAGCGAATCAATTTCACGCTAGTTTCCTTTGCTGTCACCCAGCCTGCTTACGACAAAATCATCCCGCAGTTCGCTGCCAAATGGAAAGCCGAAACCGGGCAAGAGGTTTCCATCTTTCAGAGCTACGGCGGCTCTGGCCCCCAGGCAAGAGCAGTGATCGACGGGCTAGAGGCCGACGTAGTGGCGCTGGCGATGGCGCTGGATGTCCAGAAAATCGAAAAAGCGGGCTTGATTGAACCAGGCTGGGAGCAAGAACTGCCAAACCAGTCCATCGTGCATCGATCCGTGCCCGTGTTCGTCACGCGAGACGGCAACCCCAAAAACATCCAGACCTGGCAAGACTTGACCCAACCGGGCGTGCGAATCGTGACTGCAAATCCCAAAACCTCCGGTGCCGCTCGCTGGAATTTTTTGGCAGCCTGGGGCGCAGTGACCCAGACTGGAGGAACAGCGGAGCAAGCACTGGCGCTGACCACCCAGCTTTATCAGAATGCTCCCGTGCTGGCGCGTGATGCGCGAGAAGCAACCGATGGCTTTTTGCGGCAGGGACAGGGCGACGTGCTGATTAACTACGAAAACGAAGTGCTACTGGCCAAAAAGCGGGGGGAGTCTCTGTCCTATATAGTGCCTCGCATCAATATCTCGATCGAGAATCCCGTGGCGATTGTCGATGCCGTGGTGGACAAGCGGGGTACGCGGGACGTGGTAGAAGCCTTCGTGGAATTCCTTTTCACGCCAGCAGCCCAGGCAGAATTTGCCAAGGTTGGCTTTCGCCCGGTCGATCCAACCGTAGCTGCCCAATACGCCGATCAGTTTGGTAAGGTCGATAGGCTGTTTACTGTGGCGGACTTGGGCGGCTGGTCCCAGGTTCAGACCCAGTTCTTTGACGACGGTGCCGTGTTTGATCAGATTCAGGCGCAGATGGGCGGGAGAAGGCCAACGCGGTAGCTTTTTCTGACTGTCTTTCACTGGTCTTTTATCTAGTTTTTAACTGCGATAGCTCTATGACTGCTTCTCCTGTCAGTGATCAATCCACGAAGGGCGATCGCCCCCTGTGGCAGCGTCTCATGCACCTGTCCTGGCCCTGGCGTGTCACCTGGGTTTACCTGACCGTTATGCTGTTTCTACCCGCGATCGCCATGCTGCTTAGCGCCAGCACAGTCGGCCCTGCCCAGTTTTGGCAAATTGCCACCAGCGATGTCGCCCTTTCGACCTACAACGTTACCTTTGGCACGTCCCTTGCAGCGGCGCTACTAAACGGCGTGTTTGGCACGATCATTGCCTGGGTGTTTGTGCGCTACGACTTTCCTGGCAAGCGGATCATCGACGCAGCCATAGATCTACCCTTTGCCTTGCCAACTGCCGTCGCTGGGCTAACGCTGGCCACAGTCTATAGCGATACCGGCTGGATCGGCTCTCTGTTTGCCCCCTTCGGCATCAAGATTGCCTTTACGCGCCTGGGCGTGTTTGTGGCGATGGTGTTTATCTCGCTGCCGTTTGTGGTGCGGACGCTCCAGCCCGTGTTGCAAGAGATGGAAAAAGAAGTCGAAGAGGCGGCCTGGTGTCTGGGCGCGTCGTCTTGGCAGACTTTTTGGCGGGTGCTACTGCCGCCGCTGATTCCGGCTATTCTGACTGGGGTGGCGCTGGGCTTTTCGCGGGCGGTGGGCGAATATGGCTCGACGGTGATCGTGGCGGGCAACGTGCCGTTTCAGGACTTGATTGCGCCAGTGCTGGTGTTTCAACGGCTAGAGCAATATGACTATGCCGGAGCAACGGTGATTGGCACGGTGCTGCTGCTGATTTCGCTGCTGATGCTGCTGGTGATTAACGTGCTGCAAGCTTGGGGGAGACGCTATGCGGACTGATGCAGAACTGTTTAATGCGCCAGATGCCTCATCGGGTCGCAGGATTGCGCCTCGCAGTCGGGGGGCATGGGTGAAGTGGGTGCTAATTGGCATTGCGGTGCTATATCTGGCGTTGATCTTGTTTATTCCGGCACTGAATGTGTTTGTGCAGGCGTTTCGCGATGGGCTGGGGCCGTTCTTCTCTAACTTGGTGTCGCCGCCGTTTTTGAATGCCGTGAAGCTGACACTATTAATTACGGCGATCGCCCTCCCCATTAACACGATCTTCGGTCTCTGCGCGGCCTGGGCGATCGCCCGTCATCAGTTCCCCGGCCGCACGCTGCTGCTGAGCATTATTGACATTCCCTTTGCGGTGTCGCCGGTGGTGGCGGGTCTGATGATTGTGCTGCTGTACGGACGCAACGGCTGGTTTGGCCCGTGGCTCCAGTCCAACGACATCAGGATTATCTTTGCAGTGCCGGGGATGGTGCTGGCGACCATGTTTGTAACGATGCCGTTTGTGGCGCGGGAGGTGATTCCCGTGCTAGAGGAAGCGGGAACTGACCAGGAAGAAGCGGCGAAGACCCTGGGCGCAAGCGACTGGCAGACTTTTTGGCGGGTGACGCTGCCCAATATCCGCTGGGGCTTGCTGTATGGCTTGATTCTCACTAATGCGCGGGCGATGGGCGAGTTTGGCGCGGTGTCGGTGGTGTCGGGTAATATCATTGGCAAAACCCAAACCCTGCCGCTGTACGTAGAAGAGGCCTATAAACAGTACAAAACGCCTGAAGCCTACTCCGCAGCCGTCTTGCTGGCGTTTTTGGCTGTGGTGACGCTGGTGCTAAAGGAAATTGTGGAGCGTAAGACGCGCATCAAAGATGTTGAGGAGTAGCATTTGGTCTGCCGCTGGATGTGAAAGATCCGGTTCTGTGGTTTTGGAATCTGAAGTTTTGGAATCTGACTTACCCACGCCCAAGCTCTACATTTACCAGTTGCTTGACGGGATGCCAGTCCCGACCAGCGCGAAAGCCTAGACGCACTACTAGCGCTATTCCTCAAGGCTCAAGGGTCGCCCCTGCCTCAGCACCATTCCTTGGCAAACGGTGTCCGTCTTTATAGGTCATCCTGGACTTAACGACGCTGGAGAAGCGCGGTCACGTCCTGTTTTTGGTTGCATTCATCCTGATCCCTTGGGACTATCTTTCAACGGATGCTGCTACTCTCCTGACCTGGGGTACTGTGGCCTGAAGGGTGTTTGAAGCGCTACTGCCTCAATAGAAGGCATATAGAAGGCATATCAGATGCTTCATTAGTCTCTATAAGCTGTGGCCTGAAGGGTGTTTGAAGCGCTACTGCCTCAGGTGGCGATCGCCCTTCTGATTCAGCAGATTCATGACCATTAACCGCTCCTACGGCAACATGGGCATCAGTTGCAGATCACTAGGTGCAAGATGATTAAGTAGACCAAATTCAGAGCAGATCCCAAACCCTACGCGGGCGGTGCAGGGTTCTTAGTTTTATGTTTATTAGGGCTTACGCAGTTGGACTATTTCTCGCGGGTGCAGCCCGCGAGAAATAGTCCGAAATCCAAAAAATTCATCGCAGGTGCGTAAGTCCTGTTTATTTTATGTTTGCTTGTGTCCATCTACTCAGCAATCAGAATTTTATGCGGCAAATTTCAAGAAATCTAAAGTGGGTCAGCCCTAGCCCCAAGACTGCTTGATATGATCAGGCTGGCACGACTTTGACGCTGTGGAAAGAGATTTTAGATGAATTATTTTTGGTTTAAGGCCTTTCATATTGTGGGCATTGTGGCGTGGTTTGCGGGGCTGTTTTACCTGCCGCGCTTGTTTGTGTATCACGCTGAGGCGTATGAACAGCCTGAACCTGCCCAGAGCATTCTCAAAAATCAGTATCAGATCATGGAGAAGCGGCTCTACAGCATTATCATGACCCCAGCTATGCTGTTGACCGTGGCGATGGCGATCGCCCTCATCACCACAGAACCCGAAGTCCTCAAAGAACCCTGGCTACATGCCAAGCTCGCCCTTGTCGTTTTGCTCATCGGCTATCACTACTACTGCAAGCGGCTGATGAAAAAACTGGCGGCCGACGAGTGCAAAATGACCGGGCAACAGTTTCGCTGGTTCAACGAAATTCCCACAATTCTATTTATCTTGGTGGTAATGCTGGCGGTGTTTAAGAACAACCTGCCAACGGATATTGCCGCCTATGGCGTGGTGGGAATGCTGATTGCTTTTGCGGCTGCCATCCAACTCTATGCCCGCAAGCGACGGCTCGACCGCGAACGCGCCCTCAGCACCAAATTGCCCAATACCAAATTGCCTGATGCTGGCGTGGGTAGCTCGACGTAGGCTTGCGCCAAGGCTAGCTCGACCCGCCAAAAAGCAACCTCGACCCACCAATCCAAAAGGTTGGTGGGTTTTTGGCTTTGATGGCTGGCCAAGCGCAACAAATTCATCTCAGCTTTAGTCAATTGTCAGGGAGCTTCTTAATTCCTTCATTGATCCCCCAACTGAGCTTTCTAAGCTTGAGGTATGTGCATCATCTGATGGCAAAAAATCTCTTTCAGAGATGCTTTCAGAGCCGCTTCCCGCAATCGGATCAGCATTTCTCAGAAAAGTTCATCATTCCTTACTGAATGCTGCGTGAAATTTGCTGGTTGGACTGAGAAGTAATCAGTAGAGAACTGCATCGAACCCGTGAGTCCTATGAACACCTCATCCTCTCTTCATCAAGGTAGCGATCGCCCCTCTTGGCTCCAGCCCCTCCGCAACTGGTTGGATGACCTGCAAATCTGCGATCGCCA
>JBDNCP010000141.1:0-12363 GCA_046719575.1 Cyanobacteriota bacterium
TTCCTTTTTCGTTCTTCCTTTTTCGTTCTTCCTTTTTCGTTCTTCCTTTTTCCACCCCTCTCCCCTCTCTCCTCCTAAAGCTCCGTTGTAATCACTGGACTCCGCTGCGGGTCGGCGGGCGCACGCTGCAATTCTACGGTAATGCTTTCATGCAGGGGGTTTATTGATGTTTACCGCCTTGCAAGGCTCAGGGCAAATCGGATTTAGAAATGGGCTAAATTTTTAGCGAAAAGTCGAACGATCAGTCAAACGAGTTCAGGCGATCGCCCTGACAAGCCATTCAAATCACAAGCCGTTCAAAAACGTCTGTGTTTCTTCGGCTTCGTAGGGCATTCCAAGCTGTTCAAACAGCGTCAGGGCTTCTCGCGCCCAGCGCTGCGCTTCGGACGGGTTGCCCCGCGCCTGCACCAGCTCGGCAAAGGAGCGTTTCACGTAGGCGCTGCGGGTGGGGTCGTCCTGCTGCTCTGCCACCCGCAGCCCTTCCACCAAAAGCTGCTCCGCATCGTCGAGCTTGCCTTCGCGCACGGCGATGTCGGCTAGCCAGTTTTCCGTCATGCGGACGGCGCGTTCCCAGCCGACATCGCGGGCCTGGGCGCGGGCGGTTTCAAAGGCTTGTTTTGCGGCGGCAATCTGGTCGGCTTTGAAATGGGTCATGCCGCGATAGTAGTGGAGCTGCACCTGCTGTCGGGCGTACTTTCCGGCTGGCCAGTCGGCTGGATTGAGCAAGGCTTCTGCTTCATCGAGCAATTGATGCGCTTCGTCAAACTGGCGCTGTTCCATTCGCAAAACGGAGAGTTTCTTCGCCCATTCTGTCTGAAACGACTGGTCTTGATAGTCGCGCAGGGTTTGAATTTGCTCAAACAGTTGCTCTGCTTCTTCTAGCGCTCTGGGCTTGCGGGTGGCGGTGAGCGTCCAGGCGCGATCGAGCATCACTTCGGCGGATGTTTTCCACTCGCTGCGCTGGGTTGCCTGGGCAATCAGCCATTCTGTCCAGCGCAGGCGATCGCCCCAATAGTCCGTCCGTCCTCTGCGTCGCCCCATGCTGTAGGTATAGGCTTTGATGTGGTTCCAAAGCCGCAGTAGGTCGTCATACCAGCCCTCGGTCATGCAAAAGTCGGCGATCGCCCGCAGGTTTTGCCATTCCTCTTGCAGCCCATCAAACGACAGGTGCCAGGTTTTCACTTCCTGGTCTGCGTAGTCCGCAGAAAATTGCAGCGCCCAGTCTACCCACCGCCGCCGCGCTGTCTGGGCAAAGTCGGGATGCGCCTTTAGCTCCGCCAACGCATACTCTTGGGTCAGCGGCAGCATTCCGTAGCGATGATCCGGCTGATTGACCAGCGACAGTTGACAAAGCTGCGCCAGCGCTGATTGCAGCACATCGGGCGGGGCCGACGGATCTGCCACCTGAAACAGGGTCTCGCGCAAGGCTGGCGTGGGAAACAGGGCTAATGCCATCAGCAGGAGATGGGCGGGTTGACCGCGCAAACCGTTGACCGTCGTCTCAAAGCAAAAGCGGGCCACGTCGCCCGTGGGGTTCGACATTCCCTGCAACACCGTCGCCAGGTCAAACCCGTTGGCAAGCTGCCCAATGGCATAGTGTATCGCCACGGGCAGACCACCCGTCGCCCGCAGCAGGGCCCGCCGTTCTGTGGGATTCAGCACGACATCTTTTTCCTGAGCCTCGTGCTGAATCAGGCTCAGCGCCTCGTCAGCAGGCATCGCCACCAGCCGCACGGGAACGAAGACCGACTGTTCGCGGGTCGTCACCAGGCTTTTGACCGACGGCGGCAGGTCGTGAAGAAAACTCAGCACCATCTGCGGATTTTCCATCGTTTCCAGATTGTCGATGATCAGCAGTGTCCGGCGTGGCGCATGAGTTGTGGTGGAACCGCCGTGCAGCGATCGCCGAATCATCTGGATTTGCTCATTCAGACTGGCGCCGGCGAGTTCCGTTTCGCCCAGCACGTCGGCAATTTGCTGCAAAATGTCCTGGAGCGATCGCCTCGGGTCAAACCGTTGCAGCAGCCCAAAGGATTGCAAATAGCACAGCTTGGCCGACACAAAAATCAGCGCGTTGAAGATCGGCACGGTCGGATGGGCCGGGGGGTTGCGGCTGGCTGCCAAACAGCGCCGCGCACACTCGACCGCCAGCGAGGTTTTGCCCACGCCGCCAATGCCTGCAATGCTAATTAGGTGGGCAGCGTGGTCGGGCGAGAGGAGGTGCAGCAGGCGCTCGATCTCTGCCTCCCGCCCGATAAAGGCCGTGCTGGTGGGTGCGGGGAGGTTTTCTAAAATAAACGGCTGAGCGGGCGATCGCCTCCCTGCATCGACTTCAGCGGGCCAATCCTGCGGGGTTAGCGCAGACCCCTCAGCCATCCGATCGAGCGCGTCTGCGGGCAAGTTCGACTCTGGAGACGGGACGGTTGGGCGAACCTGCTTGCTGGCATCTTCCAAAATCAGCCGCAGATTTTTGATGCCAACTTTTTGCAAACAAGCCTGCGACAGCAGTTTCCAGAGGCGTGGGGCAAACACGCGCTCCACCGTGCCCTGGGCATAGCCAATCACCTGAATGTCTTTTAGCTTAGTGCCGCTGAGGGCCTGCTCTAGCACGATTTTGTCTACGTCGGTGAGCGACTGATGCAGGCGATCGCCCACGAGCCAATCGGCTGTAGTAATCAGCTCGGCAATTTTGGCTTTTTCCGTGGTTATCGTCCGCAGTGCCATCTCGCCACCTCTCCCCAGCCTGCCTGCTAAAACGCCAGTCTTGCCATCAGCATAGAGGATTTGCTTTCGGCGCGATCGCCACAGATTCTACAAGAACTTCAGCAGTTTCTTCAGTTTCTTCAGGGAGTTGCGAGGCCCCCAGTTTCAACGCAAGCCGCATCCAGCAGGCGCGATTGCCCAGCGCGGACGGTGGTGCAGCGGTCGAGCAGGGGAACAATCGCCGGAGTTTCGCCCCGTTCTAAAGTGGCGATCGCCTCGTCTACGGCGGGTCTGAAGGAGCTATTTACCAGCCAGTCTTTCATTTTCAAATATTCGGGCTGAAATGCGGCATCCTCGACCCAAATCCAGTCGATGCCGTATTTTTGAATAACTGGCTGGAGGGCCTGCGGATCGGGGCTGTATTGCAACTGCAACAGGGCGATCGCCCGCTGCTGCAACTCCTGGTAATAGTCGGGGTGATAGGCCAGGGCAAACTCCCGCCCGACGAGCGTAGACCGCAGCGCAAAGGCGGGCACGTTGTCGGCTTCGTCGGCCAGCGAGGCGACCAGCGCAGACTTTGGCTGGCTTGCCAAAAACTGATGAATGGCGGGCGTTTGGGCGATTTGCCAGTTTTGCAGGACGTAGATTAGCGGCGGCACCAGCGGCACCAGCGTCACCACGGCGGCGAGAAATCCGAGGATACCCAATGTTCGGCGATCGCCCTTGGCCAGGGGCACTTTGCCGCGCAGCTTGGGGCCAAATTTTTGCCAGAGGTGACTGATCAGCACAGTGAACACAATCGCCGCGCTAATGGGCAGCACAATCCGAAAGCTGTGATAGTTATAACGGCTGGGCAGATAGAGGCGCGGCAAGAACAGATGCGCCAGCACAAACCAGCCCATCGACGCGAGCAGCACATCCACCAGCACGCGCACCTTAGGCGTGAGATGCTGCATGGCGGCAAAGCGCGATTCGCGAAGCGATCCCCGCCGGAATAGCCCCAGCAGCGGCAGCGCCAGCCCCACCAAGCTGAGGGAGGGAAACAACTGGAGCCGGATGCCGCTGCGCCCGTTAAACCAAAAGTTGAGCGGTGGCACGCCGAAGTATTCATTGCGCCCCATCAGCCCATGTTCGGGCATGGAGCGCATCAGGTCGTAGGTGAGGGGATTGCCCAGCGAGTCCATCGCTCGACTGAAGGGTAAAATCACCAGTAGCGCCACGCCTAGCCCCGCCACCCAAAAGATGTAATCGCGGCGATCGCGCGACAGTTGCGGTCGGTTGCCGCGCCACTTCACCAGCGCCACCGTTAGCACGCCCACGCCAACCAGCATCAAGTGTGGAAAAAATAGCCCCTGTAGCCCCAGCGCCAACACGCACGGCAAGAGCGATTGCCGCAGCAGGTAATACAAAAACGCAGTGAAAATTGGATAGACAAAGGCTCTGGGCGTACCGGAAATCAGATCATCATTGAGCCAGAGCAGTTGATTGGCAATTAGCGTGCTGAGGAATGCGCCAAAGGGCGAGGGAAACAGTTCTAAAAAAATAAAGAACAGATAGATCGTCGTGCCCAAGCTGAGCAGCAGCGGCAAAATTTTGACGAAGGTGAGCGCAGGCAACCCCAGCTTGGCGGCTCCGGCAAAGACGGCCTTAAAGCCGAGCGGCGCGACAGACTGGAAGTAATTGGCGATCCAGTCATTGGGAAATAGTTCTGGGTCAGTAAAGCGCTGCATCCAGACGACGTGCTGACGAACATCATCCTGCACGATTAGCGGATGGCTAAAGGCATAGATAATCGTAACCAAGCCGTAATACAGCGCGAACAGGAGGCTGATGCCCAACCACAGGGCGAGGGGCGATCGCACGGACACGCGAGATGCTGGTGAGTCGGATGCAGGCTGGAATAGAATCATTGCAAGCTTGTGACTTTGGCAGTGATTTGGTCGAAGTATTGGCTCAGCACGGGCAGCAGCACGCTATGCAGACGGTTTAAGACACCCATTTCAAAGCCAGGAGTAATGGCAAAGGCACGGCGCTGCACACCCGCCAAAATCACCTCGGCAACCCCATCAGCGCTCCAGGTTTTGGCGGTGGCAGTAATTTTTTGAGTCACCAGGGGCTTGGTTTTGTTTTCTTCGGCAAGCTGCGGCGTGTCGGTGTCGGGTGGATAGATGATGGACACGCCGATGCCTTTGGGCTTGAGTTCGCCGCGCAGAGCCTCGGCCAACCCTCGCAAGGCAAATTTGCTGGGGCTATAGGCGGTGTAGCCGTAGAGTCCGATCAGGCCTGCCCCAGAGGATACACAGACAATCTGCCCTTGCCGCTGCTGCTCCATTGCGGGCAGGGCGGCGCGGATGCAATACAGCGTGCCGAAATAGTTCACGGCCATCGTCCGCTCAAACACCTCGATGGGAATGTCCAGAAACTCTCCTGGCCGCGCAATTCCAGCGCAGGTGACGAGCCAATCTGGTGGGCCCAACTGGGCGATCGCCCCCTGCACAGCCGATTCTGCTTGCGCTCGGTCGGCTACATCGGCGGCAAAGGTTCGCACTTGCTGGTCGGGCGATCGCTGCTTGGCTGCAAGCTGTGCCCGCGCCGTCTCTAGCTTTTCAGGCGTGCGGGCGATCAGCGAGAGGGAGGTTCCTTGGGCGGCCAGCCGGTGGGCGATCGCCAGCCCGATGCCGCTCGATCCCCCTGTGATAATGGCGTGCTTGGGTGGGTTCATCGGCTGCGGCGCTCAATTTCTCGGCGTAGGGAAACAAGCGTGGTTTCCAGTTCACCACGATAGACCCGCGAGTAGACATCGCGCATCAGGTCAGAGCGCGAGGAAATAACCACCTGATGGGTCAGCACCAATTGGCGGGCTGACACTTGCTGAAGCTGCCAAACGCCCTGCATGATTGGCTCGTTGCCATCCATCACGACGAATTGAATCTGCGAAGGGCGCTGCTCAGAGGAGGCGATGGTTACGCGATTTCGCACAGGTACCGAGGCCACCCGCAACACGTTCACTTGCTCAAAGGTAACCTGGTTGCCGTTGCGACTCAGCAGACGGCTCGATTCGACATTCGGCAAAAACGATGCAAAGTTGTTGTAGTCGGTCAACACAGCCCAGGCAGCAGTCGCAGAGCCGTTGATCACCACCTGTCCGACAAATCGACCATTTTCGCCTGAAATCGTCACCCCAGGAGCCGTCGCTATCCTATCGGGCAGCCGCAGTGACGATGCTGAAGTGTCGCTCAATGCAGCGACAGCGGGCAGGCTTTGGCGGGCAATCTCTGGCGCAGCGGCTAGCCCCGTCCCCAGTGCTGAGGTGAAGACCGCAGACGCGCTCAGAAGCGCGGCCAACCGAGTCCAACTAAACTGAAGTGAAACTTTCATAGGCAACCAGAATCTAGGAAAAATCAACTCCCCCGCATTGTATAGCAGGTGTCAGTCTCAGGGGAGACGGATCAGGGGGTCGGGGGCGGGCTACAGGGCTGACGCTGGAAGGGGTAAGTGGGCAGGGCAACGGTTTGCTGAAAATAGTGGCGATCGCCATCGTGCCAGGTTAACTCGCTGCCCTGAACGAATGCAGCGGCGATGTCGGCAAGCTGAGCAGCAGCAGTTTCGGGCGACAGGTAGAAGGTGGATGTGGCGGGCGGTTGGGGCGTGGCGGTGTAGTGAATTTGGAGAGTGGGCGCATTGGGCTGGGCGCGACCTTGGTAGATGCCAAGTGTGGGAGGGCCCTGGAGAACGGAACGCAATTTTTGCCGCAGGTCTGGCAGGGAATCGGTCAGGATGGCAAGGCGATAGGGGAAGGGCGATCGCCCAGTATTCGCCGTCCAGCATAGATCAGCCAGTGGCAGATCGGGATGCTGCTGCAAGTGCTGCACATAACGCTCGACCAGTTGGTGCAGGGCGGGTTCGGTGCGGGCAGAGAGGGTGAGCAAGTGCAGCGGAAAGGGCAGGAGGGGGGCAGATGGGGGCGGGGGCGCTTCCGTCAGCACGACGTGGGCATTGGCTCCGCTAAAGCCAAAGGCATTCACCCCGGCGATGCGGCGCGGCGCGTCCCAGCGAGTGGGGACGGTAGGCACTTTTAGCGGCAGTTGGGCCCAGGGAATCTGCGGGTTGGGCTGGCGCAGGTGCAGGTGGGGCGGCAGGATTTGGTGCTGGAGCGCCAGCACGACTTTAATCAGCCCAGCCATGCCAGAGGCAGCCTCCAGATGGCCGATGTTGGGCTTGACGGAGCCGATCCAGAGCGGGTCGGGGCGATTCGTCCCAGAATTGCCAAACACCTGCCCCAGTGCCTCTAGCTCGATGGAGTCGCCCAGTACCGTGCCCGTGCCGTGGGCTTCTAGATAGGTGATCTGCGACGGCTCCAGGCGGCTCTGGCTCAAGGCTTGACGAATTACGGCCTGCTGCGCCAGTCCGTTGGGCACGGTTAGCCCGCTGGAGCGGCCGTCATGGTTGGTGGCAGAGCCAAGGATCACGGCTTGCACGAAGTTGCGATCGCCCAGCGCGTCGTCCAGCCGCTTTAGCACCACCACGCCGCAGCCTTCGGAGCGGACAAAGCCGTCGGCGCTGGCATCGAAGCTGTGGCAGCGCCCGGTCGCCGACAGCATCTTTGCCTTGCAAAAGTTCACCATCATCTCTGGCGACAAAATCCGGTTTACGCCGCCGACGATCGCCAGGTCGCATTCCCGCTGGCGCAAGCTCTGGCAGGCAAGATGCACAGCCACCAGCGAAGAGGCGCAGGCCGCGTCGATCGCGAGACTAGGCCCAGTGCTGCCCAGCAGATAAGATAACCGTCCGGCGGCGGTGCTGTGGGTGTTGCCGGTGGTTAGGTAAGCATCAATGGTGCTGGGGTCTTGCTGCAAAAGCTGATGCCAGTAGTCGATGCCGCAAATGCCGACGAACACGCCAACCGCTTGCCCCATGAGGCGGTGGGGCGCGATGCCGGCCTGTTCGAGCGCTTCCCAGCTAACTTCGAGTAACAAACGCTGCTGTGGGTCAAGACTGGCGGCTTCTCGCGGCGCAATGCGAAAAAACGCAGCGTCAAAGTCGTGCAGATGGGGCACAAACCCGCCGTGGCGCGTATACATTTTGCCGGGGGCGCTGGGGTCTGGGCTGTAGTATTGGTCGAGGTTCCAGCGATCGCCCGGAATTTCGGTAATCGCGTCTTTGCCCGCGTGCAGCAGCGCCCAAAAGTCCTCCGGCGTGTCTGCACCCGGAAAGCGGCAACCCATGCCGACAATGGCGATCGGCTGGTGTTTTTCTGCCTCTAGCGCCTCTAGCTTTGCCTGGAGTTGCTGAATTGCCAGGAGGGCGCGTTTGGTGGGGGAGGCATCGGTCATAGGGATTTTTGGATTTTTGGTTTTGGATTTTGGGGTTAGGGGTTGAGGCGATCGAGTTCACTGAGGAGGAGGGCTTCGGCTTCGGCTTCGGTGAGTTGGGCGATCGCCGCTTTGGGATCGTTCGCTAGGCTATTCGTGGAACCGTTCGGGGTTTCAGGTGAAGAGCTATTCTTGCTTCCGTTCGCTGCTGCGTTCCTTTGAGTTGACAATGCAGATGATTCAGAACGGTCAGAGTTTGGTTCAACTAGATTTAGTTCAACTAGATTTAGTAGGTATTCCGTGAGGGCGGCGATCGTGGGATAGCTGTAGAGCAGCGCGTTAGGGAGCGGATGAGGAAACTGCTGCTGTAGCTGGTGGGCTAGCTCGATGGTGGTGAGAGAGTCGAGACCGAGGTCGGTGAAGCCCTGGTGGGGGTCGAGGCTGGCGGCGGGGCGACCGAGCAGTTTGGCGATGGTTTGCTGGAGGCGGGCGGCCAGGGCGGCGGGGCGATCGCCCTTGGGCAGTGGGCGGAGTTCGTCAAACCAGGTGGTGGCAACGGGTGCAGATGCGGCGATGGGTGCTTGCGGTTTGGCGTAGGGCAGCACGGCAACCTGGGGTGCGATTTCCGACAGTAGTGCTTTGAGGATCGTCACGCCCGTTTCGGGGGCGATTGGCTCCATGCCCTGGTTTTGGAAGCCTGCGGTGCGGCGGGCGGCCATGCCCACGGATGCCCAGGCTCCCCAGTTAATGCTGAGGGCGGGTAGGCCGAGCGATCGCCGCAGGTGGGCCAGTGCGTCGAGTCCGGCGTTGGCGGCAGCGTAGTTGGCTTGTCCGGCTGACCCCAGCACAGCAGCGGCGGAGGAGAATAACACGAAGCAGTCCAGCGGCCAGTCTTTGCTGAGGTGGTGCAGCGTCCACGCGCCGCGTAGTTTGGCCGCCATCACCTGCTCAAATCGTTGTGGCGTTTGGTTGGCGATCGCCCCATCGTCTAGCACGCCCGCTGCATGAAACACGCCGCGAATCGGCAAGTCGGCAAAAGGGCGCTGGGTTTGGAAAAAGTTCGTCACGGCGGTAGCGTCCGCCAGATCGAGTTGGGCGGTTTTCACGTTCACGCCTGCCTGCTGCCATTCTGCCAGAATCTTTGCTGCATCTGGATTTGGCGCAGTTCGCCCCAGCAGCAGCAGATGCGTTGCGCCCCACTCCACGAGCGATCGCGCCACCTGCAAGCCCAGTCCGCCCAGCCCGCCCGTGATTACATAAACGCCATCGGGACGCGGCGTGAAGGTGGGTTTGGCGAATTCGATCACGATTTTGCCGATGTGCTGCGCCTGCTGCATATAGCGGAAGGCATCGATCAGGCGTTCGCGCTGAAACTGCGTGTGGGGCAGCGGCTGGAGTTGCCCGGTTTGCACCTGCTGCATGACCTGCCGCAGCATAGATCGAATCTGGTCGGGCTGCTGCGTCGTCACCTGCATCAGGTCGATGGCGGTATACTGCACGTCGGGGCGAATCTGCCGCAGTTGCCAGACCAGCGCCGGATCGGGCTTGCCGATTTCCACAAAGCGCCCGCCGGGAGCCAGCAGCGCCGCGCTTTTGAGCATAAAGTCACCCGCCAGAGAATTTAGCACCAAGTCGATAGGCTGGCTGCCTGCGTCGCGGATGATCTCGGCGGCAAAATCGAGCGATCGCGAATTGTAGAGCCGCGCCACGCCCCGCTGTTGCAGCGCTGCCCATTTACCGGGAGACGCAGTTGCGAAAACCTCCGCGCCGACCGCCTGCGCCAGTTGCACGGCCGCCAGCCCCACACCACCCGCCGCCGCGTGAATCAGCACCCGTTCGCCAGGTTGCAGGTCGCCCGCCGTTCGCAGCGCGTAGTCGGCGGTGAGCATGGCCGTGGGCAGGGTGGCAACTTCGGCTAGAGTTAGCGTTGTGGGCTTGGGGACGGCTAGGACTGCCGGAACGGTCACGAACTGGCTAAAGCAGCCCGGGGCGATTGCCACCACTACGTCACCCGGCGCAAGATCTCGCACTGCCGCGCCCAAGCGCACGACTTCGCCGACGCATTCCAGCCCCAGCGGCCCCGCCTCGCCGGGATAGCGCCCCAGCGCATTCAGCACATCGCGGAAATTCAGCCCCGCTGCCAGCACTCGCAGCTCGATTTCGTCCGCTGCGGGCGATCGCCGCTCGACGGTTTCCCAGGTGAGGCGATCGAGGCTACCCCGCTCTGCGATCTGGAGTTGTAAAGCGGAATCGCCTTGCAGCAGCGACGCCGCATAGGGCTGGAGTTGGACGACATAGCGCTGACCCGTGTGATAGGCGACAGCGGCATCAGTCGCGCTGGTCTGCATCTCTGTCCACAGCGCCTCGCCCCAAGATGCGCCGGAGCGCGGCTCCAGGTCAACGCAGCGAACCTGGAGTGCAGGATATTCCAGGGCGATCGCCCGGCCTAGCCCCCACAGCGGAGCCTGCGCCACGCCTGCCGCTTGGGTTTCGGAGGTCGCGCCAGATGCCAGATTGAGCGACTGGCTGCCCTGCGTCACCAGCCACAGCGGAGCCTGAACGCCCGTCTGAATCAGCGCTTGCGTCAGGTGGAGCGCTCCGGCGTAGGCGGCTGTGGTGTCTGCGAGGCTGGCCGCGTCCAGTCCCCAGAGGTAAACGACACCGCGGATTGCCGGGTTATCCTGCAAAACCCGCCGCACCAGCGCGTGAACTTCGTCGGGGCGATCGCCATTCACTCGCTGCGCTGCGGGTAGGGATGGAGGGCGATCGCCCGGAACTGCAACGGTGTAGGTCTGCTGCGCTGCGTCTAGATGATCGAGCAACTGCTGCGCTACGCCCTGAGCATCGGCAAAGATGAGCCAGTGCCCTGCGGGTGCAGAGTCAGGCACTGCGGGACGAGACGTAGGCTGCCACGCCAGTTCATAGAGCCAGCGAGAAGCATCGGGCGTGCGCCCCCATGCCTGCGGCGACAAAGCTTTGGCGGTCAATCCGGCGATCGCCAGCACGGGATTTCCCTGCTGATCGAACAGGAAAATATCAGCCGTCAGCACGTCAGCAGTTCGCTGAGTAACGGTTGCGTAACTCCAGAGATGAATGGAAGAATGATTGTAAAACTGTAAGCGATCAAGACTGACAGGAACATGGAGACGCGAATGCTTAGGAGCCAGCGCCAGAACAATCTGAAAGCAGGAATCGAGTAAAGCAGGATGAATCTTGTAGGTTTCTGCTTGAGATTTTAGAGAGTCAGGAATCTGCACGGATGCCAGAACGCTTTCAGGAAAGTCTTGCGCCTGTTGCCAGACTTGTTTTACACCGCGAAACTGCGGCCCATAGTCCACGCCAGGGATCGCCACAAGCAGCGCGGCCCAGTCGATTTCGGCCGTGTGGGTGTGCTGGAGTTGGGAGAGATTGGGGACAGGCATCGGGGCGGCGGATGCGCTGAGGGTACCGCGAGCGTGCAGCGTCCACTCGCCATCGTCGCAACAACTGTGGATTTCGACGGTGTATCCGGTTCCATCGGGGGCAACACTGGTCTGGAGCGATCGCCCTGCGCCCGTTTCCTCATCCAGCACTAGCGGTTGCGACAGCACCATGTTTTCAAGCTGGAGCGGTGCGGATGGCAGCAGTTGTGCCCCAGCCGCCAGCGCCATTTCTAGGTAGGCGGCTCCGGGAAAGACGATTGCGCCGTGAATCCGGTGATCGGCCAAAAACGGCAGCGCAGCCAGCCGCAGTTGCGCGTCAAATAGCGTGGCGCGGGGTGTGGCGATTGTTTGACCCAGCAGCGGATGCGCCGATGTGGAACGTGGTCGAGGCGTGACGTTTGCAGGCTGGACATCCAGCCAATAGCGCTGCCGCTGGAAGGGGTAGGTGGGCAGGGACAGGCGCTGTCGGACGTAGGGCTGATCGAATCCGCGCCAGTCGATGGTGACCCCGTTGCAGTAAAGCTGCTGGAGGCTGTGGAGCAACGAAGTCCAGTTGTCCTGAGTAGGAGACAGGCTGGCTAGCCACTGAATTTCTGAATGGCTCTGAGGATTACTTTGAGAATAGTTTGATGATGATTTTGAGAATGATTCTAAGCTGCTCTCAAGAATCTCTGCGGAATAGTTTTGAGCATTTGACTCGGATGCGGATTTTTCACCACTCTGCCAGCCTTTTTGAATAGCTTTGCCCATGCCAGCTAGCACGGGCTTAGGCCCACACTCCAGCGCGATCGCACAGCCAAACTGACGCAACTGTTCCACGCTGGCGGCAAACTGGACAGGCTGGCGCAACTGCTGACACCAGTAGTCTGCGGTGGCAATTTCGTCGCCGCAGACGGTTCCTGTCAGGTTGGCAATCAGCGGGATGC
>JBDNCP010000142.1:0-12291 GCA_046719575.1 Cyanobacteriota bacterium
TCTTCTCTCTTCGTTCTTCTCTCTTCGTTCTTCTCTCTTCGTTCTTCTCTCTTCCCTCACTCCAACGCTCCAACACCCCATCACTCCAACACCCCATCACTCTCCACCACCACCAGATAGCCTGCCATCTCCGAGACAGATGCAGCGCCACTAGCCTGGATGAGGGTTTGCAGGATAGTAGGCATATCGGCTTGTTGCAGATTGCCGGATTCGTCGTATAGCTCCAGGGCAGACAGGCAGCCGATGGCGGGACTCCAGCCGTAGCTGTGGGGAAAGCGGGCGCTGTTGGCAAAAAAGGCGGGGTCTTCGCCGGAGCCGTGGATGCGGAAGAGTCCGCGACCGATGCGCCCAGCCCAATAGCTCTGGTAAATCGGGAAATAGTTGCGCCAGGACGGGGGCAGCAGGGCGCGATATTGGGCGATCGCCCCTATGGTTCCCGGTTGCCCCGGCAGGAATTCTCGCACGCCTGCTTCGTGCGGCACGTACAGATTGACGCGGGGAAACTGCCCGTAGGCGCGGAAGGTGTCGGCGCTGGGCGATCGCACGCCTTCGATGCGGTAGATGCCCTGGGGCGTGTCGCCCCGCGTCAGGTTCCAGCGCAACCCGTGGAGCGATCGCCGCAGCAGGGGCACTGACCACAGCGATCCGTCCGCCTGTTGCATAAATTCGCCGCTGCGGTCTTTCACCATGAGCCGACAGAGGGCAGTGCGATCGCGCGGACAAAGCACGTAGGCGTGCATCTGGTCGGGCGCAATTTGCCAGGTCAGCAGATCTTGTAGCGGCGGCGCAGCAGGCGGTGCATCCAGCGCCGCCAGATCGCGCAAAGTGGTGTCTAAAATTGGCTCCTGCCGCCAGTTTGGGAAGCGCAGACGGACGCGATCGCCCCATTGCTGGCGGTCTGTGGGGCTGTCTGCATTTTGCGCCAGGGCGGAGAGGGCGATCGCCACCCAGCGAGGATCTTCACTGCGCTCTAGAACTTTCTGAAACTGGGCCGCTACCTGCGGAGATGGGGTCTTGCTGAGCAGCAATTGCGTGCCTACCTGAAGCGCCATTTCCACCACCGACCGCTGCGCCGACGAAAATGCCTCTCCCTCTGGCAAATAGGCAAACTCTAGGAGCCGGGCGATGGCTACATCGATCGATGCGTCGGTCGGTTCCACAATCGCCGTCGCCCACAGCAGTCTGCGCCAGTGGCCAACGTTTGCTTCCGTCAGTGGATATTGCGCCAGATCGTAGTGGTCGGAGCGAATTCGGGATTGTTGCTCTTGACGGAAGGACTGACGAGCAGCAGCGGTGGCCTGCGGCTGGTGGGTTCCGGCAAGGGCGGAGGTGGCAAGCCCCACAGTAAGCAGCGTCCCCAGTGCAAGCGCCCGTCTGACCCGCAAGGCCAGAGCGACGGGCTGAGAATCCGTCCAGGCTGAATGGGGCGATCGCCCCTGCGTTAAGCCGTTGCGCTTCACAGAAAAGAAACCGTCGAAATCACTACAAGGTCGAAATCACCAAAGACAGTGCTGGATATCGCTGAACACCACTGCCCTTGCAAATCTTAGCAAACTCCTTCTGAGCAACCCATCGCCAGTTGTGATCTGCGTCTGGTAGCGCTTCGCCCCTATGCGCCGACGGCTTCTTTGGCCGCATAGAGGACTTCGGCGGTGATGGTTTCAATGCCGCGATCGCGGGCAAATTTTTCGGTGTTCCGCTTTACTTTGCCGCGCACAAAGCCGGGGATGCGGTTTAGCTCGGCGAGTCCGTCTTTGCTCCACGTTAGGTCAGAGTCGGCAGAAACACCCTTGGTAATCACGTCTTTCGTGTCGTGCCCGCCAAAGATTTCCAGAAGGTGATCTTCCATGCCCAGCGTAAAGGAGTTGTAGATCAAATCCGCGATCTGATTCGTGCCCTCGTAGCCCATGAACGGTTTGTAGCCGATGGGAAAATTCTGGATATGAATTGGCGCGGCGATCACGCCACAGGGAATATCCAGCCGTTTGCCGACGTGCCGCTCCATCTGTGTGCCAAAGATAGCGGCGGGTTCCAACCGGGCGATCGCATCGCCAATTGCGCCATTGTCGTCGCTGATCAAAATATCATCGCAGTATTCACGCACCTGTTCGCAGAACCATTCCGCATCGTATTTGCAGTACGTTCCTGCCAACACCACGCGAATGCCCATCTCCCGTGCCAGGATCTTGGTAATCGCCGCGGCGTGAGTGTTGTCACCAAACACGACCGCTTTTTTACCCGTCAGGTTTTGACAGTCGATCGAGCGCGAAAACCAGGCAGCCTGCGAGACATACAGCGTCTGATCTTGAATAAACGATTCATAGTCTACATTTGCGCCCTGCTGGTTCAAATTGGCTTGAATCGCCCGAATACAGCGGGCCGTTTCCACCACGCCCATCGGCGTAATGTCTACGAATGGCATTCCAAATTCAGCCTGCAAATACTCGGCGGTCATCCGCCCCAGTTCGCGATAGGGAACCAGGTTAAACCAGGCACGGGGCAGGTTCTTTAGCTCATGCACTGATGCGCCTTCGGGAATCACCGCGTTGACCTGAATGCCCAGATCGCCCATTAGTTTTTTGAGTTCGCGGCAGTCGTGCTGATTGTGGAATCCCAATGTGGAAATGCCGATGATGTTGACGGACGGTTCTGCGGTTTTGTCCGTCCGCAAATCATCCTTTTTGCGGGCCTTTTCGATGTAAAACTGGACGATTTGATGCAGCGTGCGATCGCCCGCTTGCAGTTCATTCACGCGGTAATGATTTACGTCCGCCAGCAGCACGTCACTTTTCGCCTCTAGCTGCGCCCGCTCGACAAAGTTCTGCAAATCTTCTTGCAAAATGCTGGACGTGCAGGTGGGTGTTAGCACGATCAGATCCGGGTGTTCTTCTTTGTCTTTGCGCGTGATGTTGTCCACCACTTTTTCTTGCGAGCCGCGTGCCAGCACGTTGCGATCCACAATGCTGGCGGTAACGGGCGTAAAGTCTCGCTCCCGTTCCAACATCGATCGCATCACGTTGAAATAGTCATCCCCCAACGGTGCGTGCATGATAGCGTGGACGTTCTTGAAGGAACTGGCCACCCGCAGCGTGCCGATGTGGGCTGGGCCAGCGTACATCCAGTAGGCGAGTTTCATAGGGGTCAGGGGTGTCTAGGGATCAGGTTTCAGGGGTCAGGAGCCGCAGCAAGTCCCGGCTGTAGAGAGGGCGGGGCCGGCTCCGTTTACGATATTCGATTGTCGCAGAGGTTGGGGAGCCAAGAGTGCGGGCTGTAACGGATAGAAATGCGGAGTTTGGATCGAGGGCGATCGCCATAACGCTTACAGACTGAGGAGTTGGGCGATCGCTCCCGCCCTTTTCTCTCACTGCAACCGCAATCATTCTTGAGGTTTTGTCACAAGCCGCAAGCTTACTGCTCAACACTCGATGAAAGCGAAGGAGCGACTCATATTCAGACAACCGTGCTATGGATAACAGCTTGCTAAACCTGCATCAGCCATTGGATAGTAGATATGCACTGCAAAGACGGCGATGCTTAAGACCACTCGCTATTTCGATGAATTTGCGTCCCGAAAGCATCCTGAAATCCGGCGAGAGTGGATAGAAGCTGTCATCGCCAATCCTGTTAGAACTGAAGAGCAGCCTAATAACCGGATCGCTCACTGGGGAAATATTGAAGACGCTGGAGATCGCGTACTTCGCGTCATTACGTTAGAAGATGGCGAAACCGTCCACAATGCTTTTTTGACCGCAATTTTTATAAACGGCAGCAGCGAGGGGAAGAACCCAGATGAGAATTCAATACTTTTCCGATACTGATACGTTAGCCATTGAGCTGACGAGCAGATCTGTCGCGTTTACCGATGCCATCACAGACGATCTAATTTTGGACTATGACAGCGATGGAAAAATTGTGGCGATTACGCTCGATAACTATTCTAAGAATGTAGACACCGTTGATTTGCAAGCCCTGGGCGTTCCTCTGATAGCGGCGTAGCGGAATGCAGCAGAGAGGGCGATCGCCCATCTTCTGACATTGCTGCATCATCTCTCTTGATGACCAGAGCGTTCTTGATACACTGGAGTCAGTAATAGCGCCCAATTCACTCAGCGCATCCAGCGCTCCACCGTGCCGATGCTCATGGCTACCTCCCTGACGACTGCTCCCCTGTTTACCCAGCTTTTCAACCACACCTTCTCTTTGCTCCTGGCGATCCCCATCGACGGACTGCTGTCCACTCAGGGTGTCATGGTGATGCTGCTGGTCGCCTACGCTGGGGCGATGTGGATGTTTCTCTCCAGCGCCCCCAAGGTTTACACCATCATGGTTTCGGATCTGGAGCTAGCGCGGCGATTTTATGAAGACGTGCTGGATTTGCCCGCTGCCGACGTGCCGCTGCACTACTACTACAACTACGAGCAGACCATCGGCGGCGCTGGGCTAGACCCGCTCTATCTGTCGGGAACCACGGGCTATTCCTCCACCCCTTCGTTCAACAACCCCGACGGACTGTGGTATCAACTCCGCAAAAAGACCCAGCTTCACATCATCACTGGAGCGGGGCTGGGCGAAAAAAACCGCCAGCGCCATGTCTGCTTTGATCACGACTGTCTGGAACAAATGCTGCTGCGGATTCAGAGCCGAGGCGTACAGTACAAAATTCGCAGCGACAAGCCGCTGAATTTTTTGGTGAAAGACTGGGACGGTCGGATTTTTGAGATGGCCGAAGTCGCAAATTAGAGAGCCAGCACCGTGGCAACCACGCTATGAATCCTCCTGATCGCGCTGGAAACACGTTAACTGCTGCGCGGCGCATTCGTCTGGCAGCATCGCCCAAGTCTTTCCGTGATTTTGTGGGCGGCAAAGACCTAGATTTTTATCGATTCCGCGTGCAACGGGCCAGTCAGTTTTCGCTACGGCTGTCGGAGTTAACGGCCAATGCGGACGTGGCGCTACTAGACGATGCAGGTAAAACCCTGCTCCAGTCGGCTCGAAAAGGGAAACGCCCGGAGGTGATCCGCGACACGCTGACGGCGGGCACCTACTTCATCCGCGTTGTGCCCAATCGGGCCAACCAGCGGACAAACTATCAGCTCACGCTGTCGGCTGCGCCGCTGAAGACCAGCGACTTCAAAATCGAAATCGACTATCGCTTTGACACAAGGGGTTGGTTTACGCCACTGCGGCGGGCAGTGCTAGAGGCCGCGGCAGAGGTGTGGTCTACGATTATTCAGAGCGAGTTTCCCGACGTGCCGACGGGGAAACGCACGCCCAATGTCCGCAACCCCGCCACGGGGGGAACTGTGCGAACCTTTGTGACCGATCGCCCCATTGACGACTTGAAGATCTTTGTGGGGGCGCGGGAACTGGGCAGCACAACCCTAGCGCTGTCTGGCCCGTCAGGCTATTTCGTAGGCGAGCGCCGCTATGAGGGCGATGTGTTTCAGCCGTGGATTGGCTCGATGGCGTTCGACATCACAACAGATTGGTATTTTGACCGCACGCTCGACAGCACCAGCGATATTCCCAGAAATCAGCAGGACTTTTTCTCAACCGCGCTGCATGAAATCGCTCATGTCTTGGGCTTTGGCACCAGCCGCGCCTTCAGTCGGCTCAAGACTAGCAGCGGCTTTGGTGGGTCGAATACCAGAGTGCAGAATGGCGGCAACGCTCTGCCACTGGATAGTTCCGAGCATATCCGCAATGACTACAGGTTTGGTAGCGTGGGGGAACCCCTGATGACCCCGTTTGCCCAGCGGGGCCAGCGTAAGCGGGCAACCGTTCTAGATATTGCGGTGCTGAATGACCTGGGCCATGCGGTGTCCTATGGCAATGCCAGTGTCAATCCGCTGGGCATACAGGCGGCGCAGTTTGCAAGACAGGCGACACGGCGAAAGGGCGCATCGGCGACGGGAGCGCTGGGTCAGCGGCTGCTGTTGGCCTATGGGCGCTGCGGCTGTAGCGGCTGTCTGGTGGACGCGGGTGCGCCTAGAGGGCTGGCATAGCGGAACATTGGTTGTTGTAATTGGTTGTTGTAACAAGTCTGGTAAATTGGCCTTTTCTCATTCCTTTTAAGTAGCTTTTTAGGAAGCCTTTTAGATTGGGAAACTGAGATTGGGAAATCTTTTAGAAATGAGAAATGGCGATCGCCCTTGAGCTTGTCCTGCTAGACGTATGGATCGTCGACCAGAGCAATCTAGAGCCAGCTTCCTAAAATTTACCTCTTGTATGGCGGATCATACGCTGCCCGTGATGGCAGAGATTGCGACTTATGCAGCGCGCAGACTTGGACTTTCGACTGAGTTTATCGATCAGATTCCCTGGCAGCAGCGTGAGGAGCGCTTTGACCAGGGCGAGATTCAGGTTTGCTGGATTTGCGGTTTGCCCTATGTGCAAAAGGCGGATCAGCCAGACCCAGCAATCGAGCTACTGGCTGCGCCTGTGATGCGGGGCGATCGCTATCAGAATCGCCCAATTTATTTCTCAGACGTGGTGGTGCGACGCGACAGCCCGTTTCAGCAGTTCATGGATCTGCGTGGCAGCCGCTGGGCCTACAACGAGCCGCGATCGCACTCTGGCTATATCCTGACACGCTATCACCTGGCCATGCTGGAAGAGATTCACGGCTTTTTTGGCAGCGTGGTCGAGTCAGGCGCACATCAGACCTCGCTCCAGCAGGTTCTCAGCGGCGAAGTGGACGGCTCGGCGATCGACAGCACCGTGCTAGAACACGCGCTGCGCGAAGATCCGTCCCTGCACCGCCAGATTCGCATCATTGACACACTTGGCCCCAGCCCCAGTCCGCCCTGGCTGGTGTCTACCACAGTTTCCGCCGCGCTCCGCACACGCCTCCGGAGCCTGCTGGTGCAAATGGCTGACGATCCAGAGGGGGAAGCCATTTTAGCCAGGGGCGGTCTGGCTCGATTTGTGCTGGTGGGCGATCGCGATTATGACCCCATCCGTCACATGCAGCAAATCGCCGCTGCCGTCTCACTGTCTGGCTCCTGATCGTCTGCTAAGCCCATGCTAAGTCCCATGCTAAGTCCCAGCGCGATGCCGCAGGTCGCCCATATAGGTGCGATCGCCCAACACCTCCAGCATCGGCCCATGATCGCCAAACTTCACAATACTCACCGATCCGGCGTAGGCATTGAGGCGATCGCGGTAGCGCCCCAAGTCAATGCCCAACAGCGTGCAGAGCAAAATCCGAATCGTCGCCTTGTGCGACACCAGCAGCACGGTACCCGTTGGATACTTTTCTTCGATCTCGGCGACTACTAGCGAGGCGCGGCTGGCGATTTCTACCGCTGTTTCGCCGCCCGTTGGCGGGTTCCAGGCGGGTTCAGTCATCCAGCGGATGTAATCGTCGAGATAGTGTTCCTTGACGAATTCTGGCGACTGGTCTTCCCATTTGCCATAGCGAATTTCCTTTAGCCCGTCGCGGATCTGCATCTCTAGCCCCACCGCCTGACACAGCGGCGCGGCAGTCGCAATCGTGCGCTTCATTGGGCTGACGTAGACCGCATCCCAGGACACGCTGGAATAGGCCGCCGCAAAGGCTGCTGCCATTTGATGACCTTCGGGCGTTAGCTCGGCATCAATCTCGCCGCAGTAGCGGCCAGTCTGGCTGTAGGGCGTTTCCCCATGCCGCAGGAAGTAAAGCGTTAGTCCCATTGGGTATTGCCTACTGCTGCGCCTGCCGCTGCTGCGAAAGGCGATATTCTGCCATATTCCACTCGGCTCGTTGTTCTTCTGCTGTCTCGTGGTGGATCTGGTAGATTTCGCTGTCTAGCCCCAGCGCACTCGACATGGTTTTGGAATGCACCACGCGATCCGCAATCGAGAGCGCGTCATTTAGCACGCCAAACAGCGCCATTTCCTGATCGATTTTCTCCAAATCTTGCAAAATCGCCTGTTCCTTCTCTCCGGTCGCCGCATCCAACTGGCTCAAGCACTGGCTGCGCTTTACCTTGCAACGAGAGTAGGAGTTTTTGAAATACTCGTGCAGCTTGGTAACGACGGAGGCGACCGATTGATTTTCGTCTAGAAAGCTGAGTTTGTCGGTATTCATTAGGGCTTAGCTTAAGGCGAAACGATTTTTCCTCTAGATTCTAAGGCTTATCCTCAAATCGGCAAGGGAGTTACGGGGTTTCTTTAGACCCGGCCGGGCGATCGCCCATCGTCAGCCTCTCTCAACCGGGCGGCCAGTCCATGGCGCGGCCGCCCAGCAGGTGCAGGTGCAGGTGATCAACTGTCTGCCCGCCGTCGGTTTTGGTGTTGATCACAACACGATAGCCGTTGTCCAGACCCATTTGATCGGCCACCCGCTTCACCGTCATCAGCAAATGCCCCAGAATGCGATGGTCTTCGGGAATCGCGTCAGCCAGACAGGGGATCGGCTTTTTGGGCACGACCAGAATATGCACTGGAGCTTGGGGGTTGATGTCTTTAAAGGCGATCGCCAGATCATCTTCATACACAATGTCAGCCGGAATTTCGCGGCGAATAATTTTAAGAAACAGAGTATCGGCTGGCTCAGTCATGGGTTTATTTTGAAAAAATCTTGGTGTTCCGTTCGTTGAACTGGTGAAATTCTAAGGGTTTTGCGGGGTCTTGGCGAACCCAATTTCAGACGCAGCCGTAAACCAAACCCCGCTACAGAAGGAGCCATCCAGAAAAAGCCGCAGAAAACACAAAAAAGAGGCGTGATAGCGATTTCTCCTACCACTGCCTCCCATTAGAAACCTATCGAAAATCTAGCGTGGACACTCGATAACCCACGCCGCAGCTAGCGGAACATGCTGCTCACTGAGCTATCTTCATGGATGCGCCAAATCGTTTCGCCGATAATATTCGCTACAGACAGCACCGTAAGCTGCTCAAAACGATGCGCTTCGGGCACAGGGATGCTATTGGTAACGATCACCTCTTCAAACAGACCGCTAGACAGGCGCTCGGTCGCAGGCGGCGAGAAAACAGCGTGGGTCGCGCAGGCATAGACTTGGCGTGCGCCCTGTTCGCGCAAAATCTTCGCCCCTTCGCAAATGGTGCCAGCGGTGTCGATCATGTCGTCCACCAGCACAGCCGTCTTGCCTGCCACATCGCCAATCACATTCATCACCTCGGCCACGTTGTGGGCTTGGCGGCGCTTGTCGATGATAGCCAGCGGCGCGTCGTCTAGCTTTTTGGCGAAGGCGCGGGCCCGAGCGACCCCCCCCACATCGGGCGACACCACCACAATGTCTGACAGTTGCTTGTTGGCGATGTAGTCGATCAGTACGGGCGAACCGTAGACATGATCAAACGGAATGTCGAAATAGCCTTGAATCTGAGCCGAGTGCAAATCCATTGCCAAGACGCGATCTGCGCCTGCCTGAGTAATCAGGTTAGCAACAAGCTTGGCGGTAATAGATTCACGTCCAGCGGTCTTGCGATCTGCGCGAGCGTAGCCGTAGTAGGGGATCACCGCCGTAATCTGGCGGGCGGATGCCCGATGGCAGGCATCAATCATAATCAACAGTTCCATCAGATGGTCGTTGACTGGGCAGCAGGTTGGCTGCATCAGGTAAACGTCGCACCCGCGAATGGACTCTTGAATCTGGACGTATAGCTCACCATCTGCGAACCGCTTACGAACCATCGGCCCCAAGTCCATGCCAAGATAGCGGGCCACCTCTTGGGAGAGGGGAACATTGGCAGAACCCGAAAACAGCCTGAGGCGGCTATTGTCGGCAATTTGAGGCAGAGGAGGCTGAAGAGACAAAGCTGCCGAGCGGATCACAACAGTTCCTCGGGAAATAGTCACCGCAATCTTATCATTCCAATTCGACAACAGCCGCTCAGATTTCCAGGGAAATTAATAAATACTAGAAAAAGTAAAAATGCCAAATGCAGTCCTAAACAAACGGTCAGAACAAAAAATAATGAGGCAATTTCTAATGAAGTAGCCGCCCGGATATTCCGAAACGACCTGCACTGCACCCTATCCAAACGAAACCTGATGAGGTCTCAACAGACCAACAACCGTGGCGATGCATCCCAAGAGGGCGATCGCCAACAGCTTCTCATGATAGCAATTGAATTTGGCTGGCGTGTCAACTCCTGTTAACTAACAGGTCGCTCTATGCGCTAGCCGTTAGGTTTCCCAGTAACAAGTACCCAATAACAGGTTTCCCGGCGCAGGTTTCCCGACAGCTACAGGTCTCCGCCGCGAAAAGCCAGCAGAAAAATCACCACTGGCCCGGCAATCATGATCATGCCTACCAGGGTCAACTGAATAATGGCTTCCCAGTTAAGATTGCTAATCAGATCCATTGCGCCCTCACGTGCAGCGAAATTTAGGTTAGGTTTAGTTAAGTCAAATGTCTTCGCCCATTTTACCTGGGTGGGGAACCTGATTCTCAGAAAGTTAACAAAAATCCGGGGGCTGGCTGGGATGGACTGCGCGTAGGCTGTTCTGGCGCGTGACGAGTAGACTGAGCAGGTTTTGCCAAAGGCTTTTGTCTCAAGATTTTCAGAGATTGTCCGATGCGAATTGGCTTGGCAACGTGGCACGGCGATCGCCCCACAAAGCTGCATCAGAATAATTAAAAAGAATAATTAAAAAACGTTACAAAACTTTCACCTGGGTTTTCTGTTAGTCGGGCTGGCTGCGCCGATGGTTGGCAGGGTGTGGCTCCGGGCAGTTCTGAATCGGTTCTGAATCCGTTTGGAATGGGCAGTTTGGAATGGGCTGTTGGAAATGGGCTGTTGGGAATGGGCTGTTGGGAATGGGCTGTTGGAAATGAGCAGTTTGGAATGGGCGATCGCAGAAGAGGTGAGATTCTATGGCGACTTGGCGTTGCGTGAAACAGTGTGGGGCGTGCTGCCATCTAGACCCCGCAGATCGTCCCGATTTGGAGGAATATCTGTCGCCGCCGGAACTGGCGGAGTACCTGAGCTTGGTCGGCCCGGATGGCTGGTGCATTCATTTTGAGCCGGATTCGCGGGAATGCACTATTTACGAGCATCGTCCCCGCTTTTGCCGGGTGGAGCCAGCCGTGTTTCAGGATCTCTTTGGCATTGAGCCAGAGGAGCTAAATGACTTTGCAATTGACTGTTGCCGCCAGCAGATCGAGGGCGTGTATGGCGATCGCAGTCTGGAGATGCTGCGCTTTGACCGGGAAGTGGGCATATATGAGGTATGAGGCGAAATGAGGCGAGCTATGGGGCGAAATGAGGCGCAGAATTAAGCGGTTTGGGATTCGGCAACTGGGGGCAACCCTGGCAAACTGGCTGGAAACGCGCTGGGTTGCACCGTCCTATGGCGGCTGGGTCGCTATTGGGTTGGCGCTGTTTTTCTTTGGCGCAGCGACGAACACGATGGCGGGCTGGCTCTATGCCACCAGCGGACTCATGGGGGCGCTGCTGGTGCTGGGGGCGCTGCTGCCGGGGCGATCGCTGCGATCGCTCTCTGTTCGCCGGATGCCGATTGAACCCGTCAGCGCTGGCGAAGCCTTGAACGTAGAACTGGCCGTTGAAAACACCGGGCGACAGGCCAAAACGCTGTTGCAAGTGTGCGATCGCCCGCCGCCAGAACTGGGTGCAGCAGAAACGACCGTCATCGAGTCGCTTGCGCCGAGTCAGGTCTATCGCTGGGTCTATAGCCGCGCCGCAGACCGACGGGGCGTGTATCGCTGGGATGCGGTGGATTTGCGGACGGCCACCCCGCTGGGGCTATTTTGGGGACGGCGATCGCACTCGGTCAGCGCCTTGGCCGTGGTCTACCCGACGGTGCTGCCCCTCAGCCAGTGCCCCCTGATCGACGAAATGGGGCAAGACTTGAGCCACGCCACCGAGAGCCAGCGCCGCGCCCAGATAGCGACGGAAGGCGTAACGCGGACGCTGCGCCCATACCGCTGGGGCGACCCTACCCGCCTGATTCACTGGCGCACCAGTGCCCGCTATGGCGAACTGCGGCTACGCGAATTGGAACGCTTCACAGGCGGGCAGGAAGTTGTGATCGTGCTAGACAGCGCCGCCCCCTGGCAACCCGACCCTTTTGAACAGGCCGTCATCGCGGCGGCCTCGCTCTATGGCTACGCCCTGCGCCAGAGCATGACCGTCAGCCTGTGGACGGCTGGCACGGGTAGTTTGCGGGGCGATCGCCTCGTGCTAGAGGCCCTTGCCGCCGTGCAGCCCGGAGAACCCTCTGCCAATCACCCGCCTACGCAATCCCCCTGCATCTGGCTGACTCCATCGGCCCAACGCTGCGCCAACCTGCCGCCCCAAAGTCGCTGGCTCCTCTGGCAA
>JBDNCP010000143.1:0-12287 GCA_046719575.1 Cyanobacteriota bacterium
GATGCAGTGATGATGCAGTGATGATGCAGTGATATAGAACTTAGGCGTTAGAACACAGGAGAATAGCACTCAAGCGCATCGTCTCCTAGAGCGATCGCCCAAATGATTGCCCAAATTTGGTTTAAGCCACCCCACCCCTGAGAGTCTGACCAGCCTTATTCCCCCAAGCCCTCTTTATACACGGTGACGCACGATGGAAAATAACCTGCGAGTCGGCAGTCTTTTTGGCATTCCTTTTTATATCAATCCGTCCTGGTTTTTGGTGCTAGCACTGGTGACATGGAACGACGGAAGCTGGCTGAGCTATCAGTTTCCCCAACTGGGGCCGCTGGCCTGGGGGCTGGGGCTGGTGACAGCGCTGCTGCTGTTTGCGTCGGTGCTGGCGCACGAGCTGGGGCATAGCTGGGTGGCGCTGCGTCAGGGCACGGAGGTAAAATCCATCACGCTGTTTATCTTTGGCGGGTTGGCTAGCCTGGGCGAAGAGTCGAAAACGCCGGGTGAGTCGTTTCGCGTGGCGATCGCCGGGCCGCTGGTGAGCCTGTTTCTGTTTGGCGTGCTGCACGCCATCGGCAGCTTTAGCGGCATCACGGGGCCGCTGGCGGCGATGGTGGCGCTGTTGTCCTATGTGAATCTGGCGCTGGCGGTTTTCAACATGATTCCGGGGCTACCGCTGGATGGGGGCAACGTGCTGAAAGCGATCGTCTGGAAAATTACCGGCAAGCCCTATCGGGGCCTCGCTTTTGCCAGCCGCGTGGGTCAGGTGTTTGGCTGGCTGGGCGTCGGGCTGGGGCTGGCATCGACGCTGGGGCTGACGAATATTGGCAGCGTGTGGACGCTGCTGGTGGGCTTTTTCTTGTTGCAAAATGCAGGGCGATCGGCGCAAGCAGCCACCGTGCAGGAACTTATGAGTGGCCTGACCGCCGCCGACGCAGTGATTCCCAATAGCCCGGTAGTGCCTGCCCAAAGCTCTTTGCGCGAGTTTGCCAACAACCACATCATCGGCAATCCGGTGAGTTGGAAAAAATATCTGGTCACAGACGAAGCAGGCAAACTGACGGGCGAAATCTGGGTCGATGATATGAAGCAAGTGCCCACCAACGATTGGTGGAATGTATCGGTGCAGTCGCTGGTGAAGTCTGCTGAGGAGATTCAGACTGTGCCCGCGACCACGCCGCTGCTGGAGGTGATCGACCTGCTGAGTGAGCAGGTTCCTGCGCTGGCGGTGGTGAAACCGGAAGATGGCTCAGTGCTAGGTCTGCTGGAAAAGTCATCGATTTTGATGGCGCTTCAGAAGAAATCTGAAGTGCAGACCGCTTAAGTTGGGGATGATGGAGGGGGGGCTATTGCGAGGCAACCCAAAAGCGTAGTTGGTTTGGACGTTTGTCTACACTGGAAGCGGCAGAGCTATTCATGCCATGAATGCTTTGCAGAGATATTTTGCAGTACATGGGTCATAGAACCATGCAAAAATTTCATCGTCCGCCCCACCGCCATTCCCCATTTCTCCAGCTACGACTTCAATCTGTGGTTTTGGGATTGGCGATAGCTGGGTTGGGGGCAGGCTGTGCTTCCATTGCAGGCAACTCGGTGGAGACTGCGCCCAGTCCGGAACCTGTGGCGATCGCCACGCCCACTCCGATTCCTGAGTCTCCCGCTGTTCCCGCAGCCCAGCCTCCGGTTGACCCCTATCCCCAAGCGCTAGAGCAGGCAGCGAATGCAGCCAATATCAGCCAAGTGGCCCAGTCTCAGGACGATTGGCGACTGGCCGTGAGTCGCTGGCGGCAGGCCATCCAACTGATGCAGCAGGTGCCGACCACCAGCCCCAACCACGCCAGCGCCCAAAGCAAGCTAGGGGAATATCGCCGCAATTTGGCGATCGCCCAACAGCAGGCCAGCCGCGGCCCCGCGGCCGATGCCAGCGTGATTTTGAGTGCCTCACCGTCGCCCCGCTCGACAGGTAGCAGCAATTCTTCGCCCGCCTTGGCTCAAAATCCGGTGAGCAATTCGCCCGATGCGCCGAGCGCTAGCCAAGCCCCAGAACCGCAGACCAGTGTGGCGATCGCCGAACCGTCCGGCACCTCAGCCAGCTTCCGCACGCCGATTGTGCGCCGTGTTGGAGGAACCCCCGTGATCCGCGTGACGTTTAATGGCGGCCCCAGCTTTGACATGATTCTCGATACTGGGGCTAGCGGCACGCTGGTCACACAACGCATGGCCAATCAACTGGGCCTGCGTCCTACAGGGACGACCACGGCGAACACTGCCAATGCCCGCAACGTTACCTTCCCCCTGACGACAATCGACTCAATGGAGGCAGGAGGGCTGGTGGCGCGGAACTTGTCAGTGGCGATCGCCGGCCCCGACCTCACGATCGGCCTCCTCGGCAACGACTTTTTCGGCAACCACGATGTCGTCATCCGCCAAGACGAAGTCGAATTCCGCGCCCGATAACCCGGACAAAATACAAAAGCGACTTGGCTTATCAAATTCAAAGACCGAGCAGCAATTTCTCTCCAGAATCTATCTTCTTCTCTAGTTTCATTGATATGGAGATGGAGATCGCTGTCATGCTCTCTAATATCCCCCTTCTTCAGGGAGATCACGAAGCATCAATTCAACGAAATCACTTCTAACCCAACCTACAATCCCTGAACGAGTCAAGCGCACTTTAAACCAACAATAGCCATCTGAGACCGCTTCTAAATCCAAGGGAAGATCAACTTCATCTCCAATAACTGCCTGATGCCGAACCGGATATTGGGTTCCAGCGCCAGCGCGGATATTGATACGAGAGCCAGGATCTCGACCAGTTAAGTAGCCCCCTGAACTCATAGAAACCTCAAGAGCAAGAGTTGCACACATTTCTTCAGCAATTTCTTCTTCAGACCAATCCGCATTTGCAGCCTTCTGCCCTACCGTAATGACCGGAAGCAGAGTTGCGAACAACAGACACGATGCGACTAGAAGAATACGTTTCATTGTTCAGCTTTGTTTTTCATTACAAGGACTTCCAAATTTATTAGGTCTAGCTAACAGGTTCTGTAGCGTCAAATCACGGAAAACAACTAAGGCTTGGATGCAGCATGAGAGCGGATTTACGGAACCGTAATGGTAAGTCGCATGAGTATGCGGCCTGTCTAAACTTTTGAGGGCGATGCATTGCATAGAAGATCGTTCGGAACATCCCGAACTACCTTCTTCCCAATGCATCGCCCCTGCATGAAGATTCTGTTGTCTAACCTTGAATTGTGGTGAACCGAAGCAAAACTTACAGCTTCGCCATCACAGTGCGGGCAGCCTGAATCGTTTGGTCGATGTCGCCATCCGAGTGGGCCAGCGACGTAAAGCCGGCCTCGAACTGGGACGGAGCGAGGTACACGCCCTGCTCCAGCATTCCCCGATGGAAGCGACCAAACTTTTGCAGGTCAGACTTTTTGGCATCTTCGTAGTTATGCACTGGGCCAGCGGTGAAAAAGAAACCAAACATGGCGCTGATGGAGCCGCCGCAGGCCGCGTGTCCGGTTTCCTTGGCAGCTTGCAGCAACCCGTCAGATAGCTTCTTGGTGATGCGTTCCAGATACTCGTAAGTTCCCGGACGCTGGAGCAGTTCCAGGGTCTTGATGCCGGCGGTCATCGCCAGCGGATTGCCCGACAGCGTGCCTGCCTGATACATCGGCCCTGCCGGGGCCACCATTTGCATGATGTCGCGCCGACCGCCGTAGGCTCCCACGGGCAGCCCGCCGCCGATCACCTTGCCCAGCGTCGTCAGGTCGGGCGTGATGCCAAATTTTGCCTGTGCGCCGCCGTAGGAAATGCGGAAGCCTGTCATCACCTCGTCGAATGTCAGCAGTGCGCCTTGTTCGCGGGTGATTTCCCGCAGCCCTGCCAAAAAGCCCGCATCTGGCGGAATGAAGCCCGCATTGCCCACGACTGGTTCCAAAATCACGCCAGCGATTTCACCAGGATTTTCGGCAAACAGGGCTTTTACGGCTTCCAGATCGTTGAACGGAGCGGTGAGCGTGTTGGCAGTGGTGGACTTGGGCACGCCGGGTGAGTCGGGCAGGCCCAGCGTTGCCACGCCAGACCCCGCCTTCACTAAGAACATATCGGCGTGGCCATGGTAGCAGCCCTCAAACTTAATCACTTTTTCGCGGCCGGTGTAGGCCCGCATTAGCCGCAACACAGCCATGCAGGCTTCGGTGCCAGAGTTGACAAAGCGTACCATCTCAATGCTAGGGACGGCATCGATCACCATTTCCGCCAGCACGTTTTCCAGATAGCAGGGTGCGCCAAAGCTCGTGCCCTTTTCGGCGGCTTCCTGGATGGCTTTGATGACATCGGGGTGGGCGTGTCCGCAGATCGCTGGGCCCCAACTGCCGATGTAGTCGATATAGCGGTTGCCGTCTACGTCCCACATATAGGCATCTTTGACGCGATCGATGACAAGGGGCTGACCGCCGACGGACTTAAAGGCGCGGACAGGTGAATTGACCCCGCCGGGCATGAGCTTTTGGGCTGCGGCAAAGATTTCTTCTGAACGGGTTGTTTTTAAGCTGGTCGTACTGGTCAAGGGTTTCTCCTGTGTGTCGTATGTGTGTCGTATGGACAGATGTTGTAAAGAGGTTGCGCCTGCTGGCTTGAGGAGGAACGGCGTTTGGCGCACCGCACAATTTCATGCACATTTCATTATCCTACGTGGTGGAATAGGGTTAAAGGGCAGGTGTTGGGGTTGGTGAGATGCTAGTTCGGAAGCTGCTGAGTTGTGAGGAATTTATTGCGGGCGATCGCACGCTGCTGCGAGAACTGCTGCATCCCGACAAACAGCCCATTGACCTGCGCTATAGCCTGGCCCACGCCACCGTGGCCCCCGGCGACACCTCCACGCCCCACGCGCTGCGAACCTCCGAGGTCTACTACATCCTCAGCGGGGCAGGCGAAATGCACATTGGCGACGAGGTGCAGCGGGTAGAACCGGGCGATGCGGTTTACATTCCGCCGAATGCGCGGCAGTTTATCCACAATGTTGGCTCGGAGCCGTTGGTGTTTCTCTGCATTGTTGATCCGGCATGGCGCGTAGAAGATGAGGTAGTGTTTGAGTGAGTCTTCTACGCACTCAATGCCAGCGAACTCAAGCAAACAGCAAGCAAACAGCAAGCAAACAGCAAGCAAACAGAAGGTTATGGTTTTGAAACTCTACGGCGGGGCCCGCAGCCGCGCCTCGATTGTCAAGTGGTATCTGGAAGAACTGGGGCTACCCTACGAGTTTGTGCAGCTTGATATGCAAGCCGGAGAGCATCGCCAGCCGGAGTATCTGGCTATTAACCCCTTCGGCAAAGTGCCTGCGATTGTGGAAGATGGCTTTGCGCTGTGGGAGTCGGGCGCGATTTTGCTTTACTTGTCTGATCGGCATGATGCTGCGCTGACGGCAGAACAGCGGGCGTGGGTGGCGCAGTGGGTGCTATTTGCCAACTCGACGCTGAGTACCGGGCTGTTTGTGGAAACTGTGCGCGACGCTGAAACGCCGCGTTTGCTCAGCGGGCTGGAGGGGCAGCTTGCCACGCGAGAGTGGCTGGTGGGCGATCGCCTCACTGCTGCCGATATTGCCGTAGGTTCCATCCTGGCCTACGCCACGCTGATGCTAAAGCAGGAATATACCGACTATCCGGCGATCGCCGCCTATCTCCAGCGATTGGGCGATCGCCCTCCGTTCCAGCGCACGATTATGGGGCGGGGCTAAGGCCGCTGCTAGTTTCTGCATCGCCCGGCCCTACATCGGATCGCAGCGGATTTCTACCATAAATCCATCTGGGTCATAACAATAGATTCCACGGCCCGTCGGGCGCGACACGGGGCCATGGTCAATGGGCACTTGGTTGTCGTGCAGCACGGCTACCGCTTCGTCAAATAGCTCTGGCGCAATGTCAAAGGCCAGGTGATTCGCACGGGTAAACTGCTGCTGGGGATCGGGATTTGGCGGCGATAAATCGGGTTCATAAAACAGGTCAATGACCGTGCCATCGGGTGTGACGAAGTTTGCCACTTTGCCTGCTGCTACCAAGTCAACCAGTGTAGCCGGAATGTCGCTGCCTTGCAGTTCGCGCAGTCCCAAAATCGTGCCGTAGAAATGTCGGGATGCCTCCATGCTGCGAACATTTAATGCGACGTGATGAACTCGTCGGAGGGCAGATGGAGGCAGGGTCTTGGACATGGCAGTTGGCTAGGTTCCTCAGGATGGCTTTCTTCTCAAAATAGCGTCTCCAGGTGCTTTTGTGGATCAGAGCCATCTCTTTCCAAGACTTTTCAAATCTTTCCAACGCTTCCAGCGCCATCGGCTGCTCTAGCTCAGAGCGTGCAAAAGACGAACCCAAAATGTTAGCCTATTGCTAGACTATAGACTTGTAAAAATTTGATGCAATGTGTTTAAACATGTTTCATCAATAATCGATTTTGCAATAATTCAGGTTTTCTGCGCCGCCGTGTTAGAGGACGGTTTAGATTATTACAATCACTATCTCCTACTACTCCTTGAACCGTGATCCTTACGAACGGCTGAGCGATGACTTTAGCTCGTCAGCTAGCCCGTCAGTGAGTTGTTGACTCGGTGCAGCGGTTTTTAGGAATTTGGATTCTATACATGACCTATTTTTCTAAAGAAAAAAGCAAATTTGTTGTTACTACGCCGATCTACTACGTAAACGACCTGCCCCACATTGGCAGCGCCTACACCACGATCGCCGCAGATGTCCTGGCGCGGTTTCATCGCCTTAAGGGAGATTCGGTGCTGATGGTGACGGGCACAGATGAACACGGTCAGAAAATCCAGCGGACGGCGGAGGCCTTGGGGCGATCGCCCCAGGCACACTGCGACGAGATTGCCTCTGGGTTTGCCGCGCTCTGGGAACAGTTCAACATCCAATACGACCGCTTTATCCGCACGACGGCTCCTCGACATGAGGCGATCGTCAAGGAGTTTTTTCAGCGGGTGTGGGATGCAGGCGACATTTATCTGGGCCATCAGCAGGGCTGGTATTGCGTCTCTTGCGAAGAATTCAAAGAGGAGCGGGAACTGTTGCCAGGGAAGCACTGTCCGCTGCATCCCAACAAAGAGGTTGAATGGCGCGACGAGAAGAACTATTTCTTCCGCCTGTCAAAGTATCAAGACGCGCTGCAAACGCTCTACGAGTCTCAGCCCGACTTTATTCAGCCCGACAGCCGCCGCAACGAAGTACTGAGCTTCGTCAGCCAAGGGCTACAGGATTTCTCCATCTCTCGCGTCAATTTGGAGTGGGGCATTCCGTTGCCCGTTGATCCCGACCATACAATCTACGTTTGGTTTGACGCGCTGCTGAACTACATTACGGCATCGGTCGAGCCAGACCAGGAACCGACGCTGGAAAACGCCGTATGGTGGCCCGCCAGCCTGCACATCATCGGTAAAGACATCTTGCGGTTTCATGCTGTTTACTGGCCGGCCATGCTGATGTCGGCAGGGCTGCCGCTGCCGGAGCGCGTCTTTGGGCACGGTTTCTTGACCAAAGATGGTCAAAAAATGAGCAAGAGTCTCGGTAATATCATCGATCCGTTTGATTTGGTTCAGCGCTACAATTCCGATGCTATTCGCTACTATTTCCTAAAAGAAATTGAGTTTGGTCGCGATGGCGATTTCAGCGAAACTCGGTTTGTTAACATCCTGAATGCTGACCTAGCAAACGATCTAGGCAACCTGCTAAACCGTGTTTTGAAGCTGGCCCATAAAAACTGTGAAGGGAAGGTTCCAGGAGGAACGGGCGATCGCCCATTACTCGATGAGTCCTTTGAGGAAACCGGAAGATCGCTAGGGGAAACCGTCACTCAAGCCTACGAAACCCTAGCCTTTGACCAAGCCTGTAATGCGGTGCTGTCTATCGTGCGTGCCAGCAACAAGTACGTAGACGAGCAAGCACCCTGGATGCTTTTCAAGCAGGGCAATCAATCTGCCGCTGAGCGGGTCATCTACACTGTTTTGGAAACAGTTCGACTCTCTGCCTATCTGCTGTCGCCGATTGTGCCCGATTTAAGCAGCCGGATTTATCAGCAATTGGGCTATCCGGTTGACTTTAACCAGTTAGATGAGGCGTTTATCGAGACTTCGATTCCATTTTCGGCTCACACTCGCTGGGGCACATTGCCGCCGGGCCAGCCGCTTGCTGCACCGCAGCCTGTGTTCCAGCGTCTGGAACTGCCGATCGCCTCCTAGAAATCGCCTCCTAGAAGATGTTTGCCCGATTCACGTTGCCTGGTTTGATCCGTCCGATTCAACCTGATTCAAATCCAAATCTTGTCCGATTCAATCCTGATTGACGTTGCGCTTTGTTTGCTTCGTAACTGACCGTTCAAAGACTGTCTTTTCTTCTTGTTTCTAAGGATAAATCTTTTTATTAAACCCCCTTTGGAACCTCTGAAAATACATCCTTAAAAATACACAGATAATTCAAGAGGCTAAATGTGATGCTGAGCCACCATACAGAGAACGATGCAGTGTTTACTCCAGAGCAGGTGCTAGAAAATCGTGGGCGTGTGGCCATTTTTATCGACGGGTCTAACCTGTTTTATGCTGCGCTACAACTTGGCATAGAGATCGACTACACCAAGTTGCTCTGCCGCCTCACGTCGGGTTCTCGGCTGCTGCGGTCGTTCTTTTACACTGGCGTAGACCGCACAAATGAGAAACAGCAGGGCTTTTTGCTATGGATGCGGCGCAACGGCTATCGCGTCATTTCTAAAGATTTGGTGCAACTGCCGGATGGTTCTAAAAAAGCCAATTTGGATGTGGAAATTGCTGTAGATATGATGGCGCTAGTGGGAGCCTATGATACGGCAGTGTTGGTGAGCGGGGATGGCGACCTGGCCTATGCAGTAGATGCAGTGAGCTATCGGGGCGTGCGCGTGGAGGTGGTCAGTTTGCGCTCGATGACCAGCGATAGTTTGATTAACGTTGCCGATCGCTATATCGACCTGGACTCGATCAAAGAAGATATTCAAAAAACGCCCCGCCACAACTACACCTATCGTCCGCTGTCAGGCATTGGGCTGTCGGACGAGCAGGAGCCAGAATAGACGCTCGAACGCAGCAGGGGTTTGATTGGCGAACCTGGTGGATATGGAACCAATCTTGAAGCGGCAATCTTGAAGAGGCAACCTTGAAGAGGCAACCTTGAAGAGGCAACCTTGAAGAACCAGTCTTGAATCAGCGGGTCATGCAAAATCTGTCCATCCGCAGGAGCAACAGCGGACATCCGTCGTCTAAGGTAGAGGCTGGGCCGATTTCAGAAATCTTGAATCGGAAGATCTGAAGCGGCGATCGCCCCTGGTGCTAGGTGCTGCTGATTGGGTAAGGATTGGGTGACTTTGATGCCTCGTGTTGTCTCTATCTGGGCTTTGCTAACCGCAGGGTTGATGGTTGGGCTAACGGCTTGCCAGCCAAGGAATCGTGCCTCAGAGCGACTGGCGCGAGATAGCGCTGCGGTTCAGCAAATTGATACGAACCTGACCTTTAACAACATCACGCTCGATCAGGCAGACGAGCAGGGCAACACAGTTTGGCGGATCACGGCTAAGCAGGCGACCTATAGCGAAGACAGGCAAATTGCCAGATTGACCCTGCCCGAAGGCGAGCTATATCAAGATGGAAAAGCAGCCTATCAAGTAAAGGCGCAGTCGGGCGAAATTCAGCAAAATGGCGAGAAGATTTTCCTGCGGGGCGACATCGAGGCGATCGACCTAGAAAGTAAGGCGGTGTTGAAGGCACAAGAACTGGAGTGGATTCCCAGTCGCAGCCTATTGATTCTCCGCAAAGAGCTAACGGGCACCCATCCCCAGATTCAGATCACCGCAGACCAGGCGCAAATTTTCAACAAAGAGCGCCGCATGGAACTGAGCGGGCAAGTCACCGCGACCACGGCTGATCCCGTGCTGCAACTAAAGGCGGAGCGGCTGGTGTGGCTGATGCAGCAGGAACGGGTGGTGAGCGATCGCCCGCTGCAAGTGACCCGGTTTATCAACCAACAAGTGAGCGATGTGGCCCAGGGCAACCAAGGCAACCTGAACCTGCAAACCAATGTGTTGACCTTGACCAACAGCGCCCGCATCATCACCAGCAACCCGCCGCTGCAAATTAGCAGCAATTCCCTCGTGTGGAACGTCCCGCAGGAAGTGCTGAGTACCGATCAGCCTGTGACGGTGATTCAGCGGCAGGAGCAAGTAACACTGGCTGCAAACGCTGGACGCTTTGACTTGGTTCCACAAACGGCGACCCTGACGGGGAATGTCCGCGCTGTAGGACAGCGAAATCAGGCGCAACTCAACGCCAATCGACTGAACTGGAATATCCGCAGCCGCGAAGTGGTTGCCGAAGGGGATGTAGACTATCGCCAGACCGATCCACCTGTCACGATGCGGGGGCCCCGGGCGGTCGGCCGGCTAGAGCGGCAAACCGTGACCGTTAGCGGTGGGCGCGTCGTCACCGAGATTATCCCAGAAGGACTATAGGACGCGCCTTGGAGCGGCTATTAAACATCCCTTAGCCATTAAAGCGGTAGGTTTCGCGCTGGGTCGCCAAGCTGCTGCTGATAGAGCGGAAGGCGATCGCTCGGCTGAATTTCTGGCTGAACCGGAGCCGCCTCGCCCCACTGGCGCACTAGCGCTTGCAGCAGGCGGTCTTGCTCGGCGCGGACGCGGCCCAAGTCGGCCGTGCCAATGTCGATAATGGCAAACCACACCACACCGCGATCGCGCGTGGGCAAAGCCCCTGCCAGAGAGCTGACGCGATCCAGTGTGCCCGTTTTCACAGGCGTTCCGGGCGTAATGCGGCGATCGCCCAGGGTTCCCCGCTCGCGCCCCACCACCGGAAACAAATCGGACACGCTGAGAGATTCTGCCTGGAGCAATCGCTGGATTGCTTTCAGCATTGCCACCACAGCGCGGGGGGAAATCTGGTTTTCTTCGCCCAGCCCGGAGCCGTTGATCAGGCGAATTTCGCTGGTGGGCACGTTTGCCGCTGTTGCTGCTTTTTGGGCGATCGCAGGGCCGCCGCCAAGCTGCCGCGCCACCGAGTCAGCAATGAAATTATTGCTAAAAATATTCATCGCCTTTAGCACCTGCACTAGGCTGAGTGAGCGATGTTGCAGCACAGGCGTAAACGTCGGCGGCTGTGCCACACTGACCACGCTGCCGTCGATGATCACACGGGGCTGGGGCGTACCGGGTGGAAGCTGGGTATATTGCGTCTGCGCTTCGCCCGTCCACAGGTCAGCGTTGATCCCCTGTCGCAAGAGCGTGCCCGCCGTCTGGGGATCATCTTTGAAGTTCATGGCAAAGTCGCCTGTGATCACCAAATTTCCTTCGATACGCCGGATGCCCCGCTGCTCCAGCGCATTTCCCAGGGCGATCGCCTCCTCCCAAACAAACAGCGGATCGCCGCCGCCCTGAATTACCAGATCGCCGCGCACCACGCCGTTTTCGATCGGCCCCGTCACGCCTACCATCGTGTCGAACGTGTGGGACGTGCCCCAGGTTTTCAGCGCCGCCAGCGTCGTCGGAATTTTGGTCAGCGAAGCGGCTGGAATCGGCTCCAGTCCCTTATGCTCACTCAAGATTTGGCTACCCGACTGCACCCAGATTCCTTGGGCGCTAGCAGGCATTCCCATCGCCTCCAGCGCGATCAAGTGTTGCCGAAGGGCGGCGATCGCCGTCGGATCTTGCACAAGCTGCGGCTGCACCAACGCCTCCAGCCAACTCCCATCTTTCCAGCCGGCCCAGTCCACTGCTTGCATCGGCTCTGCAACGTTTTGCTCGGCAGCCAGCAGGCCCATTGGAAACAGCCCAATGCTCAAACAGCCCAGCAGCGCCGGCCCCCACCTGGCAAAACGTTTGCCCTGCAGTGGCTTGAGTTGCAGGACTCCGCAGCAAAAATTTTGACAATCTCGACGATCTTGCAAACGCTCTCGCAGAATGCCGATTCGCACAGCCTACTCCCGTCAATCGCATTCGTGAACTATGGCTGAGCGCCACTTCTGGTGGCACTCTTTAGTATCCAGGACTTACGCACCTGCGATGAATTTTTTGGATTTCGGACTATTTCTCGCGGGCGCCGCCCGCGAGAAATAGTCCAACTGCGTAAGCCCTAGTATCTTAAGTATCTTAAGCAATCCAATCGAGTGCAGTTCAATTTATCGCAACTTGGGCAAGGCGAATGGGCAAGGCTGATGCGCTTGCGACAAGATTTTTAAGTTTGGATTTTTAAGTTTGGA
>JBDNCP010000144.1:0-11894 GCA_046719575.1 Cyanobacteriota bacterium
GGAGTATTCCTACAAATACACCCCCGATGAGTTTCAAATGCTGGCAATGATGGCTGGACTCCAGCCCATTCAGGTTTGGATTGATGTTCAGCAGCAATTCAGCATCCATTACCTGAAGCGTCTCTAATCAAAATTAAGGATGGTCAGCAGCGATCGCCCCCAACACTTTTAGCGACGCTTTTTGAGCCGGAGTTAGCCCCGTAACACCGGTAATATTCATGCCTTCGTAGGGGCGATCGCTTGTTAGAATTTTCAGGCATTCGCCCGTCTGAGCATTCCACAGGCGAATCGTTTCGTCTTTGCTGCTGCTGGCGAGAGTATGATACATGGGATCAAAGGCGATCGCCCAGATCCAGTCTGTGTGATTTCTCAAAATCCGGATAAGTTGATGAGTTTGCGTATCCCACAGGCAGATAGTGTGATCGTTGCTGCCGCTGGCGAGAACGTCACCGAGGGGGCTAAAGGCAATCGTCGTCACGGAGCTGGTGTGTCCTTCCTCGTCCGCCAAGATCGCCAGCAGTTCTCCTGTGGTCACATCCCACAGTCGGATAGTGCCGTCTTCGCAGCCGCTGGCCAATTGCTGCTCGTCAGGGCTAAAGGCCACCGACCAAACCCAGTGGCGATGCCCCTCCAAGACATGAATGATTTCACCAGTTTCTGCATCCCAGAGCCGAGCCGTGTGATCATCGCTGCTGCTGGCTAATCGCTTGCCGCTGGGGCTGAAAACGACCGACGTGACCCACTGAGTATGTTCTTCCAGTACTTGATGAAGCTGCCCAGTCGAGAAGTTCCACAGCCGAATGGTCTGGTCGTTGCTGGCGCTGGCGAGGAGGGGCCGCGTCGGGCTAAAGGCGACTGCCCGTATCCAGTGGCGATGTCCCTTTAGCGTTCTTAGGCAATGTCCAGTTTCGAGGTTCCACAGCTTCACTGTTGTATCATCACTGCCGGTAGCAAGCAGGTTTTGAGACGGTTCATAGGCGATCGCTCGAATACCCTGCGTGTGTCCTTCTAGCGTTCGCTCTAGCATTCCAGTATTTAAATTCCACACCCGCACTGTGTAGTCTGTCTGTCCGCTGATGAGTCGCTGCACCTGCGGGGTCGGAGCAAAGGTGACGGACTGCGCCCAGTTGATATAGCCGCGAAAGGTTTTGAGGCTTTGGCTCGTTTGGGTATCCCAGAGCCGGATCGTCTGGTCGAGGCTGCCGCTGGCCAGCATTTGCCCATTGTGAGTAAAGCAAACCGATGTTACCCAGGCGGCGTGTCCGCGAAACATTCTGAGGCTCTGCCCAGTTGCCGCGCTCCAGAGGCGAATCGTGCCGTCTTCGCCGCCGCTGGCGATCGCCCGCCCGTCTGGGCTAAAGGCAACCGACCACACAGAACCAATGTGCCCTGACAAAACTTGGGTCACTCGAAATGGCTCACAGTCCCAAAGCCGGATGGTTTGGTCGGTGCTGCTGCTGGCGATTGCCCGCCCATCAGGGCTAAAGGCAACCGAGCAGACCGGGCCCTCGTGCCCTCGAAGCTGCGCCAGTCTCTCTCCAGTTTCGAGGCTCCATAAATCAATGCAGCCGTCGGTGCTGCCGCTGGCGAGAGTGTGCCCATCGGGGCTGATGGCCACGGTCAAAACTCGCCCTTCGTAGCCCGTTAGTGTATTGAGCAATGCTCCAGTTTCTACATTCCACAGCTTAACCGTGCGGTCTTCGCTGCCGCTGACCAGCAGGTGCCCCCCAGGGGCAAAGGCGATCGCCCAAACGGTTTTGGTGTGTCCATCCAGCGTATTCCATAAATCGCCCGTGGCAAGATCCCAGAGGCGAATGCGGCTTTCTTCTCCGCTGCTGGCCAGCAGGCGATCATCGGGACTAAAGGCAACTGACCAGGCGGCGGTGGGGTGTCCCTCCAGCGTCAGAATTTGCTGCCCGTCAGACAATCGCCAGACGTGAATTTCGCCGTTTTTGTCGGCGGCGGCGAGCAGCGTTCTATCGTGGCTGAGGGCGATCGCCATCATACTGCCAAAGACCTGGCTAAACCGCGTTTTGGATAGATCTGCGCCTGCAAAATTGACCCACGCCAGGTTAACCTGCTGCAAATCGGCGTGCCAGATTGACAGGCTTGAGAAATTCCATCCCGTCAGGTCAACCTTAAGTCCGCTGCATAGATTCATCAGGTTGCCCGCGCCATAGCCCAGCCCCGGCAAATCGCCCCGTCGAAGTGCGTCTAGCAAGCGCAAAAGCTGCGATCGCAGCGCCATTAGGTCTGGAAACGCCTGCTGAAACCGCTGGGCAATCGCCTTCAGCAAAACCCGACTCTGGCTTTCGCGAATGTAGTCGCTAACGGTCATTTTCACGAGCGCATAGCGTTCCAAAAAGTTGATATTTCCCGTAATGAGTTCTGTTGCAATTCTTTCGATCAGGCGATCGCTCACGTATTCCATCACCACAGGCTGCTGCGTGTAGCTACCGGAGCGTTTCTCGATCAGATTTCGCCAGCTCAGGGATTCCAGCGCCTCTAGCAGGCTAGCACGCGAGACAATGGGCACCATGTCATCTTCTAGCGTGGCGATCGCCGTCCATTCGCGGTTGATCGCCAGCCAATACATCACGGACTGCTCTAGATAAGAAAGCCGCTCAAACTGCTGCTCCAGCAGAAGCCGAACGCCGTTAAACAGGAATGTATCCTGCCTCAGAAAGGGTTCGATCGCGCCGTCAAACAAATCCTGAATAGACGTGGCGACAATCTTAAGGGCGAGGGGGTTGCCGCTATAGCGATCGCACAACTGCTGCTGCTGTTCGGCGGACCCCACCAGTCCCTTTGCCTGGAGGAGCGCCTGCCCCACTTCCAGTGAGCCGCTCAGCGCCAGCGATCGCGCCGAGAGGCGATCGCCTTCCAGCCTGGACATCTCCACAGGTTTCTCGCGGCTGGTGAGGATCAGGCAGCTCTGGTGGTTGGTTTCACCGAGCGTTTGCAACAGGTCGCCATAGCCTTCATAGCCCTCCCGATATCGCCCTGCTCGATCGCCAGGCTGCAAGAGGGTTTCCAGATTGTCCAGAATGACCAGGCATCGCTGGGTACGAAGCCAATGCAGCAGTCGCCCAATCTCTGCCTGTGTATCCGTCTGATCAGATAAAAATAAGATCAGCTCGCTGAGGAGAGATTCGAGCGGCGGCGCGTTGCGGAGGCTGCGCCAGATAACGAATTGAAACGGAGCCGGTGCCGCATGAGAAAAATCACCCAATTGGAGGACGCTTTGGGCTGCTTGTTCCGCCAGGGTTCTGGCCAGCTTTGCCGCCAGCGCCGTCTTGCCAATGCCCCCAATGCCCAGGATCGCAACCAGACGGCACTGGTCTTGCCCAACCCACTGGGCGAGGGTGCAGAGTTCGTCGCGGCGACCAAAGAAGTGGCGCACGTCTACGGCTTCGCCCCAGTCGCAGATCGGGCCGTGGGAAGTGGGCGGCGGGCTAGCAGGCGTGAGGGCGATCGCCCCGACAGGCTGCGCGGCAGCGACAGCGGTAGTTCTCACTCGATAGCGCTCCACCGCACCCTGAAAGCTGGTTTTGCTGACCTTTTCGCCCAGCGCGGCGCTGAGGTTGCGCCAGAGGACGGGGCCGATGTCCGTAGACAGATAGCTGAGGGAATATCCAGAGGACTCGGCGATCGCCCCGTAGGTCTGCCCATTCCACGCACCGCGCACGATCGCCAGTTCGGCATCCGACAGATACTTGCCCGCCTGGGCAAACATCGCCGCATTAATAAGGTCGATCGCCTCCTGAAGTTCCATAGTCCGAACTGGAAATTTGCAAGCCGAGAGCCAACAGCTTATCCCAAATTGCCAAGATAACCCAACCTGAGACTATCGAATAAACTCTATATTCCTCAAAGCTTCCAGGTTTTCTTAAGACTTTGTTACAACAACCGATCCCCAACTTACCCCAATTTTCCCCAAGTTGCCCCAACTTCAGGATGCCGAAACTCCCTAGTTTTTCCGTAATGACAGTCACTAGATGCGCCGCTATTGTGGTACTCGTGCGCCGTTTGAGACTCCTGCGATCGCCCGTTTTCCTAGATGGTCATGGCAATTGAAGGGCGATCGCTTTCCTGAACTAACAAAGAGCGAAAAACGAAAAACGAAAAACGAAAATTCCAAATCGCCAAACTTAAGCCCAAAATCCAAAATCTTCCTGGAGCAGCCCTGTCCTGCCCTTGGCTTCGCGATGCCAATCTTCTTCCCAATCACTCCAACACTCCAACATCTAAAAGCCATGCAAACTCAACAAAAATTCCTGACCCAATCTCAGCTAAAACAGCTCTCCGAAATATCCCAAATCAATCGCCAAACCATGCCAAAACGTATTCTCGAAGTCTGGCATACCGTGTGTCGTTTTGCATCCTGGCTGCTGATCGATCCGACGCAGCCGCTGATTCACGAAAAGCGCGATCGCCACGGTCGGCTGTATTGGAAAGTCTATGACCCGCGCACCGGGTACTGCATCATCTGTGATTCCGAGCAGGAAGTCTGCACCTGGATCGAAGAACACTGGTTTGGCGATCGCCGCTAGTGCAGCAACCGAACCGATCCCCCTAAATCCCCGCGCTACCGCGCCGCTGCGCTAGAAGCAAGGGGGACTTCCGGCCCAATCCGCTCTGGCTCCAGTTCCCCCCTTAATAAGGGGGGCCAGGGGGGATCTGCCAACACCTCTCGCATCCGAACCGATCCCCCTAAATCCCCCTTAATAAGGGGGACTTCCGACCCGATCGCTCTGGCTCCAGTTCCACCCTTAATAAGGGGGGCTAGGGGGGATCTGCCAACACCTCTCGCATCCGAACCGATCCCCCTAAATCCCCCTTAAAAAGGGGGACTTCCGACCCGCTCCGGCTCCCCTTCTCCTGCGGGAGAAAAGGCCGGGGGATGAGGGTAAGGGCGATCGCTCGTTTTTCAAAAAGATCGCTGATTTATTTACGTAGCATAGGTACTTAAGGAAATGGTTCTGAATCTTGATCAGATTATTCGAGACCGATTAATTCGACTGGATAGCGGTCTGGGTGAGAATATACCCAAAACACCGTTTCAAGAACAAACTGGTTCGGCTAACCCGTTTGCTGGGATTCAATCTGAGGTAATCGCGCCGAAGTTTGTGGATATTGACGGCGATGGGGATGCCGATCTGTTAGTCCGCACCGCATCGGGATTTAAGTTTTTCCGCAACAATGGCGGCAAGCTGCAAGGAGTGGCAGATAGCAGCAACCCCTTTCGATCGCTGCCTTTGCAGGCGGGCGATCGCCCCAATTTTGTGGATATTGACGGCGATGGTGACATCGATGCGTTTATGAGTCAGCGCGATGGAACGATCCGCTTTTTTCGGAATGATAGGGGGCAATTTCGGCAGGTCACAGGGGCTGAAAATCCGTTGAATGGGATTCGAGTTGGAAATAATTCGGAGCTGATCTTCGCGGATATCAACAACGATGGAACGCCCGAACTTTTTGTCACCAATAGTAGTGGCATTCGGTTTATCGAAAAGCAGCGAGCAGTTGACGATCGAAACGGCGATCGCAGCGAACCCGGCGGCTTTGAAGATATGACCAATACCAACCGAAATCCGCTGCGATCTTTATCGCTCAGAGGTGCAGTGCAGCTAGCCTTTGGCGATCTGGATGGCAACGGCTTAATAGAAATGCTGGTGGGCGACCTCAGTGGCAGGGTGTCTCACTTTGAGTTTGACTTTTCTAGCAACGCCTTTGTGCCAGTCAGAAATAGCCACTTTACGGGTCTTAATTTTGGTAGCCTGGCCAACCCAGAAATTGGAGACATAGATGGGGATGGAGACCTTGATGTCATCATAACTTCTGTGGTGGGCACCAACCGCCAGATGCGCTTATTTAGCAATACAGGACAAACAGCGCCCCCGATTCGTGGCACAGATGCCAATGACATCCTTAGAGGAACGCTCGTCAACGACTTGATCGATGGCGGCAAAGGGAGAGACACGATTTCAGGCTTGGCTGGCGACGATATTATCTTTGCGGGCGATGGCAATGATGTTGTGAATGGTGACAGCGGCAGGGACTTCCTCTTCGGTGAGGATGGCAACGACACGCTGCGCGGCGGCGACGGCAACGATATCTTGACCGGATCGACTTTCAAAAATTTCCAAAATGGAGTGCCTGTCAATACGGATGTCGATACGCTGATTGGAGGCAAAGGGTCTGACCATTTTCGCTTACCCGTGGATGGGGCCAGGGCGATCGTTCAGGATTTTGAAGACGGCATCGATCGCCTGAGTTTATTTGGCAGAACGCGCCCATTGCGGTTTGAAGATTTGGATCTGCGTCAGCAAAATAAGGATGTAGAAATCCGGCTAGATGGCACCCTCATCGGCGTTCTGAAAAATATCGATGTCAATCGCATTACCCGCGATGATTTTATTAACCCTGACCGTTTGGGGGGCGATCGCATTGCAACACCTGATCCATCGACTCCGCCGACCAACATTGGCGATCGCCGGGGCAATGTCATTCTGGGTCTCGAAGTTGGCGGCATTATGGATGGGCGTGGCGGCAACGACGACCTCTCTGGCATGGGCGGCGACGACATCCTGTGCGGCGGCAACGGACATGACACGCTGCGCGGGGGGCAAGGTCATGACATTTGCTGGGGTGGTCGCGGCAGAGATATTTATTACGGCGGTGCAGGACACGACACCTTTGTTCTCGACCTGTTGAAAGGGGTCGATGTCATCAAAGATTACAAAGATGGAATCGACAAGATTGGTTTGACCAACGGCATCACCTACGAGCAGCTCAGTATCCAAAAAGAAGGCAAGCACTCTGGGATTTATCTGGGCGATCGCAAGCTTGGCGTTGTAGAAAATACGCGCCCCGGAACCCTGGGGGCAGATGATTTTAAGTCCATCAGCTTTGCCACTGTTCAAGATATTCTTACACCGCAAGTAACGGCATAGCGCAGGTCTTCCTGAATTCCTGAATTCTCTAAATCCTTAACGGAGAGACCTTCAAACTGAGGGAACACCATCTACTGAAACAATCCAGTATTCTAAGGAGCAACATCATGTCACGACAGGTTTTTGATACGGAAGCCAACAACGTTACGTCAACTGCGGTAAACGTTGGAAAAATCGACATCACCAGTCAGCAAGGTGGCGCATTTGTAAGAGACGGCTTACTCTCTGGCACAGACGTAGTGGACTTTTACAGAATTGAGATCGATCGCCCGACTCAACTCAATAGCACCTTTACGGTCAAGTCTGGTGCTCTGTTCGGCAACTTTCAATTGCTTAACTCTGCGGGGCAGGTTTTACAAACTAAAACCTTGGGAGGTAGCTTGACAAACACATCCATTTTCATGAGCAACTTACCCGCCGGAACTTACTTCTTGAAAGTTAACCAGGAGCGGAACACAGAAGCTCGGTATGACCTGAGTATGCTAGGTGCGCCTGTATCGGGCGCAGAACTGCGCGTGGCAATGATCTCCGTAGCAGCAGTGGACAAGTTTGATCCGCTGCCGTTCGACAGTGCAGACTTTAAGATCACGATGGATATAGAGCGAGACACCAACCCCAGACAGATTATCCGGAGCGTAACTAGCCCAGTTTTCGACAATAGAGATGCCGTGCCCAACCCCCTTACTGTGCAGGCACCTGTTCCTATATCCGATCGATTTATCAATGTCTCAATTGGTGTAGTGGATACCAATAACCTGTTTTTCCCAGATAAACCTGCGGATATCAATCCCTCGGTGTCCGATTCTATCGTGCGATTCAAGTATGACACGCTGACCCATACGATTTTTGATGATAGTCTCGATGGTCGCGGCGGGCGCGTCACAGATAAGATTCTAGGTCGGATTAACGAGATAATCGTCAGTCGGGGAGATGGAAGGGCAGGTATTTCCAGGCTCGATCGCGCCGAGGTTAGATACTTTGCTGCCTATCGAGCATTTACGTCGTTGTCGGCTCTGGCATTGCAAAGCGCGCCTGCTCGCATTGGGAACGATCGCAACAACACCCTGATCGGCAGCAGCGCAAACGGCATTCTGGACGGCGGTAGGGGGCATGATGAGCTGTCGGGGATGGGCGGCAACGATGCTCTGTGCGGCGGCGCGGGCAACGATACCCTCTGGGGTGGTCGGGGGAACGATACCCTCTGGGGCGGCAAGGGCAAGGACACCTACTATGGGGGTGCGGGGCGCGATACGTTTGTGCTGGATTTTGAAAAGGGTGTGGATGTGATCAAGGACTTTCGGGCTGGTGTGGATAAGATTGGCTTGTCGAGCGGCATGATGTATGAACTGCTGGACATTAAAAGAGAAGGTAAGCACTCTGGGATCTATGTGGGTCAGCAAAAACTGGGAGTGGTCGAAAATACTCGCCCCCGAGAGCTGAAAGCAGACAGCTTCGTACACATGAGCTTTGCTACAGTTCAAGATATCCTTACGCCCTACGTGACGGGTTAAGCGTGTCGTTTGGCTATCGAGGAACTCAATTGATGAAGCGCGTGTGTGTCTATTGCGGCTCTAATTTTGGCGATCGCCCCAGCTATCTGGCGGCTGCACAGTTGCTCGGCAAAGAGCTGGCGGTGCGCGGCATTGAGCTGGTGTATGGCGGCGGCAATGTGGGGCTGATGGGGGCGATCGCCGATGCGGTGCTGGCGGCAGGCGGGCACGTCATCGGCGTGATTCCCCAGGCGCTGGTCGATAAAGAAGTGGCGCATCGGGGGCTGCCCGATCTCCGCGTTGTGCAGTCTATGCACGACCGCAAATCCCTGATGGCGGAACTCTCGGATGCCTTCATTGCCCTGCCCGGTGGTCTGGGCACGCTGGAGGAATTCTGCGAGATCGCCACCTGGACACATCTCGGCTTTCACAGAAAGGCGTGCGGTTTGCTGAATGTGGACGGTTTTTATGATGGGCTGCTGGAATTTTTGAACCATGCCACAGCCGAAAAGTTTATCCGTCCTGAGCATCGAACAATCGTGCTGGCAGATGATGACCCTGGATCACTGCTGGTCAAGCTAGAAACCTACGAGTTGCCCAACGTGAAAAAGTGGATCGGTCGCGACCAGCAGTAGCCCCACCCTCGCCGCAGCAAGCGGTTTGAGAAATCCAGGAGCTTATTGTCCAAAACCCTCTGCCAGCGCTGGCAGAGGGTTTCAAAGTAAGATGCGTTACGCCGGTGCTAACGCATCCTAGAGAGAGAATCAACACGACCAACGGCGATCGCCATCATCCTAACTGCCTCTGCCGTTCAGCCCTGATCCCCGCCCCTAGCTCCAGCCAGTCCGCATCAACGTACAGCGTTTGCCCGATCGGCAAAGCTTCCCAGGTTTGGGTAAAGTGCTGAAGCTGGGATCGCACGTAGTGCAGGTTTTCAGCGGTCGCCTGAGCGGGTCTGGATACGCTACGCTGCTGGCAGATAATATCCAGGATTTCTAGAAAGTTTTCGCTTGGCTGAAATCCGTTCCACATTTCTGCCTGAAAGCATTCCACGAGCGATTCTGCCTGGAGCGCTTCGGTTAGGTCATCAATTTCAAATTCATCTGCGTTCCAGGGTGGGGCAGACTTGGGAAAGCCCACCCCCGCCGCAATTAGCCCATAGAAGCCGTGCCGCAGCTCCAGCGAGGACTCTACAACATAGTGAACCAGATCGTGGGGTAAGATGCCTTGCTTGGGCATGGGGCAGCGAGTGGTGCTGTGATCTTGCCGGATGCATTCCAGCCAGTCTACTTTGCCCTCGCATTTTGTAAAGTGAATTTTCATTCAATCGCTCCTTTCAATCTTTCGCCCAAAATTTGAGGTCGCCGTTTCGTGGGACTGCCTGCTCTTAATTTACTTCGGCAGCGATGCCCTGCGCCCATGTTTAGATACCCAAGCCAGCGGTCTACTTTCCGGATACTGAGGCTGTGATTTGCCCAATGAATTTTCCCAATCCATTCGCCCAATTTATTGAGCAATATCGATCGCCCTCACCGCGATCGCCCGCCCCCCAATTTACCCCAATTTACCCCAAGTTGCCCCAACTTCAGGATGCCGAAACTCCCCAGTTTTTCCCCAATGACAGCGCCGAAACGGAGCGTTATTCTGGCAGGGTAAATGGTTGAGCCGATGTTTGATTGCGATCGCCCTCAGATTGTTGCTTTGAGGGAAAGGGCGATCGCCCCTCCTCTTCGCGTTCACGCTTTGTAATCCTTAGCATTCACCAAATCATGCGGAGCAGCGTGCTGTGCTGCCTCCCGCTTTGCTGCGCCGTTTCTTCTTAAAGGAGTTCTATCCATGACACGACAAATTTCTGATCGCGAAAGCAACAACCAGAGAAGCCAAGCCGTAAATGCAGGCAATGTCAATGGTGGCTTTTTTGTCCGAGATGGTAGCCTCAGCAGCACTGACAGGCAAGACTTTTACCAATTTCAGGTTGATCGCCCCACACAGATTGACTTGACGCTGCAAGCCAAGCCATTCCTCGGTCGCGTGAATGCATCGCTGCGGCTACTAGACAGCGATGGCAACCTTTTGTTCAACTCTAATCTTATTAACAACCGCGCCCAGCTATTTATGCCCAATTTACCCGTTGGGACATACTTTCTCGAAGTTGCGAATAATGGGCTGGAAAGCTACAACTATGACTTGAGTGCTTCAGGGGCGACGGTGACGAATGCCCAGATGAGTGTGACCGTCGAGCGGATTCGGGCGATCGATAAGTTTGATTTCACACCGGGCGATCGGGCAGATTTCTATATTGATGACATCTTCGTTAATAATCAATCAACTGGAAGAAGCAGAGTCTTTTGGGATCAGGACGATGTTCGCCCAGACTACAGGGTTGCCAGAAATGTTGATATTAATCGAGATTCACACCGTGTGCTTATTGGAGTACGAGATGATGATCCACCATTTCCTAGATCCCTTCATGATGAAGCGGATGTAGATGGCAGAAGAGGCCGCACCGGAGGTCAGGTAATCAACTATGATCTCCTGACCAATAGACTTACAAGTGACGATGGAGTAGTCAGAGCAAACGGTGGAACCGTTACATCGACCGGCGATGGTAGTGCAGTTGAATTTTTTGGAAATGTACGACGACTAAAGCGTGCCAGCATTGAAACCCGCGTTACCTACAGCACCTTCACCTCCTCCAGCACCTTCAACCAGCTCAACCGTTCCTCGACGCTCACGGGCAACAGCCGCAGCAACACCATCGTCGGCAACAACCGCAACGGCATCCTCGATGGTGGTGGTGGCAGCGACATTCTCTCTGGCATGGGCGGCAACGACGTGCTGTGTGGCAACAACGGCAACGACACGCTATATGGCGGCACCGGGCGCGATATGCTGTGGGGCGGTCGTGGCAACGACACCTACTATGGCGGCGCGGGACGAGATACCTTCGTTCTCGACCTGCTCAAAGGCGTGGATGTCATCAAGGATTTCAAAGACGGCACCGACAAGATCGGGCTGACCAACGGCATTGTCTACGAGCTTCTGGACATCAAGCGCGAAGGCAAACACTCCGGCATTTATCTGGGCGACCAGAAGCTCGGCGTGGTGGAGAACACGCGCCCCAGCAATCTGACAGCAGATGATTTCCAGTCCATCAGCTTTGTCACCATCAAAGACATCCTTACGCCGCAGGTGATGGCGTAGGGCTGATCCCCCTAAATCCCCGCGCTGCCGCGCCGCTTCGCTAGAAACAAGGGGGACTTCCGAGCCGCTCCAGTTCCCCCCTTGTTAAGGGGGGCTAGGGGGGATCTGCCGACCGCTTCTGCACCCAACCCGATCCCCCTAAATCCCCCTTAGTAAGGGGGACTTCCGACCCCCGTCCCGGCTCCGGTTCCCCCCTTGTTAAGGGGGGCTAGGGGGGATCTGCCGATCGCTTCTGCATCCGACC
>JBDNCP010000145.1:0-11650 GCA_046719575.1 Cyanobacteriota bacterium
TCCAGGTCAAGCAGAGTGCTACCCACCCGCAGGTTTTGCAGCGACAGGCGGCGAATTGAGTCGGGCAGCGCCGGTTCGAGAATCCGCAGGTGGTTGGCGGGTGCGTTGGGCAGGGGGTTGATCATCAGTTGCACTAGATGAAATATTGTGCCCGTGGCCCAGGCCTGGGGCGAACAGGCAACGGGATATTGCACAGGCGCAGCGCCGGGGGTGCGCTCGTAGCCGCAGAAGAGTTCTGGTGGGCGATAGTAGGGCTGGTGCAGCGTCATGTCGAGCAGTCCTTGGGCCACTTCTAGGGCGGCATCGGTCAGCCCGAGCGATCGCAGTCCCAGGGCAATGAGTCCGTTGTCGTGGGGCCAGACTGAGCCGATATGATAGCCCATTGGGTTGTAGGCAGGCGACAGGCTGCTGAGGGTGCGGATGCCCCAGCCGTTGAACAGGTCAGGTGCTTGCAGCCGCTCAGCAACACTGCGGGCCTTGTCTGGGTCAAAAATACCCAGCCCCAGGCAATGGCCCGGATTAGAGGTAATGCTGTCTACGGGCTTGCCATCGCCGTCCAGCGCCAGCGCACAAAAGTCCAGGTCGTCTACCCAAAAGTCGCGGTTAAACCGGGTCTTGAGATCCTGTGCTTCGGTTTGCCAACGGTCAGCCAGATCAAATCGTTTGTAAAGCCGAGCAATGTCGCTGAGGCGTAGCTTGGCCGCGTAAACGTAGGCCTGCACCTCACACAGGGCGATCGCCCCCTGAGCCATCCGCCCGTGCCGATCCACAATGCAGGTGTCGGAGTCTTTCCAGCCTTGGTTGGGCAAGCCCTTGCGCGATCGCCTCTGGTAGCTGAGATAGCCTGTTTCGCGGCAAGCTTGGTCGATCCACTCCATCGCCGCAAGGGCATTGGGCCAGAGGCGATCGAGCGTGTCGCGGTCGTGCGTCCAGGCATAATAGTCGGCATAGAGCATCAGCCATAGTGGTGTTGCATCGACAGTGCCGTAGTAGGGCGTGTGGGGAATTTCCTGACAGCGGGCCAACTCGCCAAAGCGCAGCTCGTGGAGAATTTTACCAGGGGCTTCGTCACGCCAGCCGTCGTCGGCCTTGCCCTGATAATGTGCCAGCACGACCAGAGTTTCGCGGGCGATCGCCGGGTCGAGGATCAGTGTTTGCATCGCCGCAATGATAGAATCGCGTCCAAACAGCGTGGAAAACCAGGGCACGCCCGCCGACAGCGCCTTGCCCCGCTCGAAGGTCTGCCGCAGCAGGTAAATATCCTGCTCGGCCCGCTCCAAAATCTGGTTGATGTCCTTATTGTCGGTGCGGATGCGGGTCGTAGCGGCGTGCCATTCGGTTTCCTCCATTTGCTCGGCTGCCTTCGCCTGCATCAAGGTCGTCGGCGGGCTGACCGTAGATACCGAACGCCCATTCATTCGCATTTCCAGCCGATAGCCCACTTTCACCGCTTGGTGAGATGCCAACTCCACATACCAGACAGCGGTGTAGCCCTTGAGGAAGCTAGGGCGCTGGTGTAAAAACTGGATATGCGATTCTGTCAACACGCCGTCTAGTCCCTGATAGGCCAGCGTCAGGTCTGTAGGGTCTGGGAGAGAGCTAATGGCAAAGCGGGGCTGGCCGCCGCTGTCGGCATCGCCAAACCCGGTCGGCGGCATAACTTGGCGCAGCAGTTGCCCCCGTTCGCCTCGCTGAAAACCGCGAATTTCAAACAGATCCAGAAAATCGGCATCAAAGCTGAGGCTCATTTCAAAGCGCACGGGTGCTGTGCCGTAGTTGGTCAGCGTCAGTTCTTCAAACAGACCGCCATTCAGCACAATTTCGCGCTCGATGCCGAGGGTGTCAGCGGGTAGGCTGTCGTCGATTAGCGGGTTAGTACACAGTGCAGAAAAGGCGAAGCCCTTGGTGGCGTTGCTGCTTAGCAACACGGGCGATCGCCCCTCGATTTGCAGTTCTAGGCGGCTGAGAAACCGCGTGTCTCGACAAAACAGCCCCAGACTAGCGACGGTGCTATCGTCTAGCCGTCCCGAAATATTGCCTAGCGTATCGATAATCAGAAACAAGTCATCGTCTTTGAGCGTTAGCGTTGGCTGGGGGCGATCGCTCGTCACGCAGGCCCACTCAGCAGCGGGGGCTTGATTGGCAGGCACGAAGGTACGTCCATCAAGTTCAATTACGTCGGGCATAGTCTCTAGAAAAATCAGGGTAAAGGGCGATGGGGCTAAGGGTTTGGGGGACTGCAAGTGTAGGAGTCCTCGTGAAAAGTGAGTTATGAAGGGGCGATCGCTAAACAAGTGATTAACGAAACCATCGAACTAAAGTAATCAGCGACCTAGAGCAATCTCTGGCATAGCCGTAATACACGTTGCAGGAGCAGCTTTCAGCCGCGATTAATCAGTAGGCAAACCAAATTAAAAACTAGATTCCAAATCCTGCGCCGCCTGCTGCACGAGCAGCGTAGGGTTCTCGATTTTTATGTTTGATATGTTTGATATTTATTGATGTCCACCTACTTATCGCAACCAAATATCGCAACCAAATATCGCAACCAATATCTCAACCAATATCTCAACCAATATCGCAACCAGTAGTGGTCTGATCGCTTACAGATGACCTGGGAAAAATCATCTGAAATCTGATTCAAATCTGATTTAAATGGCTTTCAAATCAGACCCAAATAGCAAAGAAGCGCGGCTCCTCCGGCAGCGAATCTTATGACCCTGAGAGCGCGTTTTGCGGCGCAACCTATCACAAGGCGTGATCAGCAGTGAACCTGATCAGAAAATGGACAAGATCTGACTTGAAACGGTTCAAGTTAACACGTCTAACTTGACACTACGCCGGAGAATCTGGCTATGAAGAGAGTTCGGCAAGCCCTAGCAAAGGAATACTTGCAAAACCTGCTACGTTTGGACGCCACATCAGACGCTGCATCAGGCGCCGCATCAGGCGCTGCGTCAGGCGCTAAACCAGACGCTAAACCAGACGCTACAAAGTAACGCTAGTAACATATTTTAAGTTTGCCACGTCCTCTTTAAAGTTAAGCTAAATCCTCGATAAAAGATTTTGAAGCGATCAGTTTTAGCAATATTTCAACTTAATTTAATGACAGGTTCAAGACTTTTCAATTAAGCCTGTTTGACAAGATTGAACTCTATAAATATTGCTCGGATTTTATAAAAATTTTAGATTTCTAAAAATGTGTTAAAGTTGCTTAGACTTTGAAGGAAGTTTAATACCAGTTCTCGGTTTTGGCTCTGCAATTGTCGAGTCAGATCCGATTGTTGAGTCAGACCCCACAATGAAAGTTAGCGAAACCCAGAAGGAGCATAGGCGTGCCCATACTCCCTCCAAGTCGTTTGATTCAGGAGGGCGGCTACATTGATTCCCCAAATTGATTCCCCAAATTTTGGATTTGCGATTTTGGAGTGCTAACCCAGTGCTTGCAGATCTGCCAGCAACTTCATTTGCAACGCCACTTTAGAGAATCGATACAAGCCAAAGCCCAAGAGCAACAAGTTCTACTAGAGTCGTTTTGCTACTAGAGTCGTTTTGCAGTGAATCCTATGCGCGTCCTCTTGTGGACTGACAAAACTGACTGACAAAACTGACTGACAAAACTGACTGACAAAACATCTACTGCTGGCGGCTAGAAGCAACGCCGACACAGACAAAACCCGCGTAGGCGGGTTTTGGGTCAGGGTAGAGAGTCGGCGAAGGCCGGCTTCGTTGATGGAGCAGTGGTGTCAATCGCCCGGTGCCCAGGTTTTGTTGTCAGTCAATCAGGTGCGTTCTAGGGGCTTGAATTGGCTCCTAAGACACATTCACAAGCGGCTGCTCTAGTGGCTTAGTGGGCAGCGAACTGAGGGCAGTTGCACTGGTTAGAGCCGTTGGAACTGACAGCAAATCACCTGTCAGCGATTGCGCCAGCAGCCTACGATAGAGGTCGCTGAGGCGAGCGGCCACGGCGCTCCAGCTAAAGTTTTGCTGGACTCGTAGCGAGGCCTGACGACGCAGACGGTGGGCCCAGAGGTCATCACTCAGGATGCGGGCGATCGCCCCAGCGAAGCCGTCTACATCGTGCGGAGCCACCAGTAGCCCCGTTTCCTCTGGCACGACCGCAAACTTCAGCCCGCCCACGTCTGACGCAACCACGGGTGTACCACAGGCCATCGACTCTAGCGCCACCAGCCCAAAGGGTTCAAATTGGCTAGGCACCACGCACACATCCGCAGCGGTGTAATACAGCGGCAGGCGATTGTGTCCCACCTGTCCTACAAATTCCGTCGTAGCGGTTAGCCCTAGGTCTGCCACCAACGATTGAATGCGATCGCGCTCTGCCACGCTCTCAGCATCATCAGCCGCACCCACCAATAGCAGCCGCAGCGGCTCTCCCGATAGGGCATCTATTTGTTTAATTTGGGCACAGGCTCGCACCAGTGTTTCAATGCCCTTGCGCGGGTCAAACCGGCCCACATGTAGCACCACGTTTTCAGAAGGCGACAGGCCCAACTGAGCCCGGGCATCGCTGCGCGACATCTGGTGAAACACATCTAAGTCGGTGCCACCGGGAATCACCTGCACGTTGCCCGGAGTGGCAACCAGTTCCCGCAGTGTTTCTTGCTCTTGGGGGCTGGTCGCCACAACGCAGTTTGCGCCAACGAGCGTGTGCCGCTCTACGGCCATGCGGTGATCTGCCACCAGCGGCTTTTGCGCCATGCCTGCGTACTTGATCGCCGCCAAAGAGTGATAGGTATGCACCAGTTGAATATTGCTCTCTTGCTTGAGTTGCAGCCCTACCCATCCGGCAAGCCAATAGTGGGTATGCACGAGCGGATAGTGAAACCCATCTTTGGTCTGAAACTTGCGAAAGGCTTCGACAAAGGCGGGCATATGCTCTAGCAGGCGATCGCGCGGGATAAACTCCTGCGGGCCAGCGACTAGACGAATCGTGCGGTGGTGGGGCGAATGCTGCACAATCGTTGGATCGTCGGGATTCGTCTTGCGGGTAAACACATCCACCTGCCAGCCGAGCTTTGCCAGCGCCTCGCTGATCTGGCTTACATATACCCGGCTGCCACTAGCTTCTTCGCGCTGAAATTCTAGAGCCGGGTCATTGTGAACCAAAATGAGGGCGATCGCCTGCCGCTGGGGCCCGGCAGAAAAGGTCGCCCTGGGATGACGCGACGGGGATACAGAAGGGGTCTGGGACATTGCTAACCTCGTAGACTTGGATATCGTACCGGACACCGCAGCTAAGCCAACCCTCTAGCTAGGACAGTATGCTCTGCCCGGTTGGACTGACCTTATGAGTGAATCACCAGTGAATGAGTGACGAACCTTCAAACAAACTGTGAATTTACGGGTCGTCTATACGGCTCTATTGTGCTAGGGAGAAGTAACCAAACGCTGTATCGAGCGTGCCGCTTTTTAAATTTTTCTCCACAAGCATTGTATAGAGCAGAACTTCACCAGCGATGCGCTAAATCCTCGGTATAAGCGAGGTATAGCGATGTCTCGGCAGGGGTGAACGAAAAACAGGAACATGCAAGGGACAAATCGCCTGCAATTGACACATCCCCTCGTATTGCAAACTGCATAGCACCTGCATAGCACCTGCATAGCACCTGCATGACCAGGGGAAGCACGATAAAGCGTCATCATTCGGGGAACTCAGACTACTTCAAGCGCAGGAATTGCGTTCCCGGATTAAAGTGCGAAAAAAGCACGACGCTTTACAAAACGGGTTCTGCAATTCACAAAACCAGAACTCAATGCAGGCAATCCTGCTCCTGCTCTGGCCTTGACCAAAGTCAACTAGAATCTGATCGGGATCTGACCATTTGAACCGCCGACTCTGCGGCCGACAGGCTAAACTGCTATGCCTTTGGCACTACCGTTGGAACTACGACCCCCAAGCGTCGCATATTTGAAGGGTTGAGGCTTCGATCTCAGGGCAGAGTTCGTTCCTCAACCCTTTCGCTATGCAAACCTGAGGCTCAGGATCACGGCTTACCCGGCCAATTTCGGCTGCGGCAGGCTGAAAATTGCCGGACTGATGGATGGGCGATCGCCCACTAGTTGACGATAGACCTGCTCATAGCCGCTGGTCATCTGCTGCACGCTGAAGTTTGCCTGGACGTGATCTCGACAGGCCTGCCGATCAATCTGCGGAACCTGGGCGATCGCCGCGATACACTCCTCCACCGAATGGCAGAGAAAGCCCGTCTTGCCGTGAACAATCACTTCGGACGTAGACCCCAGTTCCATCGCCACGACAGGTGTTCCTGCTGCCATTGACTCCACCATTACTAGCCCAAAGGGTTCGCGCCAAGTAATCGGGAACAACGTGGCGATCGCCCCGCCCATCAGCGCATTTTTCTGCTGATGATTGGCCTCGCCAAGATACTGAATCTGCTCGCCATCGATGTGGGGCTTAATCTGCTGCTCATAGTATTCCCGATCCACCACGTCGATCTTGCCTGCCATCTTCAGCGGATAGCCCGTTTTCTTGGCAATTTCGATGGCATGATGAGTACCCTTTTCGGGCGACAGCCGCCCCAAAAATGCCAAATAGGGCGGATCACTCGGCACCGGATGGAACTTATGGCTTTCTACGTCGATGCCGTTGTAAACCGTGGCAACATAGTTTAACCCCAGACGTAGCTCTCGCTGCGTGTTGGAGATGCTCACGTAGGGCTGCTGCCGAGCATAGGTGAACATCTTTTCATTGTCAGGCGTAAAAATGCCATGCAGCGTGTGGACGGTCGGCGTTTTTACCAAGTTTACAAAGGGCAACGCGGCACAGCCCACATGGGAATGAATCACATCAAATTCATCAGCACGTTCGTAAACCTGAGCCAGTTCTAGCATTTCGTAAATGCCGTATTCTTTCACCGTGTGGTCGAGCCTTAGCGCACGGGGGTGAACCGATTCCAAATTTGCTAGGGTAATGGAATCTCCTGAAGCAAACAGGGTGACCTCATGCCCCCGCCGAACTAACTCATCCGTGAGCAAACTGACCACCAACTCTGTTCCGCCATAGGTTACAGGAGGTACTCGTTCCCAAAGCGGAGCGATTTGTGCAATACGCATATTCTGTCTCTCCTTTTACGAACATGGCTAGCCGTTTTGATTAGGCTGTCGGTCTAGGAAATTCGCAGGAATTTAGCAAGAATTCTCAGGAATCGGTCTCTCTAAGAACATAAGGACGCGACAAAGGCAAGCGAGTCGGCAGCTTCGGCCACCAGCGTGATACCAGTTAGAAAACCGTTTTCCGCAGAGGTTGAGTAGAAGTTGTGTGCCGTGAATCAATACAAAGAACCCTAGATCACCTCCTTCAATCGAGGTGAATAACTCCGCTCTTTAATGAGCCTCAACCCCTACAGACGGCTCTCTTTAACGGTTTAACGGTCAACATCATGTCTCGTCTTGTGTCGCAACTTTATCAAATGTATACAGCTGTATACAGCAGTTCGACGCCCCTTAGGGAGGATTAAGAAATCCCTAAAGGCGTAGAACAGAATTTAAGAAATATTTACCTTTAAGGCAAGGTGGATATCTCTACTCTTGTAAATACGGATATCCGAATTGGGCGATCGCCTCGAATTTTGTTCTAATAAAAACCAAATCCCTGGAAGCCTTGTATACAGAGGGTTGTGGGCGATCGCACTAGACTCAAATAGACTTGCTCAGCACATTTTGACAGTGAGCATGACACATCCTAATCAGGCAATTAATCGTGTCAATCGCTACTATTTTGTGACTTCTTGTGAAGGCTCTACTGGTGGATTGATAGTCGAGGCAATTAATCGTGTCAATCGCTACTATTTTGTGACACTCCATGCCTCAACTTTTTCGTTTTTCGATCTGTGTTATGGCGCTTTTTGCCGTTTGCCTTTGGTCGTTTGGGCTTTTGTGAATTACGCTGTCTCTAGGCATAACTCAGCCAGCCCCAGATAGCGGATACCCGTGGGTGAAACCTCGAATCGGCAGGGCAACACCTCCACGCCTTGGGCGATCGCCCCCCGCAGCAGTTGCCCATAGACCGGATCAGCGCGATCGCCCGGCGAAAACCGCGCACAGTCGCCCCGATTAATGAAATACAGCATCACGGGGCGCGCCTGGGGCAGCAGCGCCGTCAGTTCTCGCAGGTGTTTTTGCCCCCGTTCTGTCACTGTGTCGGGAAACAGGGCCAGATCGCCCAACGCCCAAGTCGTATTTTTCACCTCAATATAAACAGGTCGCCCATCTGGGGCACCTGTCAGCAAAAAATCGACCCGGCTTTTCTGGTCTTGTCCATAGGGCACTTCACTCCGAATCTGCTGGTAGCTGCCCAATTGTGGCAATAGCCTTGCCTCCAGCAGCGATCGCACGATACGGTTGGGCAGCGCTGTGTTTACTCCCACCCAGGTTGGCCCATTGTCGTCTACCTCAATCAGTTCCCAGGTGTAGGCGAGCGATCGCTTAGAATTGGTGCTGAGAGACACCATTACACGACTGCCAGGGCAATTCACGCCGGTCATTGGCCCAGTATTGGGACAGTGGGCTGTAATTATTTCGCCGCTCTCTAGCTGAATGTCTGCAAAAAACCGCTTGTAGCGCTTGACCAACACGCCAGACAAGAGAGGCGGATAGGGATAACTCCAGTCCGTTTGCACCACTACCCGCCTTCAGCAATTTGCAGTTCCATTTAATACAAAAATCGGGATGACAGGATTTGAACCTGCGGCATCCTGCTCCCAAAGCAGGCGCGCTACCAAGCTGCGCTACATCCCGAAGCGAATCGTCGCTCCTCCCAGTATAGCTGACTCGGAAGGCGAGGTAACAGATATTCCTGAATGCCGAGTTAAACGGCACAAAATTTGTGATGACTCCCGTGAGCCAAATGCTATACTAGTGTTCGCCTATTAATGGTATTCGCCTATTAATGGCATTGCATGGCGAGCGTAGCCAAGTGGTTAAGGCAGCGGATTGTGGTTCCGCCATTCGTGGGTTCGAATCCCATCGTTCGCCCTCAACGCAGCTTTTCTCAGGGCATTTTGGGTGATACACCAGAGTATCAGAGGGGCGATCGCCTCTATTGCGTGTCTTTATCCTACGCCAAGCTGAAACTCATCGAACTTGACCACGGGCGCATCAGGTGTGCGCGTGTCAAAGCGGTAGCTGCTGATCGTGCCTGTACCCGTGTCGAAAATTGTGAAGGCAGTGATGTCGTTGCTGGAGAGAAACGGCAGCGGTTGCCCATCCTCTCCGGTCAAAGGTGCGAGGGTTGGCAGAATCGGCTCCAGCCCGCCCGGATCGCCCAGCGTCACGTAGTTCTCCAGGTTATAGAACTGCGGGTTTAGATCGGGCAGCTTGCGGGGATTATTGCCCCAGTAAGCGCCATAGGTATTGCCGACATTGGAGGTTTCCAGCAGGTGTAGCCCTGCGGGGGTGCGAAAGCGGTTCCACACATGAGAATGTCCATACAGCACCAGTTGCACCTGCGCCGCCTCTAGCAGCGGCATCACATCTTTTAGCAAATAGTCGTCGTCTTTGGGATAGTCATAGCGAATGACGGCAGGGCTGCCCTCGGCGCTGCGCTCCACGACGCGAATCGGGTCTGTGTAAGGCGGCACGACGTTATCGCCCAGCGTGTGCGTTGGGTGGTGCAGCATCACGATTTTGTAGCGGGCCTGGCGAAACTCTGGGCTGTTGAGTTCCTGCTTTAGCCAGTTATATTGCGGGCTGCCCTTGCGGATTGGCTCAAAGATAATCTGCCCATAGCCCCAGTCTTCGCGGCTATGGAGCTTGGCTTCGGGTTCGCGGAAGCGCCCCTTGGCAGATGGCTCCAGGCTGGGCACGCGCCATAGGTTGGTGGCAAACAGCGACACCAGCCGCACATCTCCAATGGTCGTAGCATAATAGGTTTCGCCGCCTTCGGGACTCTGGGGCAGGGTGAAGATTTCTTCGTAGGTGTCGGTGCTGAACGAGGTGTTGTTCAGTCCGTCAGGGCCATAGAGCCGCAGCGCCACCTCACGGGGAATTGCGTCTTCAAATTCGCCGTTCAAGCTGTCGAGGCGGCCATAGCGCCCCATGATTTCGTGGTTGCCGATCGCCACATAGAGCGGCGCGTGCTGAATGATTTCGCCGCCTGTATAAACTCGCGTTGTGCCGTTGCGCTCTAGAGAATAGCTGGCGCGACCTTGGAGGCATGGGAAGAATGCGCCGCCGCGATTGTCGTCAAACCATTCCGAGGCGCGATCGGGAATGTTTACTGTGTCGCCTGCCAAAAAGACCGCATCCACCTGCCCTACCGTGTCTACGACCTTTTGCAGGTTGGTGGCGGTCATCGGCATACTCTGGTGATCGGAGGTGAGCAGGATTTTTAGCGGCGTGTTGGGCGGCGGCAGGGGGGCAAGGGTAAAGGCGCGGCTGGCGATCGCCTGTGTAAATAGCCCATTTGCCCGCAGGCTCACGACGCGATAGGGAATACGCTGCCCTGGGGTGAGTCCAGACACTTCGGCTTCGTGTCGCCAGATGTCGCGGGGGGTGGGCTGCTGATAGACTTGGCCGGGTTCGGTTTGCTTGCCAACGCGCGATCGCTGATCTTCGCGCACGCGGGACAGTTTTGTGGTGGTGGCGATCGCCCGCTGCGTAAACCCGTCGCCATATTCCACCCGATGCTCGCCGCCCTCAAACTCGGTAAACCAGACGACGCGCACGCTGGTCGGCGTGGGCAGTTGCAAAAATGGGTCAGTGAGCAGCGCCGCTGAGGGACGATTTGCCGCGACGCAGCCATAGGTCAAACCCAGGAGCAGCAGGGCGATGAGGGGCGATCGCCATTTTCCAGCAAAGTTCCATCGCCTATTCCACGGAGTATGCCAGAAAGAATTCCTGAAAGTATTTCTAGAGCTGTTTCTAAAAGCGTTCCAAAAAACATTCCAGGGTGAGTTCCAGAAGGCGTTCCGGATGTGATTCCACGGGGCATTCCGAGGTTGCCATTGGGGGCGCATGATCGGCATAGGGAAAGAGGGCAAAAATCGAAACTAGAAGGCAGAACCAATTCACGCTGCCTTTGCACCTCAATTTTGCCAAATTAATTCGGCAAAATTCACCCCCAGTGCATCACGCTCTGGGATGCCGCGATTAGATGTCGCGGTGCAAAACGATTAGCGATTCAACACATCGTTGCGGTGGGCAACAGACCCGACAATCGCCACCACTTCATCAATTAAGGACTGGGGAACCTCTAGCTCAACCAGCGTGGCGACCAAATCTTCGGCGATCGCATCAAAATGGTGATCCGTTAACCCCATCTCTGCGACCAAGTTGCTGTGGGCATCTCTCATGGGCCGACCGTTCCAATGATTGGCCCCACCAAAGGCGTAGGTCATGAAGGCTTTCTGGTGCTGCTTTTGCCGTGCCATGTCCGTATGAGTAAAGAAGTGTTTCACCCGTTCATCCGCCAAAACCTTTTCGTAAAACTTCTCTACCGCCAGGTCAACCGCCGCCGCACCGCCCAGCTTTTCATACAGTGTGTTCATGGAAATGCCTCCTCTGGCAGGTTGCCTTTTAATGTGCCATGAAAGTATGTTGAAAAAGCCGAAAGATTCAACAATATTGACCCAATATTCAAGGGCTTGCTGGACGGTCTGTTATGGCTTTA
>JBDNCP010000146.1:0-11548 GCA_046719575.1 Cyanobacteriota bacterium
CGCCAGCTTGAGCAGGAGCAACGTCAGTTAGTGTAGCGCTCTCGACCGAACGATTCCCAGGGTTTTAATCGTCACTTTGACTTACGTCAGAAAGGAGGAGCAGAGCTTCTCCTTTTTTGCGATCGCCGTTTTTGTGGCGATCGCCTTCCACCTTCTGTGATCTCTGATTTCACCACATCTGATTTCACCACACATCATCATCAGGGTCAGCCTGATAGGAACCCGACGGTTCTGCGGCTTTGCGCGTGGGCTGGAGAAACTTTTCGTAGGGCGACGCTAGCGGCGACACGGGCGGCAATAGCTCTAGCTGGGGCGATCGCCCTTTGCCAGTCTGGGCGCGGCGGCGACGCGACACGCCTTCTTCCGTCGTTTCCTCTGCCACCACCTCATAGAGAATCGCCTGCTTGTCGCCATCGCCGCGCCGCAGCACCCGCCCCAGCCGCTGGATGTATTCTCGGCTAGACCCCGTGCCCGACAGGATAATCGCCACGCGAGCATCGGGCACATCCACGCCCTCATTTAGCACATGGGACACGGCCAGTGTTTGATAAATGCCCTCACGAAATTTTTGCAAAATGTCGTGGCGTTCCTTTACAGGCGTTTGATGCGTCAAGGCTGGAATCAGAAATTCTCTGGAAATGCGGTAAACCGTGGCGTTGTCGTTGGTGAAGACTATCGTGCGATCGGGGTAATGCTGCGCCAGCAAATCGGTGAGAACCCGTAGTTTACCTTCGGTGCCCAGGGCGATCGCCCTTGCTTCTCGGTGCGCCAGCATGGCCCGCCGTCCCGCCTGCGACTGGGCGCTCAGCCGCACAAACTGCTGCCAACCCGATAAGCTACCCAGAAATACTTTATGCCGCTCTAGAAAGGCATTGCGGGTTTCGATCAGCGCGGTGTAGCGATCGCGCTCCTGCTGCGACAACTTTACCTTCACCTGCACGATCTCGTGATGCGCCAGCGCATGTCCCGAAAGCTCCTCTGCGGTGCGGCGATACACCACTGGCCCCAGCAGTGTGTCTAGATCGGCATGGCGGCCGTCGCTGCGGTCGGGGGTGGCGGTCAGCCCCAGGCGATAGGGGGCGATCGCATATTCCGCAATCACCCGGTTAAAGTCGCTGGGCAAATGGTGGCACTCGTCGCAAATCAGCAGCCCGTAGCGGTTGCCCAGCGATTCTGCATGAATCGCCGCGCTGTCGTAGGTGGCGACCAGGATGGACGTGCGATCGCGCGATCCGCCGCCCAGCAGCCCCACCTCCGCATCGGGAAATGCCGCCAGCAGATGGGCATACCACTGGTGCATCAAGTCCAGCGTCGGCACGGTAATCAGCGTGCTGCGGGGAGTCGCCTGCATCGCCATCTGCGCCAGATAGGTCTTGCCCGCTGCGGTCGGCAGCACAACGACCCCGCGCCGCCCCGCCGCCTGCCACGCGGCTAATGCCTCCTGCTGGTGCAGGTAGGGCTGCCGCTCAAAAGCTGCATTCAGGGCGATCGGCTCAAACGCCTTCGCCTCATCGTCAAACGTCGTGCCCTCGGCCCGCAGCCGCTCCACTAGCGGCCGATACTGCATCGCAGGCACCCGAAACCGCTCTACCCGGTCATCCCAGGTCGCAAAATCGACCCAGGCTTTGCCCTTAGGCGGCGGATGCAAAATGAGCGTTCCCCGGTCAAACTTGAGGGTTGGCGTGCGGGCCATGCAGTACGTTCGTTTTCCCCTAAGTGATCTGCCCGTATTGTACGTCACGGATACCATTCCGTTTTAGACTGGAGAATGCTCAGATTTGATGTGCTGTTTTCAAGAAGACCCCTGTGCGAAAAAAGGTTATTGCTGGCAACTGGAAAATGTATAAAACTCAGGCAGAGGCGCAAGAGTTTCTGCAAGGGTTTTTGAAGCACCTGACGGAAACGCCGGACGATCGGGAGGTCGTGCTTTGCGTGCCTTTTACCGATCTCTGGCTCTTGTCCAAAAACCTCCACGGGAGCCGGATTCGCCTGGGAGCGCAAAACATCCACTGGGCTGCCGAAGGAGCCTACACCGGGGAAATCTCTGGGCCGATGCTGTCGGAAATCGGTGTCCGCTATGTTATTGTGGGCCACAGCGAGCGGCGGCAGTATTTTGGCGAAACAGACGACACTGTGAACCTGCGTTTGAAAGCGGCTCAAGAATTTGGCATTACGCCGATTTTATGTGTGGGAGAAACCAAACAGCAGCGGGCAACCGGGCAAACAGAGCCATTCATTTTTAACCAGCTTGAGAACGATCTGGTGGAAGTGGATCAGTCCAATCTGGTGATTGCCTACGAGCCAATTTGGGCGATTGGTACGGGTGACACCTGCGAACCCGACGAAGCGAATCGGGTGATCGGGCTGATCCGCAAGCAGATTGACAACGCCGACGTGCCGATTCAATATGGCGGTTCGGTCAAGCCGGATAACATTGATGCCATCATGGCTCAACCAGAGATAGACGGGGTTCTGGTCGGTGGAGCCAGCCTGACGGCAGACAGCTTTGGGCGCATTGTGAATTTTCAGTAGCCCGCTCTCTGGTTTCTAGACGAAAGCTTTTAAACGAGAAAGCCCCGCACTGCGGGGCTTTGCTTATGGCATCGCATTCAATCAAGCATTCATCAACAGGAAACCCAGCATTAATCAACAGGGAATAGGGAGCCGACGCTTAAGCTTCCTGCTTCTTGCGGCGGCGACGAGCATACATTAACCCAGCGGCGATCGCCGTTCCAGCCATCGTCGTCGGTTCGGGCACGGCAGTAGACCCCGCCATCACAATGCCATCGTTGCCGCACTCAGCAAACAGGCTTGCGATGAAGTCACCCACAGGCAGCAGGCTGCGATCGACGCTAAAGCCAAAGGTGTGATTGCCTGTGGCGTTAAAGTTGCCAAAGTTTAGCCCCAGCCCGCTCAGGTCAGATGCCGCCAGCATATTGATGCCGCCCAGGTAAGTACCGGACTTCATGTTGGTTTGAGCGGCAGTGTTGTAGCCAAAGTAGGAATTGTTCGCTGCCAGATCACCCAGAGAAGCAGAACCGCCCACCTTAGCAACCTCGGTTGCATGATGCTGATGGCTGCTAAAGCCAGAGTTGACACTAGTTAGGCTAGTCGTGGTCACGCCACCATACAGACCCAGGGGGCTGATTCGTGTGGTTCTCGTTGTCCTGACTCTGCCTCTACTGTCTACAGTTTGGGTTTCCGTCACCACTTTTACATTGGTGTCGTTGGTGCTGTCAAACCGAATGGCGAACAGGTTGCTCTGGGCTGCATTAAAGCTGGCGGTATTGGTGAAGTTCAGCACCAAATCGCCATAGCTGATCTTGTTATTTCGCACCCCATTCAGGTCGTAGCCATTGAGAGATAGGTTCGAGTTGATTGCGAAAACCACGCGATCTTCTAGCACGCGAAAGGCCATGCCAAAGAACTCAAAATCGCTGTTTTGCCCGACAACCAAGCGCTTGTTTTGGGCATCCCACTCGGTGCCATCGTTGAATGAGTCAATTGCATAGTTCCATCCGCCAAGCTGGGTGGCTTGCGCTTGAGATCCAGTCAAAGCCAGAACGCCGAGCGTTGCCGCAGTGCAGAGGAAAGTTTTGAATGCTTTCAGTTTCATGGGTTAAAGAATGCTCTTGTACGCTAGTGAGTTCGTTGCAGCTTGTTGTGCTGCGTGCCTAGACGAACCAAGTCTGCAAAATTGATCTGATCTATCTGATCTATATGATCCTTCGCACCCCCGTATTAACAAGATGCACCCTAACCCATAAAGAAAAGACTGAATGTAAAGCAATTTTTAACGAAGGATTGATTTTGTTTTAGCGGTTTTTTTGAGGCTTTTTGCAGTAGATTCGTCAGCTTAAATACGGAGCGATCGCCCCTAATCTTGTGCGAACAGTTATTCCAAAGAATTTACGTAGAACAGTAGGAGTAAACTACTGAGTAGGAGACTTTGGATGGCTTTTTCTAGTAATTTTGGAACGTTTGTTGCTCGTAACCCTACGGATCTCACGGGCGATCGCCTCTGTAAAATCCGCTTGGTGCCCTTCTTCTAACCCGGTGAGGGAAGACGATCCTCAACAGTCTTGAAAACCGAACCCACTCAAATCTTGAATTCGATAGAGTAGGAGTGTCAGTGAGTCCTCGCAAGAAACAAGAGGGAGGGGCTAAAAAACCTCAACCCGCTGACTGTACTCTGAACTCTATTCTGAGGGAGATGAGCGCTATGGCATTAGTTCATTGGGTTCCGTTCCGTGAATTAGAAACCCTGCAAAGAGACATGAACGAGCTGCTGGATGTGTTTAACATGGAGGGCGATCGCAAGATTGGGTTGCGTACGATGCCCGCTATTGAGCTACAAGAAACGCCGGATACACTGGTGCTAAAGGCTGAAGTTCCAGGGATGGATTCCAAGGATCTAGATATTCAAGTGACGGCGGATGCGGTTGCTATTAAAGGCGAACGCAAATCCGAAACCCACAGCGAAGAAAATGGCATCAAGCGCTCTGAGTTTCGCTATGGCTCGTTTAGCCGCGTCGTGCCGCTGCCCAGCCGCATTCAAAACGACAAGGTTTCTGCCGAGTATAAAGACGGCATTCTGTACCTAACCCTGCCCAAGGTAGAAGCCGAAAAGAACAAAGTCGTGAAAGTGACGCTGGGATAAGCGGGATAAGCATGAGGTCACCTTTTCGGGGTTTCTGTTCTGTTGACGATTCCGCGAAGATAGCTTGAGTTGATTTGCAATGCTCCGCCACCCTTTTATTTAGAGGATGGCGGAGTTTTTGTGTAATTGCGATCATTGCGAATCCCGATTACCGGCCCCGCTGCGTACAATCGAAGGGAGTGTCGCATTGAAACGCCCTATGAAAACGAGCATTTCGAGTTGGGCGGTGGCGGCGTTGGCGATCGCCCTCCCCACAGGATTCACCCTCTCTAGCCCGCTCGTTGCAACAGCCGTGCAACTGGCAGACGGCACGGTGTATTTTGAGCAGCCGCCCAGCCTAATCGACTACGGAACAACCCGCACGACGACCTTTGCGCCAAACCCGACCTACTATTTCACCGTGACGCTGCCGCCCAACGCAGGCGAACCCCTGCAACGGGTCACGATTGCACAGCGCGACAGCAGCACCTTTGCCCGCCGGGTCGATTATCGACTCAGCAATACCGATGCCTTTGTGGGCACGCGAAACCGCAGGGGCGATCGCCTATCGCTGGGTTCCGTCACCTATAACCGCGACACCCAGACCCTCGACATTACGTTCGACCCGCCCGTGCCGCCAGGAACCACCGCCACCCTTGCCCTGCGCCCCAGACGCAATCCCCAACTGGACGGAACTTATTTATTCCGTGTAGTTGCCTTTCCGCCAGAGCCAGACAACGGCAGCGCCCACGGTCAGTTTCTTGGCTTTGGGCGGCTGCACTTCGAGCGACCGGAGTTTTTTCGCTGGGGCGATCGCTGGTGGTAGTCGGAAGAGTGTTCTAACGGCAAAGATGCGCCGACACTGCTACTCGATTGCGCCGCCGCAGGAGCTACCTGCCCCGGCTGTGCAGCCAAAGCAGTGTCTCGCGGTCACAATCTCTCGCTGTGCCAGCAGGTCGGGCTGAAAGTCGTGAATCGTTGCAGGGCGATCGCCCGGTAGCTGCACAGGTAGCTCCAGCATTTGGTTAAAGTCGCAGTCAAACAGGCGACCATCCCAGGCAATCGACAGCGTATTGCGACACATCAGCCCAGCAATCGTGGCGGGGTTAAACGAATTCACCAGCACTTCCATGTAGCGCGTCAGGTTGCCCGACTGCTCCAGCCATTCCAGATAGCGAGAAATGGGCATATTGTTCAGCGCAATCAGGCGATCGAACGTGACCCCGTGATTTTTCAGCAAGCCAGCCTTCCATTCCTGCTCCATCTTGACCTGGCTGCCCGCCAAAAACGCCCCGACTGGATTCGACATCAGCGTGAGTCGCCGTTTTGCATCGCCCTGGCCATAGCCTGCTGCATTCAGCCGCCGCAGCGCCTCGATAGATTTCTCAAACGTGCCGTCGCCGCGCTGGCTGTCGGTGTTGAACTTGCGATAGTGCGGCAGCGAACAAACCACCTCTACGCCGCGCTCTGCCAACCATTCGGGCAGGTCTTGCAGGCTCGGAATCAGCAGCACCGTGAGGTTGCAGCGGTCGATGACGTGCTTGCCCCGCTGGACGCATTCCTCCACCAGATAGCGGAAATGGGGGTTTAGCTCCGGTGCGCCGCCCGTAATGTCTACGGTGTGGGCGGTGGTTTGGTCGAGGGCGCGGAGGCAAGCCTCGATGGTATCGCGGGACATGACTTCGCTGCGGTCGGGCCCCGCATCGACGTGGCAATGGCGACAGGTCATGTTGCACAACTTGCCGACGTTGATCTGAAAAATCTCCAAGGTGGCGGGCCGGAGCGACGGCCAGCCATGCTGCTGCAATCGAGTGGCAAAATCAGCGCGATTCGCGCAGCGTTCGCGCAGGTGGTGCGGCGCACTTTCCCTACGGGAATCGCCCTCCAGGGGCACAGCATCCAGCGTTTGGAGCTGCTGCTGGGGATCGGCCAGGGGCGATCGCCGCCGCAGGAGAGAAGTCGTCGGCTTGGGGCCAGTGCTTCTGTTCTCCAAATCCAGGGCTTGCGAAATTTGAGTGGCGATCGCCCCCGATGTCGCCGCATTCACAGATTCAAACTCATCAAACATTTCAGACTTTGCCTCTTCAAAATTTGCCTTACATGGCCAACTGCTTTACGTGGTCGAGCATCTGCATTCCATGTACGAGCGATGCGCCGCCTCGGATTGCTGTCGCCACATGCAGCGCCTCGGTCATCTGTTCCAGATCTGCGCCCTGCTGGAGGCTTTCTTTGCTGTAAGCATCGATGCAATAAGGACACTGGACAGCATGGGCCACCGCCAGCGCAATTAGCGCCTTTTCTCGCGCCGACAGTGCGCCATCGGCAAATACCGCGCCATAGTAGTCAAAAAATTTCTTGGCAAGCTCAGGGCTGCCTTCTGCGACCTGGCCAAAGTTGGGCAAATGCTCAGACTGATAGTAATGACTCATGGGAAAAGTGGGTTAAAAAGAACGCAAAAAACGAGGTCAACGTAACAAAAAAAGTAGACAAACAAGCCGCCACCTCGCTCATTTTCTACAAGCAAGCTAGCAGCGCTGGATGAACTGTGAGTTATTCTAACGAGTCCCAGTGGGCACCGCATGATTTAAGCAAACTAAGCTGAATTCTCGCTGAGAAATGCCTGGATGAACTGCACCGATCGGCCTTGGCAAAGTAGCTATTGGGGGAATGCGATCGCCCGCTTTCCGTTTCCAGAATAGACATAGCGTGGGATGCATCTTTGCAAGCGCCATTCCTGAATTCGCGATCGTCACAATTCCTGTCGAGTTCAACCCACTTCTATGGCACATCCTTCTCCGCAAGAGCCGACCCCAGACCGCGCCAACATGACCGCTACAGGTGGAAAAAACGTCACCCAAGTCGGCGGCAACATGACCACCACCACCACGACCAACTACAATATTGTGTTTTTTCTGATTGGGCTGCTGGCCCTGGGCGGCCTCGCCTGGGGGTTAAACGTGGTCTTTGGCAACAACGAAGGCGGCAACCCCTCGCTGCCGCAGGTGCAGCCTGCCTCGCCGCCCGAACCGTCGCCGTCCGAGCCGTCCCCCTAGCAATCCCCACTGACCAACACTATTGACCTATCGGAGGGAACGATCATGCGAACCAAGCCCCCAACGCATGATCCCGCTGCTGCTCAGGTTGCCTATGCGGGCAAAAACCTGATCCAGGTCGGCGGGGACTACATTCGCTATATTCACTTCAACTTCAAAACGGGAAACTGGGGCGTGGCGATCGCCAATCTTGCCATCCTCGGCCTGATTTTCTACGGGCTGGCAGAGGGCGTGACCCGCGCCACGGCTGCTGCGATGGCCCTGGTGTTGCCGTCTGCGGACCCCGACCAGTTTTGCGCGGGCGCGACCCAGCAAATCGACACGCTCAACCGAGAGATCGACCAACTGCGGCAGGATATTCGGGCGCTGCCCGCTGTGCCAGGGCCGCCTGGCCCGCAGGGCATTCCTGGCGAACCCGGCCCGGTCGGCCCGCCTGGCCCCACGGGTGAACCGGGTCTACGGGGTGAACCCGGCCCGCAAGGGCTACCGGGCCCACCCGGCCCGCCCGGTGTTGCAGGGGAACCCGGCCTACGGGGCGAACCGGGACTACAAGGCCCACCTGGCGAACCTGGGCCTCCGGGCGATCGCGGTCCACAAGGTCCCCCCGGCGAACGGGGCCCGCAAGGTCCCCCCGGCGAACGGGGTCCACAGGGCCCGCCAGGCGAACAGGTTCCGTCTACCATACCCGGACGGATTGGTCTCCGCTAGCGCTGGTTGTGGGCTATTGGCAGGCGGGCGATCGCCTTCTTGAAGCAAAGGGCGATCGCCCCCTCACATTTGCCCAACTGCCAAGTTTGCTAAAGTAGGCAGTATTTAGAACTGCCAGATTTAGGACTGCCAGAGAAGCCCATGCTTCAACCCTTGTCAGACCCGTTGATGAGTTCTGCTGCTGCGCTGCCGCCGCTAGAAAGTGGCGATCGCCTCACACGCCCAGAGTTTGAGCGACGCTACGCCGCCGCCCCCCACATCCAAAAAGCAGAACTCATCGAAGGAATCGTCTACGTGGCTTCTCCCCTCCGCTTTCAGCAGCACGCCGAACCCCACAGCCGCCTGACGACCTGGCTGGGAACCTACGTCGCCTTCACCCCAGGTACGCAGTCGGGCATCGAACCCACCGTGCGGCTGGATCTGGACAACGAACCGCAGCCGGATATCGTGCTGATTGTGGATGAGGCGGCAGGCGGACGGGCACGGCTGACCACCGATGGCTACCTGGAGGGAACGCCGGAACTGGTTGTGGAAATTGCCGCCAGCAGCGCCGCCATCGACCTGGGCAACAAGCTGCAAGCCTATCGCCGCAATGGCGTGTCGGAATATCTCGTGTGGCAAGCTTTTGAAAACGAACTGGCCTGGTTTCAACTGGTAGAAGGCAACTATCAACGGCTAGAGCCAGATGCCAGCGGCGTGATTCGCAGCGTTCGGTTTCCAGGGCTATGGCTGGCGGTGGATGCGTTGTTGAATAACCAAATGGCACGGGTGCTGGCGGTGTTGCAAGAAGGATTGCAATCTGCCGAACACGCCGCCTTTGTGGAAGAGTTGGGATAGAAAGCATAGCGCAGCACCGAACCAAACAGCCCAAGTTCGTCGATTTGCCGACGCTGACAAAACTCAGTCAGTTGCTCTGGGGTCATGGTGAGGCGCTGGCTCAGCCTGGGATTGAGTTGGATCGTATGCATCAGCTCACGACTCTCTGGTGTCTGCCTGGTTTCTCATTCAAGATATCGCGCTGTCGCATCAGTCCACGACCCAAAAAAGTTGCGATCGCGCCATGTGGCAGATCCATAGCTTTCGTAGTCCAGCGCTAGCTCGTCAGCAATGTCTTTCACCGCGTCACCCATCACCTCTTTGAAATATTCGTGTTCCGGTAGCGGCGTCATGATCTCCAGCGTGCCGTTGTCGTAGGCGATGCGGTCGGCAGGGCGATCGCCCAGGTCTTCCAGCAGCCGTTCAAACTACTCCCAGCTATTGTTGTGCAATACGACGCGATCGACGTGATGGGAGGTGGCAATCATTGGGAGAGGGGCCAGGGGTCAGGAGTCAGGGACAGGGATGGAGTTTGCTGATTTTACTCTTCCAGTATTTCAACTAAATCTTCGATCGACACGTCGAAGGCGATCGCCAGTCTGCGAATTGCGGTGTAATCGGTCATCGTCATTGCGTCGCGCTGCACGTAGTTTTTGACGGTGCTGTAGTTCAGTCCTGCGCGTTCGGCAACTTCTCGGAGCGTCCAGCCCCGCTGCTCTGCAAATTCTCGAATTCTCAGCCGAATTAGCCCCATGTACAGTTGACAAAGACTCAACTGAGTCCTTTAATGATGTTAGTCAATTGGACTCAAATGAGTCCTGTATGGTTATCTTGAAATCGTTTGGTTAGAAGCCACGACGTTAGATCCCCCTAAATCCCCCTTGCTCAAGGGGGACTTCCGGAGCAGTGCGGTTTTCCCTTTGCTTAAGTCCGACTTCCGAATCGGCTTGGTTCCCCCCTTGTTTAAGGGGGGCTAGGGGGGATCGACCGACGCGCCATACTATGACCAAAGCACTCAGATAACCTGCGATCGCTCTACCTTATTACAGGTGACATCATGATAACTCCAAAGTCTGTACCCGATTTGCTTCGGGTGCCCGTTCCTGCTGCGCCAAATGGTCAGCAGCCCGTCCGCATTCTGATTTGCGGCGTGTTGCCCGGTGTGAATCACATCGTGCATCAACTCCATGTGCGGCACTTTGCTGAGGCGGGCGAGTGGTCGCCGCCGCTGCCGTCGCCAGTGGAGGGCGAGGTGATTCGCATTTTGCTGCGCTACTGGTAGGAGGGCAATTCCCGTAGGGAAAGTGCGCCGCACCGCTTGCGCGAACGCTTCGCGAATCGCGCTTTGCGGCCATAGCCAGGGATATTGCAAAAATCGCAAAAAAATCAGTTGGGAAGGCGTGACCGACCCAACTGAACTTCAACTATTAACCACTATTAACCAATAAACCTCTTGCATGAATGCTGTTTTGAGGGCGTGAATCGTGGCGCGGTACCGCCGCGCCACGATTCACGCAAGAAGTCTAATGAATCCTATTGGTTCTACTGGCTCATCGAGGCCGAGTTTCCTGAGAGCAGGCTTATCGACCCGCATTGCAGACCCGACTCAGCATGGTTCTTGTCGCTTGCGATTGGGGTCGCTGGGCCGCGCCAAAGTTGCCCCTTGCATCTGCGACCCGCCAGGCTCCATCGCAGGCCGTCGTGGCTCTACGTAGCTCCTGACCTAGCCGATAGTCAAAGATGTAACCACCGGGCTGAACCAGTCGAATGGAACTCAAGTCGAGATACACCGCCTGTCCGCCCACCGCTTCACCGAGATATTCCCAGTTCGTGGCGACAGAATTGCAGACTCGATTCAGCATATTGCGCGTGGCTTGCGACTGTGGACGTATCAGGGGTTGAGCATCACCATTCCGATTAAACACCTGCCAACGCCCATCGCAGGGAGTGTAAGCAGACAGTTGATCTCGACCGATTTGATATCGGAAGAAGTAGCCGCCTCGTCCGTGGGGCTGGATAGAATCCAAATCCAGGTAAACGTCTTCTCCAGTCACAGCAACGCCCTGATATTCCCAGTTGGCGGCGATCGCCGGAGTGGCCACACCGCCCACCAGCGCCAGGGCGATCGCCGTAGAAATGAACTTTCGCATCTTGATCTCCTCAGATTTGGTCGCTCACCCGGCGTTTGGCTCAGGTGAGGCGTATACTACGCTGTAGTATGAATACTGCAAGACAATTATTCTTTTCGGAAATTGGATAGCTAAAATTCCAGACATTCCACCAATGGGTACCCAGTTTCCGCCCAGTTCCAAGGGCGATCGCCCTTAGAGAG
>JBDNCP010000147.1:0-11519 GCA_046719575.1 Cyanobacteriota bacterium
CTAGCCGCAGGATATCGGCTTCCGTTGGGTCTTCGCCATCCCGCAGCGCTTGGAGCCGTTCGATTGGCATGGGGGTGCGGCACAGCAGATCCCAATTCCTGAGGATCAGCATCGACAGCGAGGTGTATTGCGCGTAGTATTGTGCGCCGTACTGCACCTTAGCCAGCACCTCTAACTCAGCGACATCCCACGGGTTGCCATCAGGATGAAAGCAGGCCGGGGCAATCGCCGCCAGCTCTTCACTGGAGGGCGGCAGTCCTTTGTGATCCAAAATTTGTCGCAGTCGGGGCAGCTCCACCCCGCTGATCTGCGCCAGGTTAGACAGATTCCAGCCGCGCACCAGCAGTGACTGTTCAATCATGTCCTGCACGGTCTGGATCGGTGTGTCTTGCGCCAGGATGGCGTTGCGGAGCAGTACCACGATTTCGTCTAGCAGCAGTACCAGATCCTGAATGGATGCCTCCTGCTGGCACCAGTGGATTGCGTCCTGTAACGTTGTCATGGCTTCTCCCGATATAGCGATCGCCGGGGCAGCAAATTTAGCGCATCCAGCAGGCAGTAGCGTTGGTGAATCTGAAACAGCATGACAGGCAGGTAGTTGGGGAACTGCTGCTTTTCACCTTCCCAGCGCCAGTTGCCAATAATTGACTCTCGCGTCACGACCCCGTTGAGATTAATCATGAGTTCCGTTAGGCAAGCTTGGCGATAGTTTGGCTCGTCTGGAAACACGCCATAGATTTTCTCTATCCACCGAGCAAAAAACTCAGATGGGTGGATCGCGGTTTTGCCTGTCAGGATGTTTCGCTCCAGCAATTGAACTAGCTGCGGGAACGAAATTCGTGGAGAAAGGGATCGTTGCGGTGGAGCAATGGATCGCAAGGGGCGGTTCCAAAAACTTTCCCCAATTATGGCGCAAAAAAGCAGGTTCATAAAATTATTAGCTCGCCATTTCCAGCAACGAAACGCTCATGAAACACTGGCGACAGTTCACAAGCGTTTCGTCTATGTTTCGTGCCCCTGATTTTGAACCAGAACTTCAAGCGGCGATCGCCACCTGCGGGGTCAATCCCGCGACCGTTGAGCTAGGGCTAGATCGCCAAAAGGTAAAGCAAATGCTTGCTCAAGTGCGGGCTATTGCAAACCCTCGCTACCGTTACCGCCTCAGCATGGCGGAACCCATCACTCGCAAAGTGTGGGTGGGCTGGTGCAACGTTGAGGGCGTCGATTCGGGGCTGCCGTTCTACGGTGCAGAAGACATCCGCAAACTGGTGCGGGCCTGCATCTGGTTTGCACGGGGCGGAACGCAAGCTCAGTTAGAAGCAGTAATCATTCAAGAAGAAGAATATGCCTACAAGAACGCAGCTTAAGCAGCGGTGGGGGTTAACTTCTGCCGCCAAGGTAGACGAAATCGCAATCGCTCTGTTTGGAGCAAAATCAACAGTTTACACCGACGACCAAGAAGCCCAAATGTACCAAGTGCTTCAGGTCATGCAAGTTGAAAACAAATCCGCTGTCCAAGTGGTGGCAGAGTTCCGTCAGCGGGACGAGGAAGCTGCGCCCGCCCAAGACATGGACAATGCTGCCTACACCGGAACCCAGCAGGGGATCGGCGAAATGCAAGGCGACCTAGTCAACGCTTTGGTGCCTGCGGTAGTTGAGGCTGCTGTCCAGTTAAACGTAGCGTTTTACCAGATGGCGGGCGCGCTGATTGGGGCACCCCAGGTTCGCCAGAGTGAGCGAGTCCAGGCTGCTCGTCACAACATGGCTGCCGCTTTTTTGTCCCCTTGGACAGGCGGCAATCTGGTGCAGCAGGCGCATCGGTTGATTCAGGCTCACCCCGACGCATTGGCCCAGATGACCAGTGGGGACACGATATCCGCACTGCCGCCGGTATCAGCGCAGCCCGTTGCGCTGCTTTCTACCGGATCGGACGACTAACGGCTGAGCAACAGCGCCAGGAGGAAACCAGGATGCTTTTAGCGGTGGCGGAACGAATGGTATACGGCGGCTGGGGCGTGGCGGCGATCGCCAGCGGCATCGTCGTGGTGGCGGGCGTCGCGCTCACGGGCGGCGTGGTCGTCACGGGCTTCGCCGTCGGGGCTGCCTTGGGGCTGATTGCCCCGCGTCAGTGACAGGTCAGCAAATTTGTACGCCGGAGTGATAGGTATGGATGCCGGGATGAGTTTCTACGGGGGCATCGAAGTAGACCCCTCTGATTATTTGATGGACAACCCGCCGCCAGCCTACTGGCAGGGGTTGGAAGAGATCGCGCCTGGTGCGCCCATTGGGCAAGCTGCGCCTCAGCGCGAAGTTTCGCAATCAGTGCAACCAGTGCAACCAGTGCAAAAGGATCGTCAGCCAGGCGGGCGATCGCCCTTGCAACCAGTGCAAAAGGATCGTCAGCCAGGCGGGCGATCGCCCTTGCAACCAGTGCAAAAGGATCGTCAGCCAGGCGGGCGATCGCCCTTGCAACCAGTGCAACCAGTGCAAAAGGATCGTCAGCCAGGCGGGCGATCGCCCTTCCCGACGCTAAATTTTGCCAGTGCCTTCATGGGGTTGACCAGTGCGTTCATGCGCTATTACCCCTGGCTGTTTGGGCTGGTGATCGTGCCGGGCAGCATGGTGGCGCTGGGGACGCTGCTGCTGTCTGGCAAACAGACCCAGCAGGGTGCTATCAACACGCCGCTATCAGCACAAACAAAGCAAAGCGTCTACGAATCCGCTGTTGCAATTGTGCTGGATCAGCCGATCCAAACTGCTGAGGGTGTGCGCCCCGCCACCGCTGCCGAAATCCTAGATGCGGGTCGCCGCGTCATGGGCGAGATGGAATCGCAGTTGCTCCAGCGCAAGGTAAACGAATGGGCGATTGCCATCACGCTCGGGATGGCGACGCCGGGGCATCCCTGCTACCAACTTACCCAGCAGCAATGCCTTTCGGTGCAGCAACGCACTCTGGATGAACGTTGGCAAGCCGCCACCCAGGTGGGCGACACCAACGAACTGTTGCTGGTTTCTCAGCTTAACCGGGCGCTCGATCGGATGCGGGAAGGGCGTACCGAGCCAAACCAGTGGCAGCAAGATCTGTGGCGGTTTGCCCGCGTGAAATACCTCGCCGCCACCCAGCAGGTAGATGCCCAAACGCCCAACAGCATCGCCAACACCTTGCTGAAGATGCAGCAGCAGTCCGCCCAGCAGGCAGGGATGCAGTACAACCCGCAGACCGGACAATTGGAACCCGTGCAATGAAAATCGCGCTCTACGCCACCGCCACGATTTGCCTAATGCTCTCTGTCGCGATCGCCACCAAGGGTCGCAGCACACAGGTTGTGCTGTCCGACAACGCCACCGCTGCATTGCAGCAGACCGGTGTGTTGCCCGTGCAGGTGCAGGAGCGCAACGGCGGCGCGGTGCCGGCCGTCGGGCTGGCGATCGTCGGGTTGGGGCTGGCGGCAGCGGGCGCGGTGGACTGGCGATCGTTTCAACTACAGCGGCAGCCAGCACAACCCCGCACCCTCAATGACGAACTCGCGGAACTGCTGGAGCGGGCGGAACGGGGGGCATTGTTTAACACCGAGATGGAGCAGGCGCTACGGCAGCGGTTTGGCAATGAATGGCGCGCTCGCCTGGGTTTGCCGATCCAGCTAGAAGACCTGGCGGTGGAGCTGCCGCCCGACCTTCAGCCAGTCGGTTCTGGAACTCCTGAGAAAATTGCAGAACCAACGCCGCCGCCCGAGCTGTCGCCTGCGCCAGAACCGTCCAAGGTGGTAGATCACAGCCGCGACCCGCGCTACTCTAAGCTATTCCAGTTGCTGGATGTTCCCTGTATCCGCATCTTTGGCCCGCAGGGCAGCGGCAAGTCTAGCAAGCTGGCGTGGTTTGGGCTAGAGCACGCCAAACGGGGCGATCGCGTCATGGTGATCAACCCGCTGGCGAAGGCGGGCGACTTCAAGGGGTTGAAAGTCTACGGCAAGGGGCTGAACTATCGGGATGCAGAGGAGGGGCTGCGGGAGTTTGTCTTGGAGGCAAAGCGCCGCCTCAAAGATCGCGGCACCATTGAGGGCTACGACCCGCTAGTAGACGAGGATCACTGGACACTGCTGTGCGACGAGATGAGCGACTGGGGCGAATGGGTTTCGTCCGAGGTGATGCAGGAACTCGTGGGGGTGCAGCAGCAGTTTCTGCGGCAAGCCAACATGAGCGTCCGGCAGGTCAGCCACGGCGACACCAACGCGATGAACGGTGGCGAGGCCCTGCGCGGCCGCAAGGAAGCGATGAATCGCCAGTTCTACAAGATCGAAACCTCCTCCATACATGATCCCACAGTGCCAGGCAAACTGCGGTGTGCTGGACGGGCGATGCTGCATGTACCGGATCGCCCCAAACCTTTTCAGATCGAGATTCCGGTCTGGATGCAGGCACCCAAAGACCACGACTATCGCCCGTTCCTCAAGAACGAAAAGGTCGTAAAGCTCAAGGCTTAGTAAGTTTTCAGGAGGCTTCAACACAAATTTGAAGCAAAACCGACGTGCCAGCGCACCAGCGCCGTGGAGGGAGATAGGCTGCCTCCAGTCGGATGGATGTAGCCCAATTTATTTCAAATAGGAGATTCCACATGACTCTCTCATTGGACAACCAACAGCAGCAGCCGTTGAATAGCAACGCTAAGCCAGTGAACGGAGTGCTGATGTACAACCGCGACGGTACCCCAGTTGTGGTTAGTGGCGACGCGGTTGCGATCCGGGGGTTACGCGACTTTAATCCCCACACCAACCGTTGGGCCGCTAAAGATCTGTTCCTTCATTTGTTGTCTTGCGTTGTTAAGCGTCCATTTGCCACCGCTGGCGTTACAATTGCTGCTTTTTTTGTAGTTCAGTTTGTTTTTTCGTTAAGCGTCGGCACACTGCTGGCGCTGGCGGGACGGGCGCGACCGGTTGCGCTAAGCGAAATCCAGAAGGATAGCGCTTCTCAGGTTGGCTACTGGCTGGGCAGCAGAATTGCGGCCCCAGCGGTGCAGGCGGGCGGCACCACGCTGGTGAATTTTGCCGACAGTGCTGCCAAGGAGCACGCCACGCTGGTGAATTTCCGATCTGGCAGCAGTGCCCAGTATCCCGCAGCCCCTGCGGGCGGAAACTTTCTGCCTGCAGACACACCACTGCTCCAGGTGGTGGACGGAGGGCAGCGCTGATGCGAACCGGGAACGTCTTGATCGTGGCGACCTGTGGGCTGTTTGTGCTGGCGGACTGGAGCCAACCCGGACGCTTCCGCTTTGGATTCCCGTTTATCACGGAGTCCGTGCGGGTTGCCCAAGAGGTTCCCGGTGCGCTGCGAAAAACCCAAAACGCAACGCTGGAGCATCTAGAGCAGGCGGTGGAGTCGATTGAATATAGCGGGCCCGCCGCCGCCGCCCCCACGCGGCCGACCTGTAATAAATTGGGGCAAGTGGCAGAAGTGGGGGCTTCCATGCAGGCGATCGCCGCCTTCATCGGCTCCAACCCGATCGGCACCACCACGATCGACCAAGTGGGGCAGCAGCTTGGGCAGCCGCTCTGCCAGTCCAATCCCTACACCCTCGTGTGGGCGCAGCAGGGTTCCGCTAGTTCCCTGCGGGTCACATTTCAGCAACAGGGCGGCGCGGCCGCGGTAGTCGTTGGATATCAATATGACGAGCAACCTTCACCTTCAGCGAACACTACAAACCTGTAGCCCCGCCATGCAGGCGGAAATCGCCTACAGGCTGGCCGTGCGGGAAGCCCGCCGCCGCTTCTGGCTAAACCTGAGCTACCACGTCGAAACCGTCGTGACGACCGCGACGGTCTTGGGGACGCTGGCGATCCTGATGGTGCCGGGGGTGAACCGGGCGACGACCGAGTGGTATGGCAGCATCGGCTGGCTGCATGGGCAGGAATCTAGCGCAGACGCGGCGTCCGCCCCCCAGGCTGCCGGAGCCGAATCGAAGGCGATCGCCCCCAATGCCCGCATCTTCCCGATCCCAGGGCAAACGCACGAATCACTCGAAAAAGAAAAACTGTTCACCAGTGGTTATGGCCCACGTCCATCCCCTGGCGGCATCGGCAGTAGTTTTCATCGAGGGCATGATTACGCCGCCCCAGTCGGCACGCCGCTACTCGCGACCGAGTCCGGCACGGTAGAGGTCTGGACAGAGTCGGAGAATGCTGCCTGTGGCAACGGGCTGGAGCTGAAAACAGCAAAGCGTAGCCTGATCTATTGCCATCTACAGGAACTTAAGGTTCCGAACGGGCAGACAGTAAAGGCAGGTGACGTAATCGGTACGGTCGGCAGCACGGGATATTCCACCGGTCCACACCTCCACATTGGCGTCATTGAGGACGGCGACTACATTGATCCGTCGGAATACCTGAAGGCGCTGCCCGCCACGCTGGAGCAGAAATCAGCGGAGCCACAGGAAGCGCCCGCCAAGCCTGCGGCGCAGTCCGTTGACGAATCTAAAGTGGCGGAATATTTTGCCGAGATCAGCGGCAGCGAATTCGGCACGTCTAAGGCGCTGGTGCCGATGCGGGACGCGCGGATCGAAGTGTTGGGCGACGCGACCGAGGCGGATCGGCAAGAATTGGAGCGCATCGTCCAGGAACTGCGGGCGCTGGGGGCTGGCGATCTACGGGTGGTGCCATCAGGCGGCAACGTGCAGATTCACTTTGCGCCACCCGATCAGTTTGCCACGCTGGAGCCAAAATACGTGGCGGGGAACCTGGGATTTTTTTGGCGCGATCGCCAAGGGTCTAGCGCTCGCATCCTTATCACCAGCACCGATCGCGTCACCCAACGGGAGCGGTTTCACCTGCTGCGGGAGGAGCTGGTTCAGGTTCTTTCAGGGCTGGCGCGAGATTCAAACCGTTACCCCGACAGCATTTTTTACCAAGGCTGGACGGACGTAACGGAACTTTCTGAGTTAGACAAAGCCGTGATCGAGAAGGCGTTTCAAAAATGACACTACATGATCAGTTTGACCTAAACGATATCAAAATCTGGGGATTTGGAGCGGTGCTACTGGTTGGGATCGTCGGAACCGTCGGGTCTGGTGTTGACCCGCAGGGGGCGATCGCCACTGTCCAGAAGACAGTAGAACAAACGAGCGAAAAAGCGCTCGACGGACTGGAGTCGCTCTTCAGCGGCGGCAGCGATTCGCTGGTTGCCCGCACGGTCGGCAGCGCTGAGGGAACGCGCACACCAACAGGCGATCGCACTTCGGCATACAACGGGCACACCGATCCGGGCAACGGCGTTCACAACCTTGGGACTTTCTCGTATCAGCATGGAGCCAGCAGCCCAGAAGAAGCAGACAAAAAACAGCTAGAACGGTTGCGCCAGCAGACCGAAACGCTTCAGAAAAAAGCGAAGGATCTGGGGCTGGAGTTGACGCAAGCCGAACTACTGAACGGCATCGACCTAGCGAACCAAGCACCCCAGGCGGCGCTGGATCGCGGCGGCTACGTGGAGCGGCTGGCAGAGGCAAAGCAGCAGGGCAAGTTTGGTGACGAAGCAATCCTGTGGGCGCGCACCCAGTCGTTCATCGACCCCGACACGCAGCAGTGGAACGCACCCGGACTGGGCAACAACGCCGACAGCATTGAGCGAGACCAGCAGCGCCGAATGGAGGCGATCGCCGCCGCCGAGGAGGAATTTCAACGGTGAAACAGTATCAAACTCAACCGACCGGAATCTTTGACGCCTGCATTGGTGACTGCCGTACGGAGCAAAATGGCGTCGGGATGGTGCCGCTCCTGCTGATCGTGGTGGTGTCGTTCTGGATTAGCCGGAGGATTCGCTAATGCTACTGAAACTGTTGGTGCGTGGGGCGATCGGCTGGGCAGTGGTGACGTGGGTCGGCAGTCAGCCTGCATTTCAGGAGTCGGGAGATTAAGCGCGGCAAGCGTGGGCAGCAGCTCAAGCCATACGGAGCGGCGTCGTGACGCTGTTGCAGCCAGTGCCGGACGTGGTCGTGATGGAGTTGCCGCCTATCCAGGTTGGCGCGGTTCCCGTGGTGGCGACTGGCGATCTTGCGGCTGAGCAGCTCCAGCCCTACGGAATCCTGCATCTCCGTGGCGATCGCATTTCCGCCACGGTCGCGCCCAATGACCTGTGGCTTATCTTATCGGCGGGCGACAAGGTGACGGTGCAGCAGGGGGCGATCGCCACTCAGGTCAGCACAGACGGCACCCTTCGGCTAGATGTACGGAATCCAGGGCGATCGCCCTCTTCTTACACAAAAAATGCACTTTAGGGCTGGTAGCCCTGCACCTTCAGGTCAGGGTGGAAAGCCCAACGCGCCCCTTTAGGGGCTGTCCTGTTAGTGCAGATGGTGAGCGTCATTAATGTAGCGCTCAATTACGGCTTGAGACATCTTCCCAGCAGTCTTGTAGCAATACGATTTAGTCCAGAGGCTAGGAAGCCTGAGCAATCCAGGAAACTCCTGTCTAAGCAGCCTTGACGAGCGCCCCTTAAATGCGTTTGCAATTTGAGCAATTGAGTAATTGGGTTGATGCCTGACAAAAACATGTAGGTGATCTGGCTCAATCGTCACCGCTAGGATCTGCCATTTCTTCTCTAATGCAACCTGAGCAAGAATTTCGTACAGCCGGTCTTTGATTGCGCCTTTGAGAACCGATTTACGACGGCAGGGAATCCAGCACAGGTGAACCGTCGCAATCCCAACCGAGTGATTGTTGTGGTCTAAATCAAACGATTCTTTACGCATGTTTCGTTTTAGAACAGATATACTGTTGATTGTAGACGGAGGCAAGGCATCAACAAACTATGTACGGCTGTCAACCCGTCCTGATTCACATAGAAAAAGATGTTCAAGCAGTCCTTGAATATCTATGTTCCGAATCCAATAAGGTCTACAACTGCGCCCTTTACTATGCTCGTCAGATCTACTTCAAAACCAAACGATTTGTCGGCAGAGCAGCTATTTGCGAGGAAATGGCACGGTCTAAAAACCGTCACTTTGGCGCAATCTATGTTTCGGCTGCTCAGCAAACCTGTAATGCTGTTGCGGAAGCTCTCAAATCATTCCGTGAGCTGCTCAAACTGTGGAGGCGGGGTGAACTGACAGAGCGGCCAAAACTGCCCAACTATCGTCAGTCAGGACTATTCACGGTTTCCTACCCTAAGCGGTGGTTAAAGCTGACCGATCAAGGTATCCGAATCCCTTTGGGAACTCAGGTTAAAGCTTGGTTTGGAATTTCTGAAATCTACTTACCGATGCCATTAAATCTTGACTGGCGGCAGATTAAAGAGGTTCGCATCCTGCCTCGAAACGGATGCTTTTATGCTGAGTTTGTTTATCCAGTTGAGCCTGTCGCAACTCAGCTAGACCCCTGTAGGGTGCTTGGAATTGATCACGGCATCAACAACTGGCTGACGTGCGTAAGCAATGTGGGGACAAGCTTCATCGTTGATGGACTTAAGCTCAAATCTCTAAATCAGTGGTACAACAAGCGGGTTGCAGCGCTCAAAGAGAATCAGCCTCAAGGCTTTTGGTCTCGGCAGCTTGCCTCTATCACCGAAAAGCGTAACCGCCAGATGCGCGATGCCGTTAATAAAGCGGCTCGATTGGTGGTAAACCACTGCCTTGAGCATGGCATTGGTCAGATTGTGTTTGGTTGGAACCAGGGACAAAAGCAAAATGCTGATATGGGACGGAAAACAAACCAAAAGTTTGTGCAGATCCCCACGGCACGACTCAAAACCCGTATTGCCCAATTGTGCCAGCAGTACGGGATTGAGTTTATTGAGCATGAGGAAGCCAATACCTCAGCAGCAAGTTTTCTGGATGGCGACAGTCTACCTGCTCACGGTGAAAAACCCGTAGGGTGGAAGTCGTCAGGGAAGCGAGTTAAGCGCGGTTTGTTCCGCACTGCTCAGAACTGGTATATCAATGCAGACTGCAATGGGGCGGCAAACTGCATCGCAAAAGTAGCGGCAACATTGGGGCTTAACCTCAATGGAGTCAGTAGGGGCGCTTTGACTTCGCCCTCTAGAGTCCGTCTTTGGGCTATCTAGTGAATCCCCGTCTCTTTAGAGCGGGGAGCAGTCAATCAGTTGTCGGACGAGGAACTAAAGGATGCAATTGTCGCTAGCATTATGAAGCTGATGGCGCAGATTCACAGCGGTACCGCTGAGGGGCGTTACGTTACCAGCGGAAGCGCGGAGATTGAGGCAGTCCAAGAGTTTGCTCGGTTTTTCGTATACGACTATTTTAGAGGCGCGCTGCTGGGCGATCGCGCCCGTATCAGTGGCAATAAGCTGGCGCTGCTAGAGAATACCTGTGAGTTTCTCTATCGCAGACGTGAGGATGAAGTTCGTGTCCAAAAGAAAGACGAGAGCAGATAGCGAACGCCTTTGGGAATATGCCCTAGTGGCTCGCGAAGCTTGGGCAATCAAGCCAGGGCATAGCTCTGTGCGGGGCAGCCTGAGAGTCCCTGCACACCTCGCCCCCTCGTTTGAGGCTCAATCTTCTGAGGAGCGGGGTGCTGCCTGGGCAGACGGCTATTTGGTGCGAGAACAGATCGCGGTGCTGTACAGGGTGCTGCATAGCCTCAGCGCTGGGAAAAACATTAGCCACATCCAAGGCAATGTCGTCACCGTACTAGTGGGGCAGGATGCATTTGAGGCACCTACCCACATGGAAGCCCTGCTGCTGGCAATTAATCATTATTTGCCGCCCAAAGAGGCGATCGGACAGCAGGATTTTGATTTGGAGGAACGGCTTGGTCAACGACCGCACCCACAAGGGGATGCGGCTTGCCTCTAGAGCCTAAGCGCTGAAGCATCCGGCAGATTGACTGCTGCCTGTTCCACCGTCCCAATTTGGGTAGTGGAAAGAATGTAGTCGTCACCTGTTGAGATTGCCAAAACGATTAAATCAATCTCTGCCGTTCAACTATTCTGCACTTTCCCTGATTTGAAGCGGCGTAAGTTTTGGGGTTCTGGGATGTGGTCAGATGGTACTTACTATGGCAGCGTTGGGCACGTTTCAGAGGATGCCGTTAAGAAGTACATCGAAACGCAGAAACAGAGAGGTTAACTGTTATTCCGATATATTGTTGGCAGGCTCAGGGGTATTGAACCCCGTCGCCTGCCTTGCCTCTCATCTCCACCCACAAGGGGATGGAGTTTTCCCGGCAATCTTTATCAACGTTTTGGAGGTATTTCAAATGTATCCGATGGTTCAGTATTACTGGTCGGCGATTCACAAATCCACCGAAACAGTGTTAGCGACAAAAGACGGGTACTTCAATCTGCATTGTTGGATTGATGGGGCAAAAGTACCAGTTAACAATCTCCCGGGCGAGTCAGAGATGATTAATTTTCTTTTGGCAAATTGATGAAGCGCACCGTTTCCATCCCTGTCAACTTACCCCGTGAGAGGTTTCTGCCCCTCATGGGGTTTTGTGCTGACATTTTCAATCAGCACGTTGACTGGGCGTTGAAAGAACGGACGTGGAACAAAAACAAGGCTCACAAGGCTTTGTATG
>JBDNCP010000148.1:0-11471 GCA_046719575.1 Cyanobacteriota bacterium
AGTCGTCCCGCAATTCTTTGAAAATGGGGACCCCGCGCACAAACAGGAGGCGATCAACGCTCGTCAGCATACCAATATGAACCCTGCACCAATCCCAGCCCAGCGGCATCTATTCCAACATGCCCAACATATGGCAGGTGAATTGCTGCGTGTGGTCTGTTCTATCCGTAGGTTGCCCATGCAGAGAATTCTATTCATCTTTTACCCAGAAATTTCCTTAAATGACGACCGAAAGGAAAATTTACAGCCACTGTCGCATCCTGTTTAAGCATCCCTTCTAAGAGATCCTTTCTAAGAGGATTGAGATTACGTCTAAAGGTGCTAAACTTGCCAAATTCGCTGAGTTGATGAATCAATGGACTTCTTGCGTGAATCGGGGCGCGGCGGAACCGCGCCACGATTCACGCCCTCAAAACAGCATTTATGCAAGAGGTTTAATCTTCACCAAGAAGGAATGAGGCTAATTGACAGACAAAACTCCTGCAATCTTGAGCCTCTCGCAGGTTGGGTTAGCGTCAGCGTAACCCAACCGAATTTAAGCTCGTATTGGGTTTGACCTTGCTCAACCGAACCTTGGCAAAAGATTTGTCAGTCCACCAGGGAATTAGGTCGGTTCCCAGCCCATCGGCAGGTCTGGCGGGCGGGGTGGGTTGAAACGCAGCGACGGATCAGGGGGCTTAGCAAGGCTGGCGATGCTCTTGCCCTTGCCATTGTGAGTCGTCGTAGCGCTATATTTCTGCAATAGTTGCTCGACTTGGGCCACGACGAGGCGATCGGGGTCACGGCTGAGCATGGGCAGCAAGTCCCGCAGGGTGCGCGGTGATGCCACTTCTAAATAGGCCACCGCGGCCTCCCGCACAAAGCCTGTGGGATGGTGCAAACAGGCAATAATTTGAGCGGGCGTGAGGCTCCAGCGATTTTCGCGGGCAACATGGACGCTGCAAGCCAGCCCCCAGTCGGACAGAAAATGCCGCAGATCCAGCAGATATCGGAGGCGATCGCTCGGCGATAGGGGCTGATAGTCCACAAACTCATCCAGGTTTTCCAGCTTTTCCAAATCGGGGCGGCTATCGAGAATGCTCAGCAGCGCCCGCTTGCTCTGAATATCGAGCGTGTTATCCAAAATTTCTATCCCCCGCGCCACGCTCTCCGAAGAATGGGATTGGAGATTAAAGGCGGCCGCCTGAATTGCGCTGGAGGGATACAGCAGCCGCATCAGCAAAAAGAGGCGCTGTCGGGCATCCTCTTGCAAATCGCTGAGGGCACGGCGCAACAACTCAGCCGCTTGCCCCGGCACGCGCTCTGGTGGCAAATCCAGCAGACAAGCATAGACCTGCCCAATCAGCATTAGCTCTAGGTTGATCAGTTCCTCTACGCCACTCCGCCCCAATTCGTCGGCTACTGCGTCAATGCCAATTTCATTGGGAATTTTGAGCAGGGTTCGTAGAATCGTGCGGCGGCTGGGTCCCCAGGCGGTTTCCAGGTTGCGAACCAAGGCGCGAACCGCGTCGGGGGTGCCGATGCGCCCCAGGGTTTTCCAGGCGCAGGTGCGAATGATTTCGGGTTTATAAGTATCTTTGCCCAGGGTCACTAGCAGGGGAATGGCATCGTCGCCCAGGCGAGTCAGGGCGTGCATCGCGGCTTCGCGGGTAGATTTGAATTGCAGTGCCCGCAGCAGCGAGGGGTAGTATTCTTCAGTACGAGTGGCGGCGATCGCCTCCAGCAGGGCACAGCGCACCCGCAGCGACTCATCCCGCAGCAGCGGCTCGATATAGATTCGCAGTGCTTGCAAATACAGCGCCTCGCCCAACGCCCGACAGCCCATCACCCGCTCCCGTTCGCGCTTGTGGGTCAGCATTCGCCGCAGCGTGTCGGTGGCTTCGGCCCGCTGTTCTGGCGTGCCTCGCCGCAGCATCAGGGAAGCAGCCGTACCCCGCACCTCTGGATCAGAGGCCGGGTTCAGGTAGGGCCGCAGCCGTTCGATGTCGGGGTCGGGGTCGGTCAGCCAGATATAGCGTAGGGCGATGGAAAGCACGTCGGGCGGCAATGGTTGCTCAATGAGCGATCGCACCAACGGCAAAAACAGCGGATTGGGATTTTCCGTCATCACCAGCAGGCTCTGGCGCTGGAGCGCGGGCGAAAAGTCAGACAGCATCGGAGCCAACACCTCGCCCACACCCTTGGGGTCGATGTGGCTGAGCAGTTCGATACAAGATTGCTTGTCGGCATCGCTGCCTTTGCCTAGCGCATCGATCACCGCCCGCTTGAAGGTTCGCAGATCCACCTCCGACAGGCTGAGTTCGCCCCGGTCGGCGCTGATGACGAGCAGATCGACATAGCGCGATCGCAACAGCCACACCGTCACAAACCACAGCGCCCCGCACAGCATAATCTGAAACATGAACACCAGGCTTTCGGCATCTTGCAGTGCGGTGGGGTCACTGCCGTCGAACACGCGCCGACAAAGCCACAGCGTGACTAACATACCGACCCCCGTCAGCCCAGAGGAAAACGGCTCGGCAATGCCCCGCACGATGGATTGCACACGGCTGCGGATGTTGTCGGGCACAGGCTGAAATAGAATCGGCCCTGTGCTGGCCAGCACGGTATAGCGCAGCAGTTCATCGGCAAATTTCAAAATCACCATGCCGATAAACAAGCTGAGCCAGCCCATCATCGACACCAGGCTAATCAGAAAGATCAGCGTAGGCAGCACCATTGTTACTGCAAATACGCCTAGCCGCTCGATCGCCCGACTGGAGACAAACCACTGCACCAGCAGCTCAAACGTGCCCAAAATCGCGCTGAAAAAGGCCAAAAAGTCAGCAAGCTGTTCGCCACTCACCCGCCGCTCTAGCTGTGCCAGGTATTGAAAATCCAGCAATAGCCACAACACTTGCGCCATTACAAAAAACGCCACCAGCAGAATGACATAGCGCTGGAGTGGTCGCCGCAGTCGGCGCGTGGTGAAGTCGGGCTGGCGCTCTTGCAGCAGTCGCCGGGGCGAGTCGGGAAAAAACTGGCTGTAGGCACGGCTGAGGCGAAAGAGAATGCCCGCGCCGAGCATCAGCATGACCCCTGCCAGCAGCACGACATTATTTAGCCCGACGAGCGATCGCAACACAGGCAGCGACAGACCGCTCAGCACGTCTGCCAGCAGCACGCCGCTGCTAATCATGGGATAGGCCCGCTTGATTTCGCGGATATTAAAAAGCTGATTGGCGGTGATTGAGGTGGTCAACTCATTGAGGACGTAAATCGCCTCCATCCACAGCCGCATGAGAAACACGCTGTAGCCCATCATCAGCGGCATCGCCAGCCCCAGCCGAAACAGCGGCAGCGGCAGCGCCATCAGCACTGCGATCACCACAATCACCTGGCGCAGTGGCAAAAACTTTTGTAACAGCGAGTAAAAGAAGCCTAGAGCCGTACCAATGCCCGCGCTGACAATGTAGATCCACGGCAGCGAGTTTGCGCCATATTCGTCCAAAAACAGAGCGGCAATACTGACCTCTAGCCACAGCACGCCAATCGATGTGGCGGTATAGAAGGCGAACATTAAAAAGGTGCGCTCACTTTCCTCTGGCCGCAGATTGAGCCATTGCAGCAGCGTCCGCCCGGAAGGAAGCCGGGATTTTTTGGCTGAGGTTGTGCGCGATGATCCACCCGTCCGTGCCATGCTGCCCAGGGAACTTGTGAAAGAAACGATGCCTTATATCCGCATATCTGCCTTACATCTTATGTAAGTCGTGGTGTAAGTTGTGGCAACCTAGCGCCGTTTTCCCCATTTTCTGAAGCTGGATTTACTGAAGGATGGCTGTCCAGGCAGCAAAAGCTTGCAGCAGAAACGGCTCTGCCTTCAGCGTTCCCAAAACAGCCTGGAACAGATGCAGCAAAGAACAACCTGCAAGATTTCAGCGCCTGACAGATTTTAGCGATGGCCCGATCTGGTGTTTTGTCCTGCGACTGATTAAAACCTCTGATTGTTGGCTGAGACACATTGTTCATAGAATCTGATAAAACTGATTTGGTTCGATTTGGTTTATTGTTGTTCATTCACCTGCGGTAAAATGCGACTGTCTGAAAGGCAGGCAGTGCCTTGCTTCTGAGCATGTTGGATGCTTTTTTTGCATACTTAAACCCCTACGAATAAGGAGCTACGAATGTACAAGAAGCTAGTTACTTTGGTTTGTACGCTGGGTTTGGCGGCTATGTTGGGTGCTTGTGGTGGTGGTAGTGAGCCTGCGGGCACTGAATCCCCTGCGGGCACTGGATCGCCCTCTCCGTCACCGACGACTACGCCGTAGTTTGTGGGAGTTGGCTTGCCGTGTGACCCATCTATGGTCGGCATGGGCTAACTCGGTGCATTCTCGTGTTCTAGCTTCATTCACCTGACTTTTTGTTTTAATCCATCATCCGCGGCGATCGCCCCTTCAGAAGCTCTGGCAATGCGTGTCTGGCAATGCGCGTATGCTGAGAGAGGCATTCGCCGTGGATTTTTATTAGGTCGATTTCCATGCACTTGCTGCAATTCAGCACGTCCCACTATTGCCGCAAAGCTCGGCTGGCGCTGGGCTATAAGCAAATCCCCTTTACTGTCGAAAACTTGACACCGGGGCTGCACGCGCTGAAGCTAAAGCCGCTGACGGGCATGACTACGGTTCCCGTGCTGCTGCCAGAGCGAGAAGGGCAGCCAAGGGCGATCGCCGATTCTAGCCATATTTTTGAATTTCTCGACCAGCACCAGCCCGACCCACCGCTGTATCCCGCTGATGCAGTGCAGCGCAGCCAGGTGAAACAGCTCGAAGATTGGCTAGACGAAAGCATCGGCGTAGCAACTCGCTTTGTTTACTACGACTATCGCGCTGGCGAGGGCAAAGCCATCAACCCCTCGCTGATGAGCCAGGCCGTGATCGCCATTGTGCGGCGACAATATGGCATGAACGCGGCGCGGGTGAAGCTGGCGGGCGATCGCCTCACTGACGCGCTGATCTACCTCCAGCAGCATTGGAGCGATCGCGAATATCTCGTGGGAACCCAGCTTACTGCCGCTGATCTGACTGCCGCCGCCCTGCTCAGCCCGCTGGCCCTGCTGCCCCACTATCGAGAGGCGCATCCCTGGCTATTCGAGAAAATTGCTGCCGTGCATCAGCGCTGTGGAGAGCCATTGCCGCCGGGGTTGGCTTAAATTTAAGCTATCTGAGGGCGCGTCGCGTGCCCTGCGCTTTTCAGAATTCCTAAGATGCTCTATGTCGTCGCTACGCCCATCGGCAACCTGGAAGACATGACCTTTCGGGCAGTGCGGGTTTTGCAGGAGGTGGAGGCGATCGCCGCTGAGGACACGCGCCACACGGGCAAGCTGCTCCAGCATTTTCAGATCACCACGCCGCAGATCAGCTATCACGACCACAACCGCATCAGCCGACTGCCAGAACTGATCGCTCGCTTGCAGCAGGGAAAATCGATCGCGCTGGTCAGCGATGCCGGAATGCCGGGAATTTCTGATCCCGGCTATGAGCTGGTGCAGGCTTGCGTCGAGGCGGGGATTCCCGTCGTGCCGATTCCGGGAGCCAGCGCCGTGGTGACGGCCCTCAGCGCGGCTGGTCTGCCCACCGATCGGTTTGTGTTCGAGGGATTTTTGCCTGCCAAGGGCAAAGAGCGGCGCGATCGCCTCGATGCGCTCCAGTCCGAATCGCGGACACTGGTGTTTTACGAATCGCCCCACCGCCTGCGGCAAACCCTGGCAGACTTTGCCGACACTTTTGGTGGCGATCGCCCCATCGTGCTGGCGCGAGAGCTGACCAAGCTGCACGAAGAATTTTGGCGGGGCACGGTGCAAGGGGCGATCGCCCACTACGAAACCCGCGATCCCCAGGGCGAATACACCGTCCTGCTAGCAGGCAGCACCACGGCCCCCGTCATCCTGTCGGAATCCGCCCTCAAAGCCGAACTCGCTGCCCTGCTCCAGCAAGGCCTGTCCCGCTCGCAAGCCAGCCGCCAGCTTGCTCAGCAGACCCAGCTTCCCCGCCGCAAGCTTTACCAGCTTGCCCTGACGTTGCCCGATTGAGTAGACTTCTTGCGTGAATCGTAGCGCGGTACCGCCGCGCTACGATTCACGCCCTCAAAACAGCATTCATGCAAGAGGTTTAGTGAGGGTGACGGGATGGTGGGGTGATGGGTGGGTGGGAGGGGGAAGAACTCTGCTGAATCCTGAATCCTACTCCATTGCCGCCAATAGCGCTTCGCCCATTGCCTTGCAGCCGACGAGCGTCATGCCGTCAGACATAATATCGCCAGTGCGATAGCCCTGGTCGAGGACTTTGAGGACGGCGCGTTCGAGGCGATCGCCCGCCTCCGGTTCGTTCAGCCCATAGCGCAGCATCATGGCCGCGCTCAGCACTTGCGCCAGCGGATTGGCTTTGTCCTGGCCTGCAATATCGGGAGCGGAGCCGTGGACGGGTTCAAACAGGCCCGGCCCAGAGGAGCCGAGGCTGGCGGAGGGCAACATACCAATGCTGCCCGTCAGCATCGCTGCCGCGTCAGAGAGAATGTCACCAAACAGGTTGCCCGTGACAATCGTGTCGAACTGCTTGGGATTTCGCAAAAGCTGCATGGCGGCGTTGTCCACATACATATGGGTCAGCTCCACATCGGGATAATCTGCCGCGAGTTTGGTGATCGTGTCGCGCCACAGTTGCGACACCTCCAGCACATTAGATTTGTCTACAGAGCAGAGCTTTTTGCGGCGCTTGCGGGCGGCTTCAAAGGCGACGCGCCCGATCCGCTCCACTTCCGACTCGCTGTAGACCATCGTGTTCACGCCGCGCCGTTCGCCCGTTTCGCTCGTGAAGATGCCGCGCGGTTGCCCAAAGTAAATGCCGCCCGTCAACTCGCGCACCACCATAATGTCCACGCCGTCCACTACTTCGCGCTTGAGGCTGGAGGAATCGACAAGCTGTGGCAAAATGCTGGCGGGGCGCAGGTTGGCGAATAGCTCCAGCCCAGCCCGCAGCCCCAGCAGTCCGCGCTCGGGCCGCTGGTCGTTGGGCAGGGTGTCCCATTTGTAGCCGCCGATCGCCGCCAGCAGAACCGCATCGCTGTTTTTGCACATTTCTAGCGTGTCGGCGGGCAGCGGGCTACCCGTCGCGTCGATCGCCGCCCCGCCCAGCAGCGCCTCCTGAAACTCGAAGCGGAGGTCTAGCTGCTGTCCCACTTTTTTCAGCAGATCGACCGACACCGCAATGATTTCGGGGCCGATGCCGTCGCCAGGGAGGAGGGTGATGCGGTAGGTCTTGGTCATAGGTTGGGAGTGGGGTGATGGATTAGGAATCGTGCTGGGCGTTGGGTAGAGAGGCACAGCGATCGCCTATTTTACCGCTCGGTGGCCCTGCGTTCACCTATAGGCGACGCTTCAAAACCAGCAGCGACAGGTTATCCAGCACGTTTTCCTGGCCCATGTGCTGGCGCACGTCTTGAATGACGGCTCGGTGGATCGCGCTGGCGGACTGGGCCCAATGCTGACCCACAATGCGATACAGACGCTCTAAACCATACATTACGCCCGCTTTATCTAGGGCACTGGGCAGGCTGCTGGTATACAGCACGATGCCGTCGCCAGGTTGCAGCTCGACGGAGGCGCGTTTGGTGAAGGCGGTGATGTCAAACTCCAGCCCCAGCGGCAGGATCAGATCGGTCATGCTGACTCGCTCCACGCGCCCCGATGCCCGCACCACCACCAGATCTTCATGCTGACCGCTGATGCTGAGGCTGCCATTGAGATAATTCAGCACGGCCAGGGTCAGGCGCTGCTGGGTGTTCATGCGTTCGATATTCTTGTACAGCGTGCGATTGAGGGTTTGCAAAAAGCGCACCGAGTTGCGATCGCGCAGTTCTGCCAGCGTCCGCACGGCCGTTTGCACCATCAGCAGCAGCACCCCTGTCTCCAGCCCGCGCCCACCCACGATGCCCATGCTGAGCGTGATAATGCCGTCGGTTTCCAGCACGTCAAAGTAATCGGTGCTGTCTTCGTCAGCCAGGTCAGTAAAGGCAGACACATCCAGCGTTTGAATCGCGTTCAAGTCCTCCGGCGTGGGCAAGATCATGTCTTGGATCTGGCGCAACACGTCTAGTTCGGCAGCCATTCGCAGGTTTTCTTGCTTCAGCCGTTCGTTCAAGTCCACAATTGCCGCATTGGCCCGGGCTAGCTCTGCGGTTCGCCGCTGCACTCGGTCTTCTAGGCTATGATTTGCGTCTCGCAGGGCTTGTTTGGATTGGTCGTTTTGGTGCAGCACAGCGCAGAGCAGCAGCGTGGTCAGGGCGATCGCCGCAATGCAGGACTGGAGCAATAGCAGCGACTCGTTCATTGAGCCTCGTGCAAAAGAACCCAAGCCCTTCGCCGTGCTAATCACCGCCAGCAGCGACAGCAGCACCATGACTAGCGTCGCCCCCGGCGAGCGAAACCGAAACGCTGCCCACACAATCACCGGAATCAGCAGATATTCCACGGGATATTTGCCCACCAGCGCCACTTCGCTGATGCCGATTACCAGCGCCACCATCGCGGCCGCCTCTAGCCAGTGCTGCCGAAGCGCAACGCGAAACTGGAACAGATCGAGCGATCGCGTGCTGCTCCAGGCCAGCAGCAGCGGAGCCACTAGCACAATGCCAAAGGCATCACTCAGCCACCAGGTAATAAAGATCTGAGAATAGAGACTCCAGGTCGCTTTGCCAAAGGTGCAGACCAGCGCGGCGCAGAGCATCCCGATGGGCAAGTGACTGAAGAACGCTGCCAGGATAAAGCGCACCACATCGCCCGGAGAATCGAGCGGAGAGCGAGATTGGGTGAGGCGATCGCTCCACACCGCCGCCAATACCTTTCCCAGGGTGGCGATCAGGGTGATGGCGATCGCCAGCATCAAGCTATTCGTGTTTTCCCAACCCTTAAAAAAGACATACTCCAGCACTAAAATGCTGGCAAAGATGCCGAGCCAGAGTTCGATGCCAAAGGCGAGCATCGCCCCCACAGCAATGCCGCCCGCAAACCAGACGGGGGTAGAGGCGGCATCGGGCAGCGTCGCGTAAGAAATGGAAAATTGAGCCGCAGCGTAATATGCCACAGCAACCACGCCCTGCTTCCAAACTTTGGCGAGGACGGGCTGTACGAATCGGAGAGGGCGGGGGGAAATCACCGACTGGGTGGTCAATGTCGTAAAGATAGAGAAGAAGCGCTGTAGCCTGGAGGCAAACTCAGCCCACCGCAGATGCTCCGCAGACCAGAGCAAATCTGGGCAATCACCCCCCGCAGCTACAATGGCTCCGACAGCAGTGCTGATGTTTGCACAATACCTCAGGGTAGGATTTAAATCTGCCTAATCTACAAGCTTTTTCGCAAAAGGTTTGCAAAACTGCCCTGTTTTTCTGCGTTTTCTGGCAGTTCCAGGGGAGAGTCTATAACCCCTGTCCTGGTCTAAGATTATGTACAGCTTCTTTTAGATGCCGTCCCTTCGCTTTTCTAATGGACTCGTCTCCTTCTGCTGCTTGGTCTGCTCCTGGCGATCGCCCTGCGGTCGTGCTGACCTCTCATCTCCGTAAGGTCTATCGCACAGGCTTCTGGCTCAACCAAAAAATTTCCACCCTGAAGGACTGTTCTCTGCAAATTTACAAAGGGGAAACCTTTGGGCTGCTGGGGCAAAACGGCGCAGGCAAAACCACGCTGCTGAAAATTTTGCTGGGGATTATTCGCCCGACGGCGGGGCGCGGGCTGCTGTTGGGCAAGCCCCTGGGCGATCGCTCGGTCAAGCAGCGGGTCGGCTATCTGCCCGAAAATCCCTATTTCTATGACTACTTGACGGGGCGCGAGTTTTTGCAATACGCCGCTGGGCTGTTCCAGATTCCTGCTGACGTGCAGCGCAAGCGCATCCCTGAACTTATCGATCTGGTGGGGCTGTCGCGGGCAGCCGCAGAGAAAAAGCAGCTCCGGCAATATTCTAAGGGCATGTTGCAGCGCGTCGGCATGGCCCAGGCGCTAATCAACAATCCCGAAGTGGTGTTTCTAGACGAGCCGATGTCGGGGCTAGACCCGCTGGGGCGTTATCAGATCCGCGAGATCATCCAGCTTTTGAAAGATCAGGGCAAGACGATTTTCTTTAACAGCCATGTTTTGTCGGATGTAGAAAAAGTGTGCGATCGCGTCGCCATCTTGGCCCAAGGCGAACTCATTGCCATTGGCACACTGACGGAACTGCTGGGCAGCGCTGACCGCTATTTCGTGAAAGTCAGTGGCAGCACGCCCAATGTTTTGCAGCAATGGATTCCCGACCTGGAATTCAAAGACGGGCTGTGGCAGGGGCATTTGCACGGACACCCGCAGGACTTTATCGCCAGCCTAGAACTGATGCGCGGGCAGTTGGTGGGGATGAACCTGGCGCGGCGATCGCTCGAAGAGTTTTTTGTGGAGCGGGTGAGCCAGCGCAATCCCAACGGCGACTCCGGCCCATCGCTCAACGCACACAACGCGCAATCCTAGCCCGCTTGTTTAATCCTCCGCTTGTTTATCGTGTGGCGAAATCAGAAGCTTGCTTTGCTTTAGAGAATACAAGGAATACAGGCTCTCAGCATTGCTCTAGGCTGGGTCGTCGTCTCAAACCCAGTCGTCTCAAACCCAGTCGTCTCAAACCCAGTCGTCTCAAACCCAGTCGTCTCAAAAAAATATAACGTTCGCCCCCTACTTTTGCCGACAAATATTAGGGTGGTATACAGCTAGACTCCGCTACAGGTTCCGATCGTTTATCTGTACAAGTTGGCGACACAAGTTGGCGACACAAGTTGGCGACACAAGTTGGCGAATTTAGCGGAAGAACCTATGGGCGACTGCTTGACCAAAGGGGCGATCGCGCTGTTTCCCCGTTGACCCAGCAATCGACACAAAGCAATTAACGAGGCTTCTGGGATTTTTACCCCAAATGAGGTTTTTATGGTTTCTACGACAGAAAAGTTAATCCACTACCCGATGGTGATTGGCGATGAGCTGGTCAGCAGCGGCAGCCAAGACTTGATCGACCCTGCCACGGGTGAGGTTTTTGCAACCGTGGCGATGGGCACGGCGGCCGATGTAGACCGGGCAGTGGCCGCTGCCAAAGCTGCTCAACCGGGTTGGGCGGCGCTGTCCTATGGCGAGCGCTGCGCCGCCATGATGAAATTTGCCGACCTGCTGGAAGCCAAAAGCGAAGAACTCTCCCACCTGGAAAGCAAAAATGCGGGCAAGGCGCTGAAGTTGACGATTAACGGCGATATTCCCTTCTCGATTGACAATATTCGCTATTTTGCGTCGGTGGTGCGGCGGCAGGAGGGCGCGGCCGCTGGGGAATATATCGGCGGCTACACCAGCCTGCTGCGGCGGGAGCCGATCGGCGTGGTAGGGGCGATCACCCCGTGGAACTATCCGCTGATGATGGCGGTGTGGAAAATTGCTC
>JBDNCP010000149.1:0-11366 GCA_046719575.1 Cyanobacteriota bacterium
TAGAGAACTGCATCGAACCCGTGAGTCCTATGAACACCTCATCCTCTCTTCATCAAGGTAGCGATCGCCCCTCTTGGCTCCAGCCCCTCCGCAACTGGTTGGATGACCTGCAAATCTGCGATCGCCAGACAGCCCACCTGATCTCGCGTCTGATTCCCGCCCAGTGTCCCTTCGAGCGCGACATCGTAGTGTTTGGGCGCAAGGTCGGCCATATCCCGCCCCTGTGCAAGCTAAACCCACTTTATGAGCAATTCGTCGGGCTGCGCTTCCGTGCGCTCTGCTATCTCGCAGATCAATGCGGCGAAGACATCAGTGCTTACTGCTAGATCGGGCAGCTTCCAGACACCCAAAACCCCAACCCTCGACACTTTATCCCGGAGTCGTGCCATGCAACCCACCACCTCCCAAGCCCAATTTCCCAAAGCCGAATTTCCCTTCTTTCTAGAATCTAGCTTGGGTATTCTCGGCTTCCTGCTGCTGATTTGTCTGTTCTAATTCCGATTGTTTAATTCCGGTTGAGCTAAACTGCTAACTCGACTAGCCTTGCTAATCTCTCGCTTCTGCACGCCGCTGCATTTCTTCCATTTCTTCAAGATGTAGTTGTCGTCGCTGCTCGTATTGCTCCATCGCTTCGCCCACGGTGACGTTGATTTCGTCCCCCAGCAGCATGACCAGCGACGTAAGATAGAGCCACAGCAGCAAAATAATCACCGCGCCCACCGCTCCATAAACGCGGTTATAATCGGCAAAATTCGCAACATACAGCCGAAACAGATTAGACAACACAGCCCAAAAAATCGCCGCCAGCAGCGCCCCCGGCATGATTGGCCGCCGCCTATCCCAAAGGCTAGGGCCAAAGCGATACACCGCTGCAAACGTAATCGAAATCAGCAGCAGCGTTACAGACAGCGGCAGCAGTTGCCACAGCATCAGCAGCCAAGGCCGCAGCGTGGGAGCCTGACTTGACACCTGGCGCACCAGCAGATCCCCAATAAACACGATTGCCAGTGCCAATATCAGCAGCACCAGTCCGCTCACGGTCAGCCCCAGAGACACAAGCTTGGCTTTCCAAAATGGACGGAGGCGATCGCGCGGAATTTGATGAATCTGATCTAGCGCGGTCATCGCTGCGCTCGCCGCCCCAGAGGCCGCCCAAATCGCCACCAAAAAGCTAAGAGAAAATAGCGTGCGATCGCGGGAGTTACTCAGTTCCTCCGTAAAAGACTGAATAATGCCCCACGCCTCCACCGGCACCACTTCGCTCACCTGATCCATCAGGCGAAGAAAAGTTGTGTTCAACGGCTGAAACAAGCCGATCGCGGTCAAAATCGCCAGAATCGCCGGAAACAAAGCCAGCATGGCATTATAAGCCATTTCTGCGGATAAGCCCGGCAGCCGATGGGCCGCGGCCCGCTGAACGACTCGACGCACCACGCCCAGACGCAGGTGAGTAAAAAACTGGAAAAATCGAGAGAGAGTGGGCATGGAGTTTGCAACAACAGGCGCGACAACAGGCGCAGAAGCAAAGAGAATGCAACTGCCACGGCTCAAATCATAGCGAGTCCGCACTCTACAGCCTCACATTTTGCAGCCTATCCTAGCAAGCGAGGAGATGGCGACGCTCTAGGGACAGAAAAACGGGCCTTCACAAGTCTCCACTCAGGAAACTCAGAAAGACCCGCGTCGTCAGTATGCTAAAGCACGTTCAAAAACGCCTGAGTCAAAAACGCTTGAGTCGCGCAGCCATCAACCGATTCACTTCAGAAAAATTAGAAAGCCACTAGAACGAAAACTGGAAGCGCAGGTTGCCGACATACACAGGCGGATTGCTGTCGAAGTTGTTGGCATTCCAAATCACGTAGAAAGCCGGAACCAGCGAGATGTTGTCACTTACCGAGTAGCGATAGGACACCTCAAGCTCTGCCTGAGTACCGCCATCGCCGCCGCCCGACAGCAAAAACTGCTCACCCGCCAAATAGTCATGAGGAATCAGGAATGAAATCACGCCCAGCGCACCCCGCTTAAACAGATCCGGGAAGCCCAAGCCCACCTGGAAGGACTGTACCCGCACCTGGCGACCTTCCTCGCGGGCCACCGGGTTCACATCCACCCGTCCCCAAGAATAGCGAGCAAACAGACCAATCCAGTCGGCAATCTGCCAGTCGAAGTTGGCCATCAGCGTGTCCGCCCCCGAATCATTCAGCGTTCCCCCAAAGCCATCGTCAATGTAGCCGTAGGGCACAGGCTCACCCACCGCTCCCCCAATGAAGCCGTTGTAGGGTTTCAGGCTAGAGCGGGCATAGAGCAGGCGCAGGTTAAAGGTTCGCGAAGGCGAAAAGGCAAGCTGAGCGGTGATGATATTGCTGCTGTTGAACAAGCCATCACTGGGATTATTTGATGTGTTGAACCCAAGGGCAGGGTTTAGAAATTCGGAGTTTTCTGCCAGATAGCCCACACTAAGCTGGAGTGGATCGATGATTTTCCAGCGAATCACAATGCCGCTGCCCCGGTCGATCGCGCTGAGCAGGGTGCTGCCCGACGAGTTGAAGCTAGACGCGCCCGTTTGAAAGAAGGTAAAGCGGTTGCCGTCGAAATAGCGATAGTAGTTCAGGCGGGGGCCGATGTCCACTTGCACAGCATCGCCAATGGGAAATGAGTAGAACAGTTCGCGCACGACCACATTGTTGGGTGTGCCAGCGCCCTGATCGGTGAAGGGTACGCCCCAGCTATTGAAGAAACCAGACGACACAAGCTGGTTTGCAGGGGAATCGCCATTGCCCACTGCCAGTTGAGTCACTAGGGAATCGCGCCCGGTGAAGGAGGTATTCAGGTTTAGGTTGACGTAATAGCTGAAGGTGAGTTGGGGCTGGTCGCGGAAGACGCGGCTGGGGCGGCCGTTGGCATCTCGGATGGGCGGTGCAAAGGGGTTGGGGGCAAACGGGTTGCGTTCTGTCAGAATGCGTCCATCGGGGAATGCCTGGGTCAGGTTCATCCAGGCGTTGCCCCGCAGAACGGTGGTCGTTGAAAACTGGTTGGCTTCCAGTTCGGCGACGGCGGCTTCTAGCGCGTCTACTCGACCCCGCAGCACTGCCAGCTCAGCGGCAAATTCTCGCTGGAGGGCTTCGATGCGCGCCAGGGCTTCTGGGTCGAGGGAGTCGAGCCGACCTACCACTGCATCCAGGCAAGAGGCCAGACCTGCTGCAAACTCGTAGCGGGTCATGGCGCGGCCGCCGCGAAACGTGCCGTCGGGATAACCTTCTAAACAATCCAGTCCGCCTTCTGCCTCAGAGTTGGCCAGGTAGGCCAGGGCTTCGTAGGCCCAATCGCTCGGCTGCACATCGGAAAACTGCTGAACCGAAGTGACCTGAGCCATTGCCGGATTCACATCGACTGGTAGCGTGCCGCTGAGCAGCATGTCTACTGGAATGGCGATCGCCTCGCTGGTGATCTCTGAGGCGGATAGCTCTGCGGCACTAGACGCGCCTTGCATTTCAGGCGGCAGCGTCGAGGGAGCCTCTAGCGGTGCGACATCCAGATCTGGCTCTGGTAAAACTTCTAAAACTTCGGGCTGTTCAGTTGTGATCGGGTCGGGTTCCAGGTCTGCGACAGGGGAAGACTCAGACAACGTTGCATCGGCTAACCTTGTGGCTTCTAGGTCAGACAAGGGCAAGCCGGCCTCGATTGCTGCGCTTGCAACGGCGGCATCCAGAGCGGGTTGTGTCTTAGCTTCGGGTGGCGCGATTGGGCTGGCGATCGCCCGATGATGCATTCCAAAAGCCCCTGCCACGACCAATGCCGCTAGCAGAGGTCTAAACACCTCAAATCTCATTTCATAAAGCTCCTCAAACACCACGATGACGGTCAAGAACAATCAGCAGCCTGCTTAAGCTAGGCATTTCTAATGCATCTTCCCGATGTCAATGCATTATTTCAGCGCATTATCTCAACGCATTATTTCTAAATAGCTTCACTCAATAGAAATCAAGATATGCGAATTTAGAGAAATGACTTTTCAGCAAGCTAAAAACATTTCTATATAGGCTAATCCCGGCCGAAGCTCGGATTTGTATTCCGAGTTACACTCACAAAAGAATATTCTGGCTTGTCAACATAAAATCAAGAATCGATAGTATAGTGTGGCTTCAAATTGTGGCTTCAAATCAAAAGCATAGAAAAAAGTGGTTGACGTAAAGACAGATTTGGTCAAAAGTGGCTACTAGAAAAGCCTTCTAGGTCTGAAGTCGGGTTTCAGAATTGTTGGCAAAACCCTCTTTCGAGAGACTCTTTCAAGGCATTTGAGTCAGCTTTGAAACTCTGCAAAAAGGGGACATGGTGCGTGCTTTTTTCACGACAACCATATCCCCTTATGGAAACATTTTTTCGAGGCTATTTCGAGGCTATATTGACTGGTCTATCTACATCAAAAGAGAGTCATCAAGTCTACGACTCTTCAACGAGATCTTGCGAAACTTCTTCTGCATCATCTTTGCGAGGCAGCAGCCAACTGAGCAAGATTGCCGTCAAGCCGCCTGTCGAAATGCTAGAACCAAAGAGATTCCTGAAAAGAGGCGACTTGCCATCAAAAATTTCTGGAGCGTATAGCACACCCAAACCCAGCGCTAGAGAAACAGCAACAATAATCATCGACCGACGATCCAGGTTGGCAGAAGACACAATGTTTAGCCCAGCGACAGCGATCGAGCCGAACATAATCAGCGTTGCACCACCTAGTACAGGCTGAGGGATCGCCTGGAATACGCCGCCCACGATGGGAAGCAGCCCTAGAATTGCAAAGATGCCAGCCACAAAGAAACCGACATAGCGGCTGCCCACACCCGTCATCTGAATCACGCCGTTATTTTGGCTGAAGGTGGTATTGGGGAAGGTATTCAGCAAGGCGGCGATCGCCGAATTGACTCCATCTCCCAAAACACCGCCCTTAATTCGGCGAACATAGACGGGGCCCTTTACAGGCTCACCAGAAACAGCAGAAGTCGCCGTCAGGTCGCCAACTGTTTCAATCGCCGTCAGCACGTACAGCAGAACAAAGGGGAGGAACGTCGTCAGGTCAAAACGCATCCCATAACGGAACGGAATGGGCAGGCTAAAGACGGGCAAGCTGCTGAGGGCGCTGAAATTGACCAAACCCATCGCCGCAGCAATGATGTAACCCACAATTAAGCCAATGGCGATCGCCCCCATTCGCAGGAAGCGGTTACCAGAAACCGTGAGGGCAATCACGATGGCCATGACCAGTCCACCCAGCCCCAAGTTTTGCCAGCTTCCGAAACTGCCATCAGCCGCCCGCTGAGCCGCAGCACCACCCGCAAAGCTGATCATTCCAGTCCTGATCAGCCCCAGACCAATAATCATGACCACTGTGCCCGAAACCACTGGCGTAATGATTTTGCTGAGCAAGTGCAGGAAGCGGCTCAGAATAATTTCCACCGAAGAGCCAAAAAAGCACACACCAAAAATGAGTGCCAGCGCCTGCTCTGGGGTGCTGCCGCCCTGGATTGCGGCTGTTCCTGCACCAATGATCGGGCCCAAAAAGGCAAAACTTGTTCCCTGCAAGCTGAGCAGGCCAGAGCCAATGGGGCCAATTTTGCGGCACTGAATAAAGGTACAGATGCCAGAGGCAAAGAGCGACATGCTCACAAGGTAGCTGGTATTGACGGGATCAAGCCCTAAGGCCCCTGAGATAATCAGCGGGGGTGTGATGATTCCCACAAATGATGCCAGCACATGCTGAAGCGCCACAAAAAAAGATTCGCCAACTGGGGGCTTATCATTCAGCCCGTAGAGCAGTTCCGATTTGATAATCGGTTCGCTCGATGTGGAGGTTTCCTCCAATGTTAAATCCCGATCTGCTTGTGCCATTCCCCTTCCACATCTCCTGAAATAAAAGCTAGAACAGACTTTTCATAAATAGGGTTTGCATCAAAGATTCGCAATCAATCAGAATTTTATTTGTTTCAAAAGATACCAAACCGACCCATAAATTATCTGAGACAAAAATTAGACAAAGATTAGTCAAAACTCCGCCTTAGAATCCACAATTTGGACTGAGGACATCACGAGCAGCACAGCTAATCAGCGATTCCGATGACTGTATTTTGCCGATGACCAACCGATGACCAATTAGAACCTCAGAATCCAGTTGAAGGACTCGCCAGGGCTGCTGTAGATCCTTTAGAAAAGACCCTTTAGAAAATTAAAAAACCTAGGGCAATCAGACCGCTAGCCAACAAAACTGCTGTCAGGACTGTTCCCCAAGCTAGTTGACTTAGGGCTTACGCAGTTGGACTATTTCTCGCGGGTGCAGCCCACGAGAAATAGTCCGAAATCCAAAAAATTCATCGCAGGTGCGTAAGTCCTGTGACTGACAAAACTCGACTCGCCCTCACCCCAACCTCTCTCCCAGAGTGGAAAAGGGGCTTCAAACCCAGTTCTCAGCTGCGGTTCCCCTTCTCCCTTTTTGGGAAAAGGGGTTGGGGGACGAGGGAAAAAGATTTGTCAGTCAACGAGGTTCCCAAGTTCCCCAAGCCGATTGACTGACAAAACCTGGGCACCAAGCGGTTGAAACCGCTGCCACATCAGCGAGGTTTCCCAAGACCTGTACACAAAATTTTGAGCTGCTTATTTTGAGCTGCTGACAACCTCCTGGCAAAAGCACCCTCCGGGTGGCACCTTACAAGGATTGCAACGATGCCTATCGTCAAGACACCAATAAATTGCATACAAAATACTGTATACAACCCACACGATGAGTGTAATCGGGCGATCGCCCCAGTGCTGTAGCTTCAGATACGAAAGCCTGCCTGATTCTCCTTAAGTCTCGGTTGGATGCGTCTCAGCGCTTGTCGAGAGAATGCAGCTTGCCCGCAGCCGAGTATCTCGCAATACAAAAGATTACTAAACCCTACGGCTACGATACTGAGCTTGACAGAGCAAGCTAAACGTATCTTGGGAGGCGTAATGCAACATGTTTTGGGCAATCTAACCCGACAATTGCGAAGCTGGTATTTGGTTCAGAGTGTGCTTGCGATCGCCCTGGTGCTGGGGTTGGAGTTTGGCGGGGCGATCGCCGCCTATGCCGACAAAGCGCCCCAAGCGCTCGTATTTGCCACAGAACCAGAGACGGTTAGCGTCCTATCGGTTTATGAAACCACACCCGACACCCAGCTTGATGCCGTTTCTACCGTACTCAAGTCCAGCAAGGCATTCTTTAAGGGCGCAGAAGGCTTTAAGGGGCTGTCGGTGTTGCAAAGCGAAGACGGCTCCCGCGTGGTTGCCCTGACCCAGTGGACCGATGCCGCCAGCTATGAGGCGTTTATGGCTCAGCCTGTGGAAGATTACACCAAGTACCAGAAGGAGTATCAGAAGGAGTCTTCCAAAGGCGGAAAACCTCCTATGGCAATCACTCCCGCCAAGACAGAGGTGTTTGAACTGGCGGATATGCAGATTGCCAGCGGCATGGTGCCTGTGATTCGCGGGCAGGGGGCGCTGGTGCAACTGGGCGAAGTCTCGGTAGCAGAAACAGAGGATTTGCCGGAGGTGCTGACCGAGGTTGAGCAGGCGCTGCCAGCGGTGACCCAGATGTATCCAGCCCCGCGCTCGGTGATGTTGCTGAAGGCGGTGGATGATTCGGAAGCCGTGCTGATGGCCTATTGGGGCTATGCGGAGGAGTTTCAAGACCTAGCCCAGGTTCCAGCGGTGGATGTGCTGTCTGGCTTGGGAACGGTCGAAGCGGGAGATGGCGAGGACAGAGGAGCGATCGCCCTTCAAGCCCCTCCCAAAATCGATCAGCACCTCTATAAAGTGGTGAATGTGATCGCGCCCAAGCCACCCAAGCAATACGGCAAAAAATCCTACTAGCTTCTGTTCCTGAACAGCCGTCCTGGTTTCTGTAAACCTGTCCTGCAAAGCTGCCCTGAAAAATTCTGCGATCAGGATTCGGACTTGGAAGAGAGGGCTGAGGTGGCAACGGTGGAAGGGGCGATCGCCGGATTGATGGTTTCAAAAATCCACAAAATCCCGACGCAAAGCAGCGAACTTGCCCCCAACACCAGCCAAAATAGATGCGCCACCAAAGCCGACTGATCCATTGCCCAGCCTCCCAGCACCGGGCCGATAAAATAGCCCATCGTCCAGCACTGAGAGCTAAATACAGAAGCCGCCGACAACCCAATATGATTCACAAATAGACTAGCGGATGTGTGGCTACTCTTCTGGTGTGGGCTGTCAAAACCTGCTGACACAGAACCTGCTGACACAGAACCTGCTGACACAGACTGCGGGCAAACGGATATCCCCGCCCTTGGGCAACCTCCATCGCTCGTAGGCAAAGGGGGTGCATCTGGTGGAGTTATGACGCTCAAACGTGAAATGCCCGGAGCGAGGCTCCAGGCATTGGTTGGTTGATAGGTTTGTTTGGATGGTGTTTAAGAGTCGTCAGAAGTGATCAAACTGCTTCAGCAACCCTTTCCTACACCACTTCCCGCTCGCGCACGTATTCTTCTGTTGTGACCGAAGGCTCGAAAACGCTGTAGTAGAGCCATCCAGCCAAAACTGCGCCGCCAATGGGAGCCAGCCAGAACAGCCACAGTTGCGAAACGTGAGACAAACCCGCAAACAGCGCAACGCCCGTGCTACGAGCGGGGTTGACCGAGGTATTTGTAACCGGGATGCTGATCAGGTGGATCAGCGTCAGCGCTAGACCGATGGCGGCAGGCGCAAAGCCCTTGGGAGCGCGGCGGTCGGTAGAACCCAGAATCACCAGCAAAAACACAAACGTCAGCACAACTTCAATGAGCAGCGCCGACCAGAAGCCATAGCCACCGGGAGAATGAACGCCCCAGCCGTTGGTGGCAAGTGGGTTGGAACCAGACAGGGCAAAACCGGGGCGATCTTGAGCGATCAGGTAAATCACGCCGCCAGCTAGGATTGCACCCAGCACTTGAGAAATGATGTAGGGCAGCAGGTCTGCGCCAGAGAAGCGCTTGCCTGCCCACAGACCAAAGGACACAGCGGGGTTGAAGTGCCCGCCGGAAATGTGACCCAGACCGTAGGCCAGCGTAAACACTGTCAGACCGAAGGCAAGAGAAACACCGAGGAAGCCCAAACCGAGGGCGTTGCCGCTGTCACCGTAGGGAAAGTTTGCCGCGAGAACGGCGCTGCCGCAGCCGCCCAACACCAGCCAGAAAGTGCCGATAAACTCGGCGATTAGCCGCTTTGTAAGGGGAATAGGAACGGACATATCTACACAAGCTCCTCAAAAAATGTGGCTAGAACCTAGACACTTAATCTGCGAATTTCTATGGAATAACCGTTGGTGCAATAGGTTGGCTAAAAGTCAACCCCGATAAGACGGAAAGTACGTCGTTTTGGGCAACAATATTCCATTTGGTAGCAGGATATACGTAACTCTGTGGAAAGACAAGTTGCTGTGCGACACAAACGCCGCAATTGCGTCAAGAAACGTTGATGTGGCGCGTGATGTGGCGCGTGATGTGGTGCGATCGCACGATGCTATTCCACAGCCAGCCGTTCTCAAGCCTAGTTAGGCGCGCAGGTGGGGAGCCAGATCAAAAACGCCGTGCCTGGTGAAGTGCCGGGTTCTGTCAGTCCACTTTCGTGAACCGGGCTGAAGACCTGGATTTCGCCCTGCATCTGGGAAATCAGGTCGCGGGCGATCGCCAATCCTAGCCCTGTTCCCGGAATCTCGCCCTGAGACTGTACGCCGCGAAAGTGTCGCTCAAACAAATGCTCGAAGTCTGCTTTGGGGATGCCGGGGCCCGTATCGAGGATGGCGATCGCCTGCCAGGGCTGGCCATTCACCTCACGCTCGATGCCGCCCACTAGCCGCACTGTGCCGCCCGACGGTGTATATTTCAGCGCATTGTCCAGCAGGTTGTTGACCACTTCTTGCAGGGCGCGGCGATCGCCCCACACGGGCGGCAAGTCAGTCGGCAACTCGGCTTGCAGCGTGAGATCTCGCTCCTGGGCGATCGCGCTGGCCGACATGAGCAGCGGCGCAACCACCGCCGCCAAATCCAGCGCTTCGAGCTGCATTTGCCCGGTGACTGCGCGAGGTTCTGGCGGCGTGGGAACGGTCTGGGATGGCAGCGCCAAGGGCAACCCACCAGACCGAACATTGGCATCTCTGGCGGGCGATTCGGGCCTGGCTTCGGGAAGGGAACCAGGGTCAAGATCGATGACAGTATCAAACTGGCGCAGCAGATCTTGCAGGCGATCGCTCTCGCGCACAATGCCTTCCGCCACGGTGCGATTTTCATCCTCCGGCTGGACGCGACGCAGCAGCAGCTTGCCAAACGTGCGAACCGCCGTCAGCGGATTGCGAAACTGGTGCAGCAAGTCGTCCATCTGGTCGCGCTGCTGGCTTTGCAAGACCTGGCGCTGATGTAGCTCAAACTCGGCCCACTGCGCTCGCTGATCGAGCAGACGGGCGATCGCCAGCGTCTGGGCGATATGTTCAACCTGGCTCTGTTCTTGTTCTCCCCAAAGGCAATCCGAACACGCCGTCACCAGCAGCCCCATCATCATGCCCTCATAAACCAGCGGCAAGACAATTTTCTGGGAATATAGCCCTGGTTCGGCAGCGGTTTCGGCGGAACTCTGAAAGGCAGGTTCTGGTGCGTCTGACAGGCGCTCCGATGGCGGAGAGTTTGGTGGCGAGTTTTCCCCCAGCGCGTTGTTAGCTGAAGAGGCGGGCGATCGCCCTGCATCCGTCAAGAGCCGCTGGGGGGGTAAGGGGTTGGCAGACGGCCTGCCAGCCAGCAACCGCAGAATTTGTTCTTGGCTCCAAGCCACCGCTTCTTCGGGATAAGCCGCCACAGGAGTTAAATCAGCATCGCCGCCTGCCGTTGGGTCATCGGTCAAATACACCACGCTCAAAGCTGCCCCAAGCCCTTGCGTCAGCGCTGCAATCTGCGACTGACACAGTAAAACAAACTCAGGGCTGGCTGGCATCAACATGTTGCAGGCTATCGTTGCAGGCTATCGTTGCAGGCTATTAACGTTGCAAGCTAGTACAGCATTTCTGAAGCAAATTACAGCACACAGGTGACTACGAAAACCCGTCTTTCCGGGGTGTTGCTTTTCAGGATGGCGCGTGCCTCACCCAGTCAGGAAATGGAGCAGACCATTTCACAGGTCGTTCTAACTCGGTTGTTCTAATGTCGTTCTAGTCGTTGTTAATCATTAGTCGTTGTTAATTATTAATGGAGCTTGCCGCTGCTTCATCCCCATTAGCCACCCATTATAGAAGCGATGAGAGCGTTAGACGGATTAAAACCAAAGCGGAGCAAGCTTTAAGGGCAGATCAAGCTTTAGAAAACTCTGCC
>JBDNCP010000015.1:0-46864 GCA_046719575.1 Cyanobacteriota bacterium
GACACAGCGCCTCCACGGACATCCCCAGCAGGGCGCTGGCCGCCGAGTTTGCAGCCCGGCAATAACCTGCATCGTCAAATGCCAGCACTGCGTCAAAAGATAGCCCAAACAGGACTTGAACAATCGGGTTTGTTTCAAGCTCGGTAAGTGGGCTGGCGGCTGGGTTTCCGATGCGCTCATCGTGGATGGACGGACGGATGGGGAAACCCATAACAGCATCGCCAGACTCCGGAGGCGGAAGAGACTGTTCAGGGTTCATATCCCTAGTCAAGCTATAGCTGAGATGATGAATGCAACAATCAGTGCCAATCAGGAAGGGGAACTCGTCGCCGTTCAATCACTAAAATTAGAAATTGAAAATTAAAAACCTTCAGAGCAACTAGACTCAGTTGCCGCGATGGCGGAGCGCCTGATGGCATGGTAGAGGGACGTTTCACCCTGAGCTATTCGGAAGTCGAACTATATCTGCAAACGTCACCGAGTAGATCTTAGATAAATGCCCCCCTTGAACCGCTTCGACGGGTCTTTTGGGGCTATTTGTTTTCTACTCAGCAATGAGCAAAACCAGCTCTGGGGATAGAATCCTGATGGATGACTAGTCGCCCATAGTTGGGGAAAACCATTTGGGGAACAAATTAGGTAAACCGACATTGGATGAATACAAGGATTGAGCCTTCTACTATAAGGAAATAGCGCTTTACACACCATCGACAAAATTAGAGAACTTTTTTGGACGAGCGGGCGATCGCTCACTGTAATTGAGTATTTTTACAATTACAATCTCGACATAAAAATACTACAGTGGGGCATTACTGTGATTAAATCTGGATAGGAAGATTATCCGTCATTCTGAGCCGCCTAATTGACAGACAAAACTCTTGCAAGCTTGATCCGCTCGTAGGTTGGTCAGCGTCAGCGTGACCCAACTGAATCTAAGCTGGTACTGGGTTTGACGTGGCTCAATCTAGTCTAGGCAGATTTGTCAATCAACCAGTTGAGCTGCTTCAGCCTCGTCTTCGGTGGGCAACAGGGCAGGAATGAGGGTGGTGATGAACTCAGTTTTGGTGAGCTTCAGCAGTTTCTCGCCGCTCGTTGTGCCACTGGGGAAAGACTCGGCAGGAATGCGAGCGAGGCGATCGCCACTCGTCAGCACCGTAACGCTTGTGCCGTCATAAGCAGGCACTAGCCCCACCACCGCATCCGTCTTAGCCACGAATTGTAGCGCCTGCCCCAGGTCGCCCCGATTCGCCAGACGCAGGCTCCGCACAGGCAGCCGCTTGCCCATGCCCTGCCGCGAAATGAGCAGAATCTCATCGTCCGCCGTCAGCGCAACGCAGCCCGCCAGGGTTTCCTGCTTGCCCAGGCGAATGGCTTGCAACCCCTGGGCCGTGCGGCTTTGAACCGGAAGCTGGTCTTCGTTGATCTCAAATCGCAGCATCCGCCCGCCCGCTGTTGCCAGCACCAGTTGTTCGCCCTCGGCTGCCAGCAGTGCAAATTGCAGCGTGTCACCGTCCTTCAGCTTCAGCGCCGTTAGCCCGCGCCCGGTCAGGTTGGTAAATTCGGCCAGCGGCACGCGCTTGATCCGCCCTTGGGCCGTCAGCATCACCAGATCCAGGCTTTCCAAAAACTCTGGAGCCAGCACAAACTGCGCCACGATCGCATCGTCTCCGGTCTGCGCTCCTGGCGGCAGCAGCGTCACCAGCGGCGTTCCCCGCGACTGGCGCGAGGTGGGGGGAATGTCGCCCACCTTGAGGGTGTAGGCCTTGCCGCTGCGGGTCAGCACGAGCAATTCCTGAGTGGTCAGGGCAGACTCAGTTTGCAGAGCGGGGTCTTCGCTGTCGATCAGCGTTTTGGGTGGCAGGTCGTCTTGCTTGGTCTGCTGGCGCTCAAAGGCTTTGGGCGTAGAGCGGCGTACATAGCCCCGCTGGGTAAACTCCAGCACCACTTCCTCTTCGATTACCTCTTCAGCCATCTCAGCTAGGGTTTCGGCTTCCTCGGCTCGCTCGGTTTCGGTTTGCAGGCGGGTACGGCGCGGGTCGGCAAATTTTTTCTTGAGGGTCCGCAGGTCTTTTTTGAGAGATTTCAGCAGTTCCCGTCGGTTGCTCAGCAGGGTGCGGAGTTCCTGCATTCGGGCGGCGGTTTCGTCGTATTCGGTCTGGAGTTTTTGCTGTTCTAGCCCGGTGAGGCGGCGCAACGGCATGGAGAGAATCGCATCACATTGGCGATCGCTAAAGTCGAACTCCTCTCGAAACTGGATCTTGGCCGCGCCACCGTCCGGTGCGTTTCGCAAAATCTCAATCACGCGATCCAGGTTTGCCAGGGCCCGCAGCAGCCCTTCCAGGATGTGAATATGGCTCTCGGCCTTGTTTAGCTCGTAGCGGTATTGGCGGGTGAGGGTTTCTTCGCGGAAGGTGAGGAACTGTTGCAGCAGTTCTCGCAGCGGCATCTGGCGCGGTTGCCCATCGGCCAGCGCCAGAAAAATTGCGCCAAAGTTGCTTTGCAGCGGAGTCATTTTATAAAGCTGGTTTAGCACGCGCTGGGGATTGGCCTCGCGCTTCAGTTCAATGACCACGCGCAGTCCGTCGCGATCGCTCTCATCGCGAATGTCTTGAATGCCTTCGATCCGCCCTTGGTTGACCAAATCGGCGATTTTTTCGATCCAGGCGGCTTTGTTGACCTGGAAGGGTAACTCCGTCACCACGATGGCGGTGCGGCGGTGGCGGCCGCGCCCCGGCTGGATTTCTTCAAACTGGGCAACGCCGCGCATGGTAATGCTGCCGCGCCCGGTGGTGTAGGCATCGCGAATCCCCTCAGTGCCCACGATTTCGCCGCCTGTGGGAAAGTCGGGGCCGGGAATCAGCGCAAAAAGCTGGTCATCGGGCAGGTCGGGATTGTCGATTAGCGCCACTAGCCCATCGACCACTTCGCCCAAGTTGTGGGGTGGAATATTGGTCGCCATACCTACGGCGATGCCGGAGGAACCATTTAGCAGCAGCGTCGGCAACTGGGCCGGCAGCACGACAGGTTCCTGCTGCGAGTTGTCAAAGTTGGGGATGAAATCGACGGTGGCTTCGCCAATTTCCGTTAGCAGCGCCTCGTGGCTGATGGGGGCGAGGCGCGTTTCTGTGTAGCGCATAGCGGCGGGCGGGTCGTCGTCTACCGAGCCAAAGTTGCCGTGGCCGCCCAGCAGTGGATAGCGACTAGAAAAGTCTTGCACCATCCGCACCAGCGCGTCGTATACTGCCTGGTCGCCGTGGGGGTGATATTTGCCTAGCACGTCGCCCACCACGCGGGCACATTTGCGGAAGGGGCGATCGGGCGTGAGTCCGAGTTCGTGCATGGCGTAGAGGATGCGGCGATGGACGGGTTTTAGCCCATCGCGCACATCTGGCAGCGCCCGCCCCACGATGACGCTCATCGCGTATTCTAGGTAGGATTGCTGCACTTCGGTGTGCAGCGCGGTGGCTACTACTTGGCCGGCGGAGAGGTTGAGCTGTCTAGCCATGAGCGTTTTTAGGGACTAAAAGGCAGGTGAAACGAGTCAGGGAACAGGGACGCGAGCGATGCCCAAAACCCAACCATAGCGCTAATTTCGCATTTATCAGCAGCATTACTGAATTGCAGAGAATCTGCAAGTAGAGTGGTTTGAGGGGCGGCCGGGCAACCTGTGGGGTATGCGGAACCGCAGGGGAATGGGGCGATCGCCCTTTGGAGGGTTCTGACCTTTGGAGAGTTCTGAAATGTTATGCTCAGGTTTTATGTCTCTTTTATATTTCTTCATCATGTAGCCTAACTGTCTTGAGTAGAAATGTTTCATTCTTTTGAGTAAGGGTGAATAGCGAGGAGATTAAGCAATTGGCATGAAGACGGTTCTAATTGTTGAAGACGACTTAATCAACGCTCGCGTCTTTTCCAAGATTTTGACCAAGCGGGGCGGCTTGGAAGTCCGCCACACCGAAAACGTGGATGAGGTCATGGAAATTGCGACGGCGAGAGCGGCGGACATTATTTTGATGGATGTGTCGCTGTCGCATAGTGTTTATCAGGGAAAGCCTGTAGATGGCATCAAGATTACCCAGATGCTAAAGGCCGATCCCAAAACGGCGGATTTGCCGATTATTTTGGTGACGGCTCATGCGATGGAGGGCGATCGCGAGAATTTCCTGAAGCAGAGCGGAGCCGACGACTATATCTCCAAGCCTGTGGTGGATCACCAGCGGTTTGTTGAGCAAATTATGTCGCTCCTACCCCAAGAGTAATCCGATTTTAGTACATTTGTATGGATTTGCCGCTGTATGGACTTGCCGCCCCCACGTTTGCAGAGGCGGCTTTTTTGTGGGGCAGGGTTCTGCGGCGGGTGGCGCTTTCCGAGCCAGCAATCCTTGGGGGAAGCTTTCCCCCAAACCCCCGCTTGGGGGACGAAGCACGTCCCCGTTCGGCTGAGGCTCACGGCGAAGCCCAAACCCCCTCCGACCTGGCGATCGGTGGTGAGTTTGAGAAACGGGTCGCAGCAGAGACGATCGGCGGATCGCTCGGATTGCCGCTCTGATTACTCCCTCGATTGTGTTTGCGCTGAAAGGGCAGCTTGTTGCGGGAACTTCTGTCTGGGTAGAGAAATCCTAAAATCTATCTGCAAGGCCAATCGCACGACAAATCGTGAAATTTCGACAGTTCTACTCTGCTTTCCTCCAGGCGACTCCTTTTTCTACCTGTTCTGCCAGCGTTTTCACGGCTTTTCAACGGTCTCCGTTTCGCCTCTGGCGCACGAAGCTAATCGCGCTGGGTCTGGCGCTGGCCTTGCTGCTGCACTTGCCGCTGAGCGGGATGGCGCAGTCTGCGCTGCCCACGACGGAGCTGCGCGGCGTATGGCTGACGAATATCGACAGTGATGTGCTGTTTTCGAGCGATCGCCTCTCAGAAGGACTCCACCGCCTCTCGCGCCTGCATTTCAACAGCATCTATCCCACGGTCTGGAACTGGGGCTACACGCTCTATCCCAGTGCCACCGCCGAGCGCGTCATCGGGCGGCGGGTCGATCCGCACTCTGGGTTGCAGCAGCGCGATATGCTGGCCGAAGCCGTGCAGCAGGGCCACCGCCTGGGCATGGCGGTGGTTCCCTGGTTTGAGTTTGGCTTTATGGCTCCGGCCGACTCGGAACTGGCGCGACGGCATCCCGACTGGCTGACGCAGCGGCGCGACGGCTCCCAAGTCCTGATGGAGGGCATCTGGCCCCGCGTCTGGATGAATCCGTTTCATCCGCAAGTGCAGGAGTTCATCCTCAGCCTGATCGCCGAACTCGCCGCCAATTACGAAATCGACGGGCTGCAACTAGACGACCACTTTGGGCTGCCCGCCGAATTGGGCTACGACCCCTACACCGTCCGGCTCTATCAGCAGGAGCATCAGGGCCAGTCGCCGCCCGCCGACCCCCACGATGCGGAATGGACGCGCTGGCGGGCCGACCGCATCTCTGCCATCATGGTGCGCGTGTTTGAAACGGTGAAGACCTATCGCCCCGACTGCCTGGTCGCCCTATCACCCAACACCAGAGACTACGCCTATCGCTACTATCTGCAAGATTGGAAGACCTGGGAGCGGCGGGGCTATGTGGAGGAGCTAATTATCCAAATTTATCGAGATAACGTAGCCAGCTTTGCCGCCGAACTCAGCCGCCCCGAACTGGTCGAAGCCCGCAGCCACATCCCCGTCGCCATCGGCATCCTCGCCGGACTCAAAGACCGCCCCGCCCGCCCAGAGGTGATCCGCCAGCAGGTCTATGCCGTCCGGCAGCAGGGCTTTGCGGGTGTGTCGTTCTTTTTCTACGAAACGCTGCATGGGCGCGATCGCACGTTACGCACCCTGTTTCCCAGAGCAGCCCAGCGGCCGAGGGTGGGGTGATGGGGCAGGATGTGGAAAAAACGAAGAACGAAGAACGAAGAACAAAAAACGAAGAACGAAGAACGAAGAACGAAGAACAAAAAACGAAGAACGAAGAACGAAGAAGAATGAAGAACAAAAAACGAAGAACGAAAAATGAAACCTTCTCTCTCTTCTCTCTTCTCTCTTCTCTCTTCCCTCTTCCCTCTTCCCCTAACTGCCTGCCTGCCGAATTTGTGCCAGCGTCTCGCGCATCCGGGGAAGCTGGAGAAATCGTCGGGTTTGCTCAATCAGGCGATCGCCCCACAGGTTTTCGCGCAAAAATTCGATCTCGGCGTAGCGATCGTCTAGGTTGAGGGCGGCTTCACCCATTGCAAGGGCTTCTTCTTGCTTGCCCTGCACAAACAGCGCCACGGCGACCGCTAGCTGAGGCTCGGCCTGCGTTCCGTCGATGGCGATCGCCTCGCGCCATTTCTCTAGCGCTCCGTCGATGTCGCCCATTTCATACAGCACCAGCCCGATGTTATTGATCGAGGGCCAAAAGTCTTCCTGAAGCTCGACCGACTTTTCGTAGCTCTCGATCGCGTCAGCATAGCGCTTTTGCATGTAATAAGCATTGCCCAGGTCAAACCATGCGCCGGGTTCATCGCCCTTTAGCGCCAACCCCTTCCGCAGGTACTCGACAGAGCGGGCATAGTTTTCGGCACGGAAGTAGGCTGTGCCCAGGGCAAACAAAATTGCTGGATCTCCCTGGCTGAGCGACTCGGCCTTGAGCAATGGGGCGATCGCCTTGTCGCCCTGCCCCACCTGCAAATACAAACTGCCCAGCAGCGCCCACACTTGCCCGTTTTGCGGCACAAGCTGCGTCGCCAACTGCGCCCGAATCAGCGCCAGTTCATATTGCTGAAACTGCGCGAGCTGCGCTGCTTCCTGCGCCAGACTTAGCCCCTGCTGCTCCATCCGAGCATAGTCCAACTGGGGCACATGGGGAATCAAGGCCTGGGCGATCGCCGGACGCGCCCAAAACCCTGTACCCAGCATAAGTGGCAGGGCGAAGAGAGGAAAACGCTTTAACACAATCAATTTCAGCAAGGTTCGTTCCAGCACTATCGTTAAACACTGAGCATAGCTTAGACGATGACTCGACAAATCGCCAAAATTAAATCGCCAAGACCCGCCTTATAAATAATTTGGGCGCTATTTGGGCACTGATGTTCTGGCAGAATTACTTTGGTGGGATTACTTCAACAGGACTACTTTGGCGTTTCGGCGCTCAGTTTTAGTGCTTACACGCCTCGCGGTCGCTGCTCCGGACGATTGCTCCCGCGAGGTGGCCAATCATGCCAGCCTTGCGGGAGCAACCTGCACTCATAGCCCTTACTAACTCATAGCCCGTACTAATGGCCTGCACTAGGGGTCTGCACTAATTGACAGATTGCAGCACAGGCACATCTTGACGGCGCACGCGGAGCTGCCCATCGTCGTCCAAATCGACTACAGCAGTGTCGCCCGGACAGATTGCACCTGTCAACATTCCCTCGGCCAGCGCGTCCTCTAGCAGGCGGGTGACGGCTCGGCGCATGGGTCGCGCTCCGTAGGCGGGGTCATAGCCCTCGGCCAGCAGCCGCTCTTTGACAGCATCGGTGACGGTGAGCGCCATGCCCTGTTCGCTGAGGCGCTGATTCACCTCGCGGATCATCAGGTCGGCCACCTGCATCACCTCGTCGCGGGTCAGCGGGCGGAAGACGATGATTTCGTCCAGTCGGTTCAGCAACTCAGGACGGAAGACCTGCTTTAGCTCGTCATTGATGCGATCGCGCATCCGGGTATACTGCGAGTCGCCTTCGCCCAGATCGAAGCCCAGCCCGCTGCCGCCTTTTTGGATAGCGCGAGAGCCGATATTGGAGGTGAAGATGATCAGCGTGTTCTTAAAGCTGACCGTGCGCCCTTTGGAATCCGTCAGGCGACCGTCTTCCAGCAGTTGCAGCAGGATGTTAAACACATCGGGATGGGCTTTTTCGATTTCGTCGAACAGCACCACCGTATAGGGCTTGCGACGAATGGCTTCGGTCAGTTGCCCACCTTCGTCATAGCCGACATAGCCCGGTGGCGAGCCGACCAGCTTCGACACCGTGTGCGGCTCCATAAATTCCGACATATCCAGCCGGATCATCGCCTCTTCTGACCCAAAGATGGCCGCTGCCAGCGCCTTGGTCAACTCCGTCTTGCCCACACCCGTCGGCCCAGAGAAGAACAGACTGGCGATGGGTCGATTCAGGTCTTTCAGCCCCACGCGCGATCGCCGGATGGCCCGCGCTGCCGCCTTCACTGCCTCATCCTGCCCGATCACGCGCTCGTGCAGGCGCTCCTCCAGGTGCAGCAGCGAAATGGATTCCGATTCTGTCAGCTTGTTGACCGGAACCCCAGTCCAGGATTCGACAACCTGGGCGATGTCTTCGGCGGTGACTGTAGGAGGGAGAGAGGGAGAGAGGGCGAGAGAAGACGGCTCTATTGTCTCCATAGCCTGATCCCTGATCCCTGACCCCTGACCCCGGATCTGCGCCTCTAGCTCGCGCTGGCGATCGCGCAGTTGGGTGGCTTTGTCGAAATCCTGCTGCTGCACGGCGGCGTTTTTCTCAGCGATAACGCGACGCAACTCTTGCTTCAGTTCCCGCGTGGGAGCCTGAGCTGAGTTGCGGAAGCGAACGCGAGAACCCGCTTCGTCGATCAGGTCGATGGCTTTATCTGGCAAGAAGCGGTCAGTAATGTAGCGATCGCTCAAGGTAGCCGCTGCTTCCAGCGCCTCATCCGAAATCAGCAAATTGTGGTGCTGTTCGTAGCGCTGGCGCAGTCCGCGAAGAATTTCTACCGTTTCCAGCACAGTTGGTGGTTCCACCATGACGGGCTGAAAGCGACGCTCTAGTGCAGCATCCCGCTCGATGTGCTTGCGATATTCGTCCAGCGTGGTGGCTCCGATGCACTGCAACTCGCCCCGCGCCAGAGCGGGCTTCAGCAGGTTGGCCGCGTCCATGCCGCCTTCGAGCGAACCCGCGCCGACCAGCGTGTGGATCTCATCGATGACGAGAATGACATTTCCTGCCTCGCGCACCTCTTGCATGATCTGCTTAAGGCGTTCTTCAAAGTCGCCCCGAAAGCGGGTTCCTGCCAGCAAGGTGCCCATATCGAGGCTAATTACCTGGCGATCTAGCAGCAGATCGGGCACGTCCTGATTCACGATGCGCTGGGCTAGCCCTTCGGCGATCGCTGTTTTGCCTACGCCCGGCTCCCCGATTAGCACGGGATTGTTTTTGCTGCGGCGGCCAAGGATCTGTACCACGCGCTCCACTTCTTTGTGGCGGCCCACCACCGGGTCGAGCTTGCCTTCGGCAGCTAGCTCCGTCAGGTTGGTGCCAAACTCTTGCAGCATTTTGGGCTTGCGGCTGTTGCGTCCGGCACGCTTAGCAGCGCCACCCGCGGGCACTTTTGCCACTTCGCCCACAGCACGAATGACTGCGGTTCGCAGTTGATCTAAATTGACACCCAGGTTTTCCAGCACCTTTGCAGCGACGCTCTCGCGTTCTTGGGCCAAACTGAGCAGTAAATGTTCGGTACCCACATGGCGCTGGTCGAGGCGGCGAGACTCTTGAAACGCTTGCTCAAACACCCGTTTTGACTTGGGCGTAAAGGGAATTTCGGGCGGCACAAAGCCAGACCCGCGCCCAATAATATTTTCGACCTCCTGGCGGGCGGCCTCTACGGTCACCCCCAGATCTGTCAGCACTTCTGCCGCGATGTGGTCTTTGACCAGCAGCAGACCCAGCAAGATCTGCTCTGTCCCCACGAAATTATGTCCTAACCGACGGGCCTCCTCTTGGGCTGCCATCACCACGGCGATCGCTTTTTCAGTGAAATACTCAAACATCCTCAGAACCTTGAATGAGGTTTGCCCGGTTTGCCAACTGGCTCTCCGTCAGAAGCACATGCCGCGAGTATTCAGCGGTTCATGCAGTCCCAATACTGGTGCTTATGAATTTTTATGTACTCCGTAGTTCCAATGTATCTGCATTCCCACCTCGATAGGAGGGAGGATAACCGTATCTACCTGGAGGAGTAGGGATTGGGAGTTCCTTGGGCCGCCACACCACGCCGAGAGGGTTGGGCGCATTTATGGACTTTTGGGGAACGATTCAACCTTACGAATCGTACTGAAGTTAAGAGAGGGCACAAACCTCCCTTTGGATAGAAATCGGGTGCGGGAGACCGTCCGTGGTGCAGTGGGGTTTCGGTTCGGTCGGCGGGAAACCCATCCAATTTGGGCAATATTCCACACCTGCAAAACCCTCGCCAACCCAGGGATACGGCTCGATACTGTTATTCATTCGCGAGTGGCGATCGCCCAGGCCTCAGCCCAACGCTCGACAACTCCGAATCTTGTACTTTGACGGTCGTACTCTGACTTTCTCTGACATTTTTTCTCTCCTATCTCTCTTAAATCTCCGAGGTTCTCATCATGTTTCAACCCACCCATCTACTGGTTTCGCGCTCTCGCAAAACCCCTGTTCAGCTTGTGCCCAGCGCCAGCGGGCTGATGCTGCTCACCGAGGCAGAATTCAATGCCGGAACGGAAGCGGCGTTTGAAATGCGGCCCCGTCTGGGGATTTTCTGCAAAGGCGTACCCCTGGTGGGCTATAGCCTGCAACCCATGCCTGCATCTGTGCCTGCTGCGCCGAGCGCCTCTGCGATTAGCCCAGCCTGCTAGTGACAGCGCTCCTGTCGATTCTCGATTTGGGTCTTGCTGTTTGGGTCTTGCTGTTTGGGTCTTGATGATAGACTATGCCAACCAAAAGCCTTCCAAAGTGTGCGCTGTGAGCCATATGCCTGTAAAGCTACTGCAAGTTGGAGTTTCCCTCTTTTTTCTGCTGCTGGGCCTGCGGGTAAAAACAGGGGCGATCGCCCAGCCTCCAGTGCCAGAAGCCCCGCCGGAGACCGCAGCTGATACCCCATCAGGATTGCCGTCGGAATCGTCCCCAGACCTGCCCCCAGACCTGCCACCGGACGACCCCCAGGCTCAGGCCGCCGTCAACGGCACGGTGGTTTCTCTCCAGCGCAGCGCCCTGCCGCCCAATGCTGTCCTGCGGGTGCAACTGCTGGATCTGACGCGGGCCAATGCATCTGGCATTGTACTGGCAGAGCAGATCATTCGCACCAACGGGCGACAGATGCCGCTTAATTTTGAAATTCTCTACGATCCGGCGCTGATTCAGGACAATCATCGCTACGCTGTCCGCGCCCGCGTCTTCGTCAATGGGGCGATCGCCCTATCCAGTCCCCAAACATACCCCGTCATCACGGCAGGCAATCCCAGTCGGGTCGAGGTGCGAGTGGAGGCAGTGAGGTAATGGGGCGAGAGACGGAAAAAACGAAAAACGAAAAACGGAACCTCTTCGTTCTTCTCTCTTCGCTCTTCGTTCTTCGTTCTTCTCTCTTCCCTCTTCCCTCACTCCATCACCCCATCATCCTGTCCCCAACCCCTAACCCCTGATTCCTACCTAAGTGTTCATCCGCTCATAGATTGCTGAGGCCGAGGGCGAATAGCGGGTCAGGTAAGAGAAAATCCAGAACTTGATGCAGGCATCGATAAACACGGGCACGGTCGCAATAAAGCCATTGATAAAGACCTTGCTTTCGGGTAGCCCAAAGTGGCGAAACACGCCTTCTAAAATAACTTCCCAGCCTTCGGCAGAGTGGAACCCGACAAAAATATCGGTGACTAGGATAAACAGGAACACTTTGGCGGGGTCGCTCAGTGCCAGGAAAGTGCGGTTGGAAAAGTTGCCCAGCAGCCGGAGGCGATCGCGCCCAAAGTAGACCAGCGCCACCAGCACTAGAATCGAGGTCAGGTCAGCTAGCACGTTTTTGAGTCCGTTAAGCTGCTTTTCGCGGGCTTCGCGCCACAACTCGACGGCTTTTTCTTGCAGCGCCAGGGCATATTCGCGGTCTTCCTCGATGTCGGCACGGAGTTCGGGCAAGCTGGGCAGGTCAGTCGTCACGATGCTGCCGCGCAATGGGCCGCTGTGGGCCACTTCTGGCGATCGCCCATCGAGCAGGGGCGCAACCTCGGCAGGCGGCCCGTTGGGAGACGTTGCCAACAGACCGACCGAGGAGCGCGTCAGGGTTTTGTTTTCGATCGCCTGATTAAAAAAGGAGCGTTTGCGCTGCCAAAAGGGGCCCTGCGATTGTTCTGCGGCAGGCGGCTGATAGTTCTTGAGCAAGCGCTGAATTTCTAGCGCCTGTCGATATTCGCTAAATTCGGCGAGAAATTCCTCTTCAATTTCGGTGCTGAGTTCGACGGCGGAGGGATGGCGATCGCTGTAATTGCCCAGCAGCGGCTCGAATACCAAATTCTTGGCCAATACCTGTGTCAGCAACGGCAGCAGCAGCAACACCACCAGCCAGCGCATGGCAATGCGATTTTGCTTGCGGCGCAGGCGTAGCTCGGTGACGACCTCCTGCTCCGACAGGGGGCCTAGCTCCTTGCTCAACTCCTTGCCAATGGAGGATAGCCGATTCAGGATCGAGTCGGAGCCGTTCGTTCCGCTGGATCGGGGCATTAGTGGCTTGGGGCTGAGGGCTTTGCTAGGGCTGGTTCGCAGTTCTCTGGACAGACTGTTGGGCATCGAAGTGGCAGTTGCATCACTCGTCGGCTCACTCTCAAGGTCTGCCACCATTTGATCAAGCGCGTCGTCTACATCTCGATATTTGCCGACGACCAGCTCGATAAAGCCTAGTTTTTCTAAAATCTGCTGCTCTTGAGCCGTTGGCGCAGGGGTTTGGGAAGCAGCGTCATGTTGCAACTCTGGATTTTGCAAAAAGCTGGCCAAGCGGAATCGGGTGAGGTTTGCCCGCACGCGCAGCAGTTGGCGATCGCGCTTTGTTTTGACGTAATCAAACACGGTCTTGCTGAGGTCGGCGCGAAAGGCAATGCGATCGCCCCCAAAGTATTGACGTTCTAGCTCCTGAATTTGCAGTGCGCCGCGATAGGCCTCATCGAGCGATCGCAGTTGGTTTTGCGCCAGCCAGCGGTTGATCTGATTGGTTCCCGCAGCCCACCATTGTTTGTCACTACTCATCCGCCAACGCTTGTCTGAATGATTTTCAAAACGGGTTCAAAACGGGTTTACAGCCATTTCGCAATTGGGTTTTGAACCTTGCACCATGTCTGCACTTCATCAATCTGCCATTCAATTTTTAAAAAGTCTGTTCACCCCCGCAAAGACTTCACAATTTAGCCTGATCTGTCAGCCTGAGTGAAGCCTGAGACTGGAGCGAGAATCTTGAGCAAATCCTGAATCGAAACCCAGCCCGAATGCTGGAGTGCATCCCAAAGCCACCGCGCCGCAGCCCGCCTCAAGCCGTCTGGCCCTGTCCCGACCTGAGAAAAAGCGTTCCGCAGGTGTGATCAACCTTTACACTTTCAAATAAGCAGAAATAATTAGCAGAAATTAAGTACGCAGAAATTGCAGACATGCCCTTGGGGAGGTTTGGCGGAATGAAGTTGGTGGAACTATTGCAGACGCTGCCAGAAGAGTTGTGCCTACCAGAACACCCGGCTCTAAAAGCCGAAGTGCTAGGACTGGCGACCAACTCCCACGCCTGCAAACCCGGCGATCTGTTTATCGGAATGCCGGGAACGCGGGTGGATGGCGGCGAGTTTTGGCAGAGTGCGCTGGCGGCAGGGGCGATCGCCGCTGTGGTGTCCGAAAGCGCCGCACAACAGAAACCCCCGACCGCCGACGACTGTATCATTCCTGTGGCAAATGTAGCGCAGGCTTCGGCTCGGCTGGCGGCGGCGTTCTACGGCTATCCGGCACAGGCGATGAAGCTGGTGGGCGTGACGGGCACCAACGGCAAAACCACCACCACGCACCTGATCGAGCATTTTTTGGCGCAGGCGCATCTGCCCGTGGCGCTGCTGGGCACGCTCTACACCCGCTGGCAGGGGCATCAGCAAACCGCGCTGCACACCACGCCCTTTGCGCTAGAACTTCAGGGACAACTGGCGGAGGCAAAGGCGGCGGGGTCGGAATACGCCGTGATGGAGGTGAGTTCTCATGCGCTGGCTCAGGGGCGCGTGCTGGAGTGCCCCTTTGAGGTGGCAGTATTTACCAACCTGACGCAGGATCACCTCGACTATCACAAAGACATGGAGGACTATTTCTCCAGCAAGGCGCTGCTGTTTAGCCCTGGCTATCTGCACGGGCGGGCGATCGTGAATCTGGACGACCCCTACGGCAGGCGGCTGGCAGATGGCAGGGCAGGGCAGGCGGTGTGGACCTACAGCACGCAAGATTCTATGGCTGACCTGTGGACGAGCGATCTGGTGTATGAGCCTGCGGGCGTGCGGGGCGTGCTGCATACGCCGCTGGGCGAGGTGCCGTTTGCGTCGCCGCTGGTGGGCCAGTTTAATCTGGCAAATCTGCTGGCGGCGGTGGGCGCAGGGCTGCATCTGGGCTTGAGTTTGGAGGCGATCGCCCAGTCCCTTTCTAACTTCCCCGGTGTGCCCGGCCGCGTCGAGCAGGTGCAAGTGTCGCCCAGCCAAGACATCAGCGTGATTGTGGACTATGCCCACACGCCCGACAGTCTGGAAAACTTGCTAAAAGCGTCGCGCCCGTTTATCCAGGGACGGATGATCTGCGTGTTTGGCTGTGGCGGCGATCGCGATCGCACCAAGCGGCCCAAGATGGGGGCGATCGCCGCTGAGCTGGCGGATTGGGTCGTGGTCACCTCCGACAACCCCCGCACCGAAGACCCAGAGCGGATTTTGCAAGATGTGGTGGCGGGTATCCCTGCCAGCGTCAGCCCGACGGTAATGGGCGATCGCGCCGCCGCCATCCGCAAGGCCATCCTGGAGGCGCAGCCCGGTGACGGCGTGCTGATTGCAGGCAAGGGCCACGAAGACTATCAGATTCTCGGCACCGAAAAAGTTCACTTTGACGACCGCGAACAAGCTCGTGCAGCACTGCTGGAGCGACTTTCCCTCAGTCTTGCCTAGAGCGCTGCTGCTCCGCTCTGGTTGGAGATGGCTCCGATTTGCTTGGAGATGCTCCAATGCATCTAGCGCTTACCCCATAGAATTTCACCCCCATGAAATCGCCACGCTCCTCCGAAGCTTCGCTCTATGAACTGGCCCTCAGTTCTGAGCGCCCCCTACATCCGCTCCAGGTCAGCCCCACCACATTTAAGTCGATGCTGAGGGCAATTCTCGATCTGCTGGTCGAAGAACATTTGCCCGCAACGCTATGGCTCAAGTTTCCCAAGGGCGACACCTGGGAGTCAGAGATTACCCACTATTGCACGACAGCCACCGCGCCCTACACGCTCTATACCCTTGGCAACAGTCAGAGTGATTTGGCAGAGGCTTCGCCTCCCCTCCCGTCTGGGCCGCTTCCGTATTTGGATCAGGTGTCTGATCTAACGGCAGCCGAACTGGCGGGTTTGGTAGAGGAACCCGCTGCGGATTCCCCCGTTTTGAGGCATCAGCCGCAACCAACCTCGCTGAACGCGGCGGCCCAGTCTCAGCGAATTGCCCTGCCGCTGGGAGCCGAAAGCCAGTTCAAGCGGGAGTATCTGCTGCTGGTGATGACGGAGGAGTTTTGCGGGCTAATTCTGGCGCATCGGCCGCGCTCGGTGCGTCCGCCCAAGCCGGAAAGTAGCCCGACGGAGCGGCCGCTCTGGCTCGAAGAATTGTCCCCCGGTTCCGATGAAGACATGGAGCGACGACATCCGCTGCTGGCGATTTATACGTTTGAGTCGGACACGATTCGGCGGGTGCTGGAGGGGCTTCAGCGGGCGATCGCCCCTGCCGAAGCCCCCGACGCAATTCGGGCTGATCTGGAGTCGCTGGTCACGCATTGGGATGAGTGGGTGCTGCCCGCTGCGGATCTCACGCCCAATCCCCGCGTTGTGGGGCAACTGCTGGCTAAGCAACTGCAAATTCAAGAAGAAATGTGGCACAGCACAGCGATTTATCGGCGACAGGCAGAAACCGCTGCGGTGCTGCAAATGGAGAACGAGGAACTGCAAAACGCGATTCGCCTGAAGGATGAGTTTTTGAAAACCGTTGGGCAAGAACTGCGAACGCCGCTAGCCACCATGAAAACCGCGCTGAGTTTGCTCAATTCGCCCAACCTGAAGCCGCCGCAGCGCCAGCGCTATATGGACATGCTGACTCACGAGTGCGATCGCCAGAGTTCGCTAATTACCAGCGTGCTAGAACTGGTGCAACTGGAAAACATGGACGATGCAGCGGTGACGCAACCGTTGCGCCTGTCGGAGGTGGTTCCCGGCATCGTCAGCACCTATCAACCCCTTGCCCAGGAAAAAGGCATTTTACTGGCTTACACGGTTCCGCAGGATTTGCCTGCGGTGTCTTGCACAGTTCCCTGGCTGCGGCAGATTTTGATCAACCTGTTGCACAATGGCATCAAATTTACCCAAAAGGGTGGCCGGGTGTGGGTGCTGGCGAAGCTGCAAGGCGACTATGTGCAAATCGAAGTGCGCGATACGGGCATTGGCATTGCCGCTGCCGATATTCCCAAAATTTTTGACCGCTTCTATCGGGTGCGGCAGGCAGGCAGCGGCGAAGACCCTGGCGGGGCGGGGTTGGGCCTGTCCATTGTGCAGCAGCTTTTGCTCAAGTGCGGCGGCTCTATTTCTGTGAAAAGTAAGCCCGGTGAGGGGTCTACCTTTAATGTGCTGCTACCCGTTTATCGATAGCTGTTGATGCTGATCCAATAATGTGCTGCTACCCGTTTATCGATGCTGTTGATGCTGATCCAATTAGACGACGAACTGAGGAGACGAACCGGGAACCAATCTGCTTTGTGTCTGTCTATACTGCTAGACCTCGCTTCTGAGATTCGGCCATGGTGACGAAACTCCCATTTTCCAATCTGACTCACTGTCTGATTGATAGCCTGAAACGTCCATATAATAGGCGATCGCCCCGATGGGTTGGGCTGCTGAGCCTGAGTGCGGTGCTGCTGACAGGCGTAGGGGCGATCGCCCAGACTGCCAACTTTGGCTCTACAACCCTGGCACCGGGTTTTAGTGCAGACGCAGGCACCCTGCGAGGGCAGACGGGCGGCAGCAGTTCCCTGCCGGGTATCGTGGCTAACCGCGACAAAGATGGCAATCTCTGCCTTGGGTTTGGGTCTTCCACCCCCGACCATCTCATCACGCTCCAGGGAAACTTTTCTACCCTCACCCTGCAAGTCAACAGCAACCGCGCCGTTTCGACGCTGGTTGTGCAGGGGCCTGGCAATGTTGTCCGCTGCGCCAGCGGCAGCAACCGTGCCCCCAACGCCACGCTGTCGGGCACAGATTGGGCCAGCGGCACCTACCGCGTGTGGGTCGGCTCTAATGTCTCTGGAGAGCAGTTTAACTATACGCTGACGGTTCGAGAGTAGGTGGGAGCATGGGAAAGTGGGGTGGGATGCTTCGTCATTCTTACCTGACCCCCACCCCTTAACCCCCCAACCCTTAGCATGGCTCCCTGGCGATCGCCCCTCTCCCGCGCTCTGCATCTCAATCGTTCCCTAGTCTATGCCCGCTATGTACAGTTGGCCACGGTGCGCCCAGACGGTCGCCCTGCCAATCGCACAGTGGTCTTTCGCGGATTTCTAGACCCGACCGATCAGCTCAAGTTCATCACTGATGCCCGCAGCGCCAAACCAGCGCAGATGGTTCACCAGCCCTGGGGTGAGGTCTGCTGGTATTTTCCCAAAAGCCGGGAGCAATTTCGCCTGCTGGGGCGGCTGACGCTGGTGGATGAGCGCCATCCAGATGGAGGGCTGCAACACGCTCGCCATCAGCAGTGGCACGCTCTGTCAGACGCAGCCCGTCTGCAATTTGCCTGGCCTCATCCTGCCCAGCCGCGTCGCCCTGTGGCCGAGTTTTCGCCGCCGCCGCCCAACCCTGCTGTGCCCCTGCCGACGTTTTGCCTGCTGCTGCTCGACCCAATGGAGGTGGATCACCTGCAACTGCGGGGCGACCCCCAAAGCCGCGATCGCTACTTTAAGGCAGAGGATAGCTGGCAGATGGAATCAGTCAATCCCTAGCTGCATATACTCTATGGGCTTTCCAGATCGGGTTTCCAGCTCTTACCAATCCAGGCGCAAGCCCTGATCAATCATATACTGTTGCAGTTGTGGCATTTTCCCTTGGGGGACAATCTGGGCGGGTTGCAAATCGGGCTGATCGACCAGCCAGCCGGCCGTCACGCCTGCGGCGGAGCCAATCGTCCACTCGCCGTGGTGAATGCGGGTCATGGCGGTGGCGATATGTGTGGCGGCGATCGCCTTTCCACCCACCAGCAGGTTGTCTACCCCCTGCGGAATCAGGCTTTCGATCGGAATCTGCACTGGGCGAATGTAGTACTCTTTCACAGAGGCCTTCACCGCCTCGCCCGTCGGCTCCCAGTTGCGATAGCGACAGCCGTGAATGTCAATGTCATAGTGGGTCACGCCGACTGCCGTAGCCCGGAAGTCTCGCCCCTCCATGTCTTCTCGCAGATCAGACTCGCGCAGCATAAACTCTGCCTGTCCGTAGGCTGAGCGTCCCAAGATGCGCCGCCCCTCTCGAATATAGGGCAGCATACTTAGCCCCGAAGCCGTCCCCATTGGCGAGTCGGCTCCCGCCAGGTAGGCCAGCGGCAGGTCTGGATCGGGTGGCTGCTCCAAGAGCCAGTGGGCAAACATCAGGGCATGGTTTTCGGCATGGCGCATCGCCCGCAGCGACAAGCCGCCCATCCAGTTTTGATATTGCCCGGTTTGCATCAGCTTTTCGGGAGTCAAGATCAGCGGCGGATTCATCCAGTTCCAGTCGTTGCCCTGCGTCCAGTTGACCAGCGTAATCTCGTTAAGGATGGGGCTGCCAAAGAAGGGGTCGCTGCGATTCAGGCTGACGATCCGCCGATAGTTGAAAAAGCTGCGCCCGTGAAACATCGGCACACCTTCCAGCGTGTAGACCCGCATATGCTCGGCGCGGGCGTAGAACGACTGGACATGCTCCAGGGTCTTGATGCTTTGGCCGCCATCGGCACGGATGCCCATCGCAAAGGGAAAGGTAAAGGCCTGGGTGCATTCTGGATTGTCGAAATCGGCAGCGTTGACTTCGCCTGTGGTGTTTCGCGAGTCAGAGCCAACCCGCAGCGGCACTTTGGCCCAGCCCACCACTTCGCCCGTGTCTGTTGCATCAATCACGATCATCCGCTTTCCGGGCGGTGGCTGTAGCTTAATTGGGATTTTGCGGAAGGTGGCATCGTCTTCCCAGGCATACCAGGTGGCTAGCTCCACCGAGGGGCGGCCCTGGGGCACATAGCCCGACTCGCGGGGCGATCGCCGCACGGCATAAATCGCAGTGATGAACCGTCCTGTATCGTCAAACTCTGCCCCCTTAAAGGCGGTAAATGCACTCCACTTGCTGCCCGTAGAAAATTGCGCCGCCTGCTTCAGCCATTCCTGCGATGCCACAGCCCCCACCTGCGGTGGGAAACACAACCGCCCAACCCAACAGCTATTGATCTGGGCCACTGTCAGGGGTGCAGTGATGCCCGTCCAGGCAGGCAGCTTAACGGGTTGCTGCAAGATAAAGTCCTTAAAACTTTGCCAACTTAGTGAAAAGTTATTCCGCTCCAGCATATTTCTGGACTCATCGATCGCAGACACGCCTTGAGAGCTAATCTGTCCACCCATCCACGGCGTTAGCTCGATCAGGCAGGTCTTCGCACCCGTTCGCATAGCGTGAGACGCAGCCGCCACCCCGCCCAGCGAGCCGCCCACCACTGCGACTTCACATTCCCAGGTTTCGGCTGGCGCAGGCAGCGGCGACAACTTAGGGCGACCATTGGGCAGCAAAAAAGAATCGCTTGCCCCGCTTTCTGCGGGTTTAGATTGCTCTAAAGAATCGGGGATTTGAGCATTTTCTGCCCCGTCATTTGGGCTGCCTGTTTCGGCATCCGCCACAGAATCTTGGGCAAACGAAGGCGCTGTGGCAGATAGTTTTCCATCGGTCGTTTCGGCCTGGGTATATTGCTCAATCGTGTTGACTAATACAGCCGAACTAGCCCCCGCAAGCAGACTTGCAACAGGAATTAGCCATGCCAAACGACGAGAAAAGAAAAACCGTTTCATGCTCGAAACCCGAATGATATGCTAGTAGAAATAATGCTCCTCTGACTTCGGCGGAGCCTGGTTTGTGGCATCTTCACTTTTAGCCCACCTGTCCTAATTTTTAGGGTTCCGAAATCCGCTCGGTTCACAGTGTAGCTAAATCCAGAAGTATCGGCACATTTAGCCCCTCAAGATTGTCTGGTATTTTTTTATCTCTGCTCCGGTGCAAGTTTGTGTCCGCAGAGGTTGGACTTTGTAATCAGGTCGCGGCAATTAGGTCGCGGCAATTAGGTCGCGGCAATTAGGTCGCGGCAATTAGGTCGCGGCAATCAGGTCACGCTGAGATCGCGGTATGTCCTAAACGGTTGTTTGTTTTGACAGGGATCTCCCGACAAAACTCTACAGCCGCTAATTTTGTAGTCACGAATGAGCAACTCCCCCATGAAGCCTAACGTTTTTCTCCAGATGCTTTCCGCTCTTAGATCCTTCAGGTCAGGCTCAAGCCTTGCCGGACAGATCCAAGCTCGTCAAGTTCAGGCTCGTCAAGTTCAGGCTCGTCAAGTTCAAGCTCGTCAGGTTCAAGCTTGTCAAATGACCCGCTCGATAGTGTGGAAGATAGCTGGTATGGCGATCGCCTCCTCTGTGCTGCTGACGGGCGGCGAAGCACTAGCCCAAGTCTACAGCCTTGGCAGCCAGGGTTCGGATGTTGCTGCCATCCAATCGGCGCTGGGCATCTTTGCCGACGGCGTATACGGCCCCGAAACAGAAGCAGCAGTCGCTTCATTTCAAGCTCGTAGAGGCTTGCAGGTCGATGGGCAGGCCGGCCCCGAAACGCTGCGGGCGTTGGGACTGGGCTATCTTGTGTCTGACGGCGGCATTGGCGGCCCATCGCAGCCCATTTCGCCAGGCAACTGGCTGGGACGCGAGGCGATCGTCCGCACCAACAGCGGAATTGGCGTAAACGTGCGTAATCGTCCCAATGGTCAGGTGGTTGCAGGCATTGACGATGGCGTGCGTGTGCGCCTATCTGGACGGCAGGAATTCGCTGGCGGTTTGACCTGGGTTGAGCTTGCGGGCACAGGCGGCTGGATTGCCTCTGAATACCTGGTGCCTGCCAATATCGGCGGCCCAACCTTCCCCGGTGGGCCAGGCTTCTACGGCGGCCCTTATCGGGTTGCTATACCGGGTAGCAGCGATGAGCTACTGTTCCAGGTGCGTCGCTTTGTGCGCGATGCCTACCGCGACTCTGATTCGCTTCGGGGGCCGTTCATCAATGCAGGCTCTTTCCGCGATTACGCTGCTGCTGCGGCGCTGAATCGGCAGCTTCGGAATGAAGGGCTGGATGCACGAGTGGTGTATGACTAAGCGCACGGTAGCGGCTATTTTACGGCTTGTGCAAGCTGGACAGGGCATCTTAGCGCGAGGCATTTGACTTTAGATAACGCTGATGAGATAACGCTGATGCGAATCGTCGCTAATTAGCGCTCGTGAACCAAACTTATGAATAGACTTCTTGCGTGAATGGTGGCGCGGCGGCACCGCGCCACCATTCACGCCCTCAAAACAGCATTCATGCAAGAGGTTTAATCAGAAGATCGCTGTGCAGTCAGGCTGTGCAGCGATTTTTACTGGTGCAACATGAACAGACCCGTCACCACATGATGTGACAAAAATCACAACCAAAGATGATCGGGATCGCGATGCAGTTGGGGCTGCATCGGCATACTTAAGGAGACTCAACTCTAGCCGAGTCATCAACAGGGAACACACTATAATCCGACAGTCCCAAACTGAGGCTGTCGGATTTTTTTGCACGTGATATTAGTAATACCGCAAAATCTAAATTTCTCCGTAAATACCGAATCGTCTCTGGAGACACCACGTGATGCTGGGGCGAACAGGCGCTTAGCCGCAGGTTCAGGATAAAGCGAAGATTGCCGCTGAAGATTGCTACTGGATTTTACCGCATCGCGCCCATCGTGCTTTTCCAGGACAGTTCGCGGCAGAGAATCTCTAGCGCCCGCTGGTCTGGGCCAGAAAAGAGGCGGCTATCGACTAGCTCTTGTAGGGTCTGCTGAGTCAGCGCGGGCGCAAAATTGCCGCCGCAGCGCAGCAGATGGCTGTAGTAGCAAAACTGGGGACGACCCGCTTGGTTGAGGTGAAAGCGGTAAATTTCGTCCTGAGTCATGACCGATACGGGCGTGTTGACGGGGACGACGACGCGAGGAATGCCGTGGATGCCGTGGGGCTGCCCATTTTCTTGCGCCATCCAGCCCACCAGCACCACGCCCAGCAGCGTGCGCGTTTCGGTAATCAAATCGGGGGTGAATAGCGGGTCGGGTTCGCTCGACAGGCGCGGCCCGTTGCTCATGAACATCGGGTTCATCAGCAGCGAGTTGTAGATGAGGCCGACGGCCCAGTGGCGATCGCCCGGTTCCTCTAGTTTCACAAAGCTGCCAAAGCCGTAGTCGTCGGCCTGCGGTGGGTTGTCTACGTCCATGCTGTCATCGACCTGAACCACGTAATCGCAGTGAGAGTTGGATTTAACAACTTTGCCAAGACGCATAGTGGGGGGAGAGTTTTGGGTTTTGGATGTTGGATTTTGGGATGGGCGATCGCTCTCCATCATGATGCCTCAAAAGGCAGGTTGTGGTGAACACCTGTACGTTTTATTAGAGGGTTCTCTATTAATTTCTCTAAAGAGATGTTCTGAAGAAACGCGAGAGATATTCTGAAGAAACGCGGTCTGCGAAGAGGCTAAAAGCTTTATATCACCTGGGTTGCTGATCCAAAATCGCCAATCCAAAATCGCCAATCCAAAATCCAAAATTAATACTGACCGCCAAAAAATTCTTCCCCGCAGGTGCAGAAATGCTGTTCAATACAACATCTCTGCCCGCCGCAGGGAAAAAAGGCTGATATTAAACTTTTTTCATCGTCCGTCTTTAACCGCACATCCGCAACCGCACGTCAACGAGCGATCGCCGACTACGGCTTTGTGAATCGCCCAATGTCAGGTCATCATTAGCGGACGAGCCAGCGGATGAGCATCCGAACTTGAACTGAGACTCAGGACATGGCCTGGATGATGTAGTCAAAGTAGGGGGCGGCTTCGGCGGCATCTTCGTCGCTCAACAGCGCCAGAGAAGCCCGCTTGAGGCAGCGGATCGACTCGGCCATTCCAGGAACCGGAACGCCTAGAGAGTTGTACATTTCGCGCACGCCGATCAGGCCGATGCTTTCGATGGGCTGCTTGTCACCTGCCAGCACGCCGTAGGTAATCAGGCGCAGATACCAGCCATAGTCGCGCAGGCAGAGGGCCCGTTGGCGATCGCCGTAGGCATTGCCCCCTGGAGAGATAAAGTCGGGGCGCTTTTGCCAAAGCTGTTTGCTAGCTTCTTGCACAATTTTCTTCTCATTCTCCGCCAAGATCTTGGCGATACGCACACGCTGTTCTCCAGTTTGAAAGAACTCGCTGATGCTCTTGAGTTCTCCACTGCTGGGGTAGCGGAGTTCGTCGTCGGCGTTGAGGATGACCTGGCTAACTACACTCATAATATGGCGGTGATGTCAGAGCAAAGATGAATATCGGTTTGTATTGTAACGAGTTGCGGGGACTGAAGAAAAGTTTATCAAAAATCGGATCGACACATTTGCCACAAGGCTTTTAAGTTTTGCGTGGTTCCTCGCAGGCTTTGCCTACAGGAATTCTGTTACTTGCCTCAATCTTAAAGGACTTAACAAAGGTTAGCAAATGCACCCAGGTTGTTAATTTTCTGCGCCGACGAGTGTTTTCGAGAGGTGCCAGCAGTCTTGGGCGATCGCCCAATCTTCCTGAGTATGGATAATCAAAACGCGCACAGTGGAATCAGCGGCGGCGATATCCTGGTCGTCGGGGTTGCGGCTGAGCTTGGCGGGGTCGAGCCGCAATCCCAAAAACTGGAACGGTTCGCAGGCGGCTTGCCAGATATTGGGCGCGTTTTCGCCTACGCCAGCGGTGAACACGACTGCATCCAGCCCACCCAGGCTAGCCAGCATACTGCCCATTAGCGACCGCAGGCGGTGAATGTAGACCTCAATCGCCAGCTTGGCCCGCTCGTTGCCCTGGGCGATCGCCTCCAGCACCAGCCGCATGTCGTTTGACACGCCCGACACGCCTTCCAGTCCCGATTCTCGGTTTAGCATGGTGTCCACCTGATCGGGCGTATAGCCCAGATCCCGAATCAGGTAAAGCAAAATGCCCGGATCAACGGAACCCGAACGGCTACCCATCATCAGCCCCTCTAGGGGCGTAAAGCCCATCGTGGTATCCACACACTGACCGTGGCGGACTGCCGAAAGCGACGCGCCGTTCCCCAGATGGCAGATCAGCAGCCGCAGATCAGCCAGCGGCCGCCCCAGAAGTTGCGCTGCCCGCTGAGCGCAGTAGCCATGACTAGTGCCATGAAAGCCATAGCGCCGAATACCCAGATCCAGCCATCCATAGGGCCCGGGATAGACATAGGCCGCAGGCGGCAGCGTGCCATGAAAGGCAGTGTCGAAGACAGCAACCTGGGGAACGCTGCTGCCCAAAATCTGCTCGATGGTTTCGATTCCTTCTAGATTAACGGGGTTGTGAACGGGGGCAAACTTGGCCAGACGGGCGATCGCCGCTTTCACCTCCGCCGTCACAAACACACTGGCGCGATAGTCTTCCCCGCCATGCACCACGCGATGCCCCACCATGTCGATGTCACTAGGGCGATCGATGACCTTTGTATCTCCGTCCCATAGGGTTCCCAGCAGGTGCGAGGTCGCCTCAACCCGCGATGTCGTGGGATAACTCTCTGTTTTTTTTACGCCTGTTGCCGTTTTCACCTTAATTTCCGCCATGCCTTCGGAATGAGTCAGGTCAATTTGCGCTTCCCACAGCGGCTCCGGCGGATGCTCCGGCAGCGCCGCGTCCGGCAATTCATATAGGCAAGACTTTTGACTGCTAGAGCCAGCGTTCATCACCAAAATTTTCATAGCCACTTGCAGTGAGAGGACAGGGCGGCAACAGCGCTCATCCTCAGTTTGCCGGAAACTGCCCAGACTTCAAGGTATGGGAGATGTCATCTCTGGAAAGTTTTGGAGCAACGGAGAGGCGTGATAGGGACGAGGGTTAGCGATTTCATGAACCTGCCGGAGCATCGCGTCATAGAATAGATGGGATGCATTCGCAAGATTTTTGCGAAGCTTTAGCTGATTGGGCGTTGCCCAAGTGTCGGGGGTATGGCGGAATGGTAGACGCTGCGGACTTAAAATCCGTTGACCTTAACAGTCGTGTGGGTTCAAGTCCCACTACCCCCATTGGAGGGAAGAGGGAAGAACGAAGAGGAAAGAACGAAGAACGAAGAGGGAAGAGAGAAGAGGGAAGAACGAAGAGGGAAGAACGAAGAGGGAAGAACGGTTTTTCGTTTTTCGTTCTTCGTTTTTCGTTCTTCATTTTTTCTTGACCGGGGTCTGCGGTTTGGGCTGAGTGTTTTGTAAGGTTTTAGGATTTTGCTGTTTCAAGATTTTCAGCCGATTGCGGCGATCGCCCCTACTCTTCTTGCGATCCAGTCGCTGCGATCGCTGGCGGAGAGCGGCGCAGTAACGCTTTGGGTTCCGCTGGGTCTGGCAACGGACGGGCTGCCGTGCCAGGTCTATCACACATCACTGCGCGAACTGGTGGAAACGCTGTGGCAAACGCAGCGGGCGCTGGTGTTTGGGCTGGCGACCGGAGCGGTGGTGCGGCTGATTGGCCCGCTGCTACAAGACAAGGCGACCGATCCAGCGGTGCTGGTGGTGGATGGCGCGGGTAAGGCTGTGATTAGCCTGTGCGGGGGGCATCAGGGCGGGGCGGATCGTCTGACGCGGGCGATCGCCCTCCAGCTTAATGCCACACCCATCTTGACGGGCGCGGCGAATGCGCTGGGCTTGCCGGGAATCGACGTGCTGGGCGAACCGTTTGGCTGGCGCAAGGGCAGCGGCGACTGGACGGGCGTGAGTGGGGCGATCGCCCGCCAGGAACCTGTCCAGGTGATTCAGGAAGCGGGGTCTACTCTGTGGCAAGACCACCTGCCGCCCGATCATCCCTTTGTCTTTGGCTGGGACGACCCGACAACGGGCCAGACAGACACGCCCAAACCCGCCGCCCGCCTGTGGATTAGCCCCATCCAGCGGCGCTTTGCAGACGAGTCCGATTTTCCGCCCGATTTTCCCAAAGCCCAGTGGCATCCCCGCGTGCTGTGGGTGGGCATTGGCTGCGAACGGGGCACGCCGCGAGTGGTGATCGAGGCCGCCATTGCCGACACGCTGCGGCGACACCACCTGGCGGAAGGGGCGATCGCCGGACTCGCCACCCTCGACCTCAAAGCTGATGAGGTGGGTCTGCTGGAATTTTGCGGCGATCGCCAGCTTCCCCTGCTCACCTTCTCCGCCGAAGCCCTCCGCACCGTCCCCGTGCCCACGCCCTCTGTTGTTGTCGAGTCGGAAGTCGGCACCCCCAGCGTCGCCGAGGCTGCGGCAATTTTGGCGGCCAGGGGGCAGGGGATCGGTGAGATGGAGTGCGAGAGCGAGGGTCGCTCTACCCTGCGACCCTCCAAACCCCCCGCTCCCTCAATCCCCCTCCGCGTTTCCAAGCAAATCTTCCGCCTCCCTGACCATCCCGGTGCAGTCACGATTGCCGTGGCCCAGGCAGAGCAGGAATACACGGGACGCACTGGGAAACTCTGGTTGGTGGGCACGGGGCCGGGGCGGCTGGAGCAAATCACGCCTGCGGCTCAAGCGGCGATCGCCTCGGCGGATGTAGTCATCGGCTATTCGCTCTACATAAATCTGGTGGCGGCGCTGCTGCGGCCGGGGCAAATTGTGGAGGCGCTGCCCATTACCCAAGAGCGACAGCGGGCCGAACGGGCGATCGCCCTAGCCCGATGGGGGTTAACGGTGGCGGTGATTTCCTCCGGCGACTGCGGCATCTACGGCATGGCGGGGCTGGTGCTAGAGCAACTCCAGGCGCAAGGCTGGGACGGCAAAACACCCGCCGTGCAGGTGTTTCCCGGCATTTCGGCCTTGCAGGCGGCCGCCTCGCGGGTGGGTGCGCCCCTGATGCACGACTTTTGCGCCATCAGCCTCAGCGACTTGCTCACCCCCTGGCCCGTCATCGAGCGGCGACTGGCGGCGGCAGCAGCGGCAGATTTCGTGACTGCGCTGTATAACCCAAAATCTCAAACTAGAACCGAACAGATTGCGATCGCCCAGCGCATTTTTCTAAACCATCGCGCTGCCGATACGCCCGTAGCCCTGGTTCGCGCCGCCTACCGCGACGAGGAACAAATCACGCTGACCACGCTGGGGCAACTGCTCGACTGCGCCATCGACATGCTCACCACCGTCGTCATCGGCAACCAAAGCACCCGCCTCCACGAAGGCTGGATGATCACCCCACGCGGCTATCTGGGCTTTGAGTCAAAGTCTTGATGGCGCTCTGGAAATGATGCCCATCCATCCTCTATTCGCCTGCATTAATATCTGAATACCTGTTCATATGTTATAGTCGTCTTGAGAGAGATGCCGAGGCAAACCTCTCACTGGATAACAAAAACTTTGTTTGATGAAAGGAGAAACCCGGTCATGACTGCAACTGTGACTCAAATGAAATGTGCCTGTGAATCTTGCCTGTGCATCGTGAGCCTGGAAGAGGCGATTCAGAAAGATAGCAAGTATTATTGCAGCGAAGCCTGCGCCGAAGGACATCCCAATGGGCATGGCGACTGTGGCCACGCAGGTTGTGGCTGCTAGGGCGGCTGATTTGCGAGTTTGTTAGAGCTTCGTTTGAAGTTTGGTCGTTGAGCGTTAGAGTCTTGCGACCCTACCGCTCCGAATATTTGCGTAACCCGCCGTGCAGACTGCTGTGCGGCGGCTTCGTATTGACCAAGGCGGATTTTATAGGCTCTATGCAGATAGGCGTGTCAGCAGGATTTGCTTTGGAGAGAGTTATAAAGCTTGGGTAAAGAAAAGCCGGACTCTGTAAATTTCGTCCGGCTAAAAACCGCGTTTTCCCGGAGAGTGAAATGTCACGGTGACGAACCTCTCCAGTGCTGCTTATGAAGCCTGAACTACATGCAAGACTCTGCCGTTTTCTGTTTCGCGCCTGTTTGCAGGGCGATCGCCCTCAGGATTCGGGATTCACACTGATCGAACTGCTGGTCGTTTTGGTGATTGCGGGCATCTTGTCGGCGATCGCCCTGCCTTCGTTTGTCAGCCAAGTCAACAATGCCCGTCATGCCGAAGCCCGCACCTACGTCGGCTCGATCAATCGGGCACAACAAGCCTATTTCCTCGAAAAAAGCGCGTTTGCTACGCTCTCGCAACTGGAACTGAGCATTTCCAATTCCAAGAACTATATCTACAGTTCTGCACCCAATGGAAGTGGCATGGCCTCCAAAGCCATTACCCTAGCCCTACCTGTTGGCCAAGCGCGGGGATTTGCGGGTAAAGTGTGGCTCCTGCCTGACCTAGACGGAAACGCAAACACTGTCTCTAGTATTTGTGAAGGGCCACCAGGTGATATGCCCGACCTGGCCAGCCCAACCTGTGCAGGGTCATAGAGTCATAAAACTGGCATAAAACTGGAGTCAAAGGTCTAACCCCTAGCGCTTCATTAAACCTCTTGCATGAATGCTGTTTTGAGGGCGTGAATCCTAACGCGGCGGTACCACGCCATGATTCACGCAAGAAGTCTATTTCAATGCGTTTGTGTTCAATGCGTTTGTGTTCAATGCGTTTGTGTCAACATGACCCCCCCCTGCACAGATGTTATTTGCACAGGGGGTTATGTCGGGTGACGACTAACCGAACCATCCTAAACCCCGACAAAGAGACAGGTTGCTACTTCTTGGGAGACAGCAGCATGGTCATATTGCGGCCTTCCTGCTTGGGTTCCTGCTGCACTTCGGCGACGGTTTGTAGATCGGTGGCTAGTTTCTTGAGCAGGGTTTCTGCCAAGTCCTTGTGCTGAATTTCTCGACCTTGGAAGCGAATTGTTGCTTTTACCTTGTCGCCCGATTGCAAAAAGCGCTCTGCCCGATTGACGCACACCCGATAGTCGTGTTCTTCGATCTTGTAGCGCATCTTTAGCTCTTTCACGTCAGACGTGTGCTGCTTTTTGCGGGCCTCGCGTGCCTTTTTCTCTTGCTCAAATTTGAACTTGCCGTAGTCCATAATCCGACACACGGGCGGGTCGGCCTTGTCGCTCAGCATCACTAGGTCAAGCTCTTTTTCTTCGGCCAGCTTGAGCGCGTCGCGGGGGGTCATGATTCCCAATTGACCGCCATCGGTGTCAATGACTCGAATTTTTGGGAAACGAATACGTTCGTTAATCGTAGGCAAATCGCGAGTAGGTTTGTTCAGCGCCATGGGCAAGTGAATTTTAAAGATGCTATCGACTCATCAGCTAAGGGTGGACATCCTCATAGTAAGCTGGTCGGCTCAGGGTGCAACGAGAAGTTTATTAATTGTCACCGACTGAATTGTTACAAATCGTCATAAAGGGCGATCGCAGCTTGCAAGCTGAGCTTGATGAGAACTGCTGCCAACGTTGCTGACCAGTTTCTTCTATGGAGGGATTACCAGCATAACGCATCACTCTGCGTCGATAAATTTCTGTTTGCAAAGTCTTTAGGTTGCGCGGGACTGTCAGAGAGTTGGCTGGGCATTCTAAATTCAAGATGTATTGCTGAAACTGGTTGATGAAGTTGCTCCAGCCTTGGCTGAGTCTGATCCTTCAGCCCTGTTGCCCGATATGCAAACGAATGGCTGTGCGATCGCCCGCTCCTCCCCTATGCCTTGACTGCGATCGCCGCCTGACGCACTGCCAAATGCCTCAGCCCGCGGCGCGTTGGCGGCCACCGCTGCCAGTGTTTGCCTGGGGCAAGTATGAAGGCACACTCAAGCAGGCGATCGCCACACTGAAATACAACAATCATCCCGAACTGGCGCAGCCGCTCGGCTACGCAATGGGCCGCGCTTGGTTGAAGTCTGAACATGGAAAAACGCCGCTGATCGTGGTGCCGATTGCCATGCACGCCGACAAGCAAAAGCAGCGTGGGTTTAACCAAGCAGAACTGCTGGCCGAAGCGTTTTGCCAGATAACTCGGCTACCGCTGGCACGCCGTGGGCTGGTGCGTGTGCGGGCGACGGCCCCACAGTTTGGGCTGAGCGTAGAGGAGCGATCGCAGAATGTAGCAGGTGCATTCCAGGTGGGCAAAGACTTTCGGCGATCGCCCCGCCGCCCAGTGCTGCTGCTCGACGATATCTACACGACCGGAGCCACCGCCCGCAACGCTGCTGCTTGCCTCGAAGCACAGGGCATTCGCGTCTATGGGCTGGCGGCGCTGGCTTCTCCGCGATTTGGCGACGACTAGTTGACGATTTCTTAGAGTTTAGATTGCCGACTTAAGGCGATGTAGGACTTTCCGCCGATTCATGGGTAGCCTTACTTTATGAAGAACGAAAAACGAAGAATGAAGAATGAAGAACGAAAAACCAGGCTTTCCGCCGATTCATGGGTAGCCTTACTTTATGAAGAACGAAAAACGAAGAATGAAGAATGAAGAACGAAAAACCAGGCTTTCCGCCGATTCATGGGTAGCCTTGTTCAAGAGATCTGAGATCAGCCCCGATTCCGCGCCGATTTCCGTCTTGTCTAAACCTCTCTCATTCACCTATGTCCACCGATACCGAACTAGAGCTAGAACGGCTGCTGCAAGCCCGCAACCAACATCCTGACCGCGCTGCCGAAATTGATGCCCAAATTCGCGCCCGGTTTATGGAAACCCATGCGATTTTGGTGCTGGACTCTTCTGGATTTTCGTGCTTGTCGCAAGAGCAGGGCATTATCGCAGCGCTGGCCGAAATTGAGCGAATGCGCGGCGTGGTTGCGCCGATTGTAGAAGCGCACCAGGGCAGCCCATTTAAGCTAGAAGCAGACAATGTGTATGCGGTGTTTCCCAGCGTGGGACGGGCGATCGCCGCTTCCCGCGAAATGATGCGCCAACTTGCCACCATCGATAAACACGTCAGCATCGGCATCGGCTACGGCGACCTGATCATAATTTCTGGAGGGTCGTGCTATCACGATGTCTATGGCGAAGAGATGAACCTCGCCTCCAAGCTGGGCGAAGATCTAGCGGAAACCGACGAAGTGCTGCTCACCGAAGCCGCCATTCACCAACTCCGCATCGAACGTCCTGGCGATCGCCTACCCATTTCACCCCCTATCACGATGACCATCTCCAACCTCACGCTCCAGGTCTACCGCCTCACGCCAGAACCTTAACCCGTCGCTGCTGCCGCCCAGAGCAAAGCAACATCATGTTTTTAAAGATGTTGTTTTTGAAGATGTTGAATTGAATGATGTTGAGGATATTGTTGAAGCATCGAATCTGCACTCACCAGCCTCATATTTTCCAACTGCGCCTAGGCAATTAGCATCTGGTCAAATGGATCGCGGTAAAGCCTCACTCTGCCCCACCCTCAAAAGCCAATCCCTAACTCCGAATCCCTCAAAATGCCGCGCTCCAAATCCGATCTGCCCAGCAAACTGTGTCCGGTATGCCAGCGGCCATTTACGTGGCGCAAAAAATGGGAAGATTGCTGGGATGAGGTCAAGTATTGCTCCGAACGCTGCCGTCGTCGTCGCGCTCAGGCGAAGCCCGAAGACGACGAGCCGCAGCATCGGGAGTGAGACTTTATGACTCCTCACTAACCTTGGACTACTGGAGAAGGGCTTTCTATGCTGATGGGTCATGTTCAGCCCAAGCTGATTATTCATGGCGGGGCGGGCAGTTCGCTCCGCAGCAAGGGTGGAGCGGATGCCGTGCGGCTGTCGCTCTACCGGGTGATTGAGGAAGTATATGGGCTGCTGTTGGCGGGGGCGAGCGCTCAGTCGGCGGTGGTGCGCGGCTGCCAGATGCTAGAGGATGATCCCCGGTTTAACGCGGGCACGGGGTCGGTGCTGCAATCGGACGGGCAGATTCGCATGAGCGCATCGCTGATGAATGGCTCGGCTCAGCGGTTTAGCGGGGTGATCAATGTGTCGCGGGTGCAGCACCCGATCGATTTGGCGCTGTTTTTGCAAGATGCGAGCGATCGCGTTTTATCCGACTATGGCTCTTTAGAACTAATGCGGGAACTGGGTGTGCCCTCCTATGACCCGCTGACGGAGATTCGCCTTCAGGAATGGATTCAGGAGCGCGACCATAACTTTTCCAAAGAAATGGCGGGCGTGGTGGCGGAAAAAGAACTCGTCTCGGAAGCAGGGCGCGGCACGATTGGCGTGGTAGCGCTGGATAGCGAAGGCCAGCTTGCGGTCGGCACTTCGACAGGCGGCAAAGGCTTTGAGCGAATTGGGCGGGTCAGCGATTCCGCCATGCCAGCGGGCAACTACGCCACCCATCATGCCGCCGTGAGCTGCACGGGCATCGGGGAAGACATTATCGACGAGTGTTTGGCGGCGCGGATTGTGGTGCGGGTGACAGATGGAAACTCACTGCTGCAAGCCTTTGAGCGATCGTTCATTGAGGCGGAGCAAAATCGGCGCGACTTTGGGGCGATTGGGCTAGACCGCACCGGGGCGATCGCCTGGGGCAAGACCTGTCCGACGCTGCTGGCCGCCTACCACGACGGCACGCGCATGGGCGACACGCTCGACCTACCAGAAGAAATGGTGACGGGTGGCGTTGAGTCGCCTGCCCACGCCTAGCAGGAGGTTGCTGGTGTACTTGTTGATTCCTGCTGCTGGCTCTGGCAAACGCATGGGCGCAACTCGCAACAAGCTGCTGCTGCCCCTGTTTGGCAAGCCGATCATTGCCTGGACGCTGCTGGCGGCCAAGGCGGCCCCGTCAATTCACTGGATTGGCATCGTTGCCCAGCCGGAAGAGTGGCAAGACTTTCGAGACATTGCCGCAGGGCTGGGCATGGGGCGGACAGTGCGCCTGATTCCTGGCGGCAAAACGCGGCAGGAGTCGGTCTATAACGGCTTGCAGGAGTTGCCCGCCGTGGCAGAGCGGGTGCTGATTCACGACGGGGCGCGGTGTTTGGCTACGCCAGATCTGTTTGACCGATGCAGTGAGGCGCTGCTGAACTGCGCTGGCCTGATCGCCGCGATTCCTGTGAAAGACACGATCAAAGTCGTTGCGCCTGGAACCGAAATCATCCAGTCTACGCCTGACCGTAGCCAGCTCTGGGCTGCCCAAACGCCACAGGGTTTTGATGTAGAGACGCTGAAACGCTGCCACGACACCGGCCGCGAGATGGGCTGGGAAGTGACCGATGATGCGATGCTGTTTGAACAGTGCGGGCTAGCGGTGCGAATTGTGCAGGGCGAAGAGACGAACCTGAAGGTGACAACCCCCGTGGATCTGGCGATCGCCGAATTTATCTTGCGCGATCGCCAAAAGTCCACCAATTCCTGAGCTTAATGACTCTTCACCGACGCTCACTCAATTATCTGCTCATCCAACAAGTTGAGCCAGTCCTGAATTTCTTGACCTAACCAATCTAGCTCCGATACCGTTAGATCGGTCAGGGCATGTCTTTGATTATCAATCCAAATTACAAGCATGGGCAAGATAGAAATTTGTCCAATCTGACTTTCACTAACCCGTTCGATTTTTCTAAAAAGAGAGCGTTGAAGCTTAACCTGATCTCGCTGAAAAACAGTAGGGCACCTCGAAAAATAGGGTTGTTTGTTGAGAATGACTGGATATAGCGTGGCTGATTTTCGCAATAAGGCAATTAATCGAGGTTCCCAGTAGAAACACTGTCTAGTTTCACGCCTAAAAACTTACGAGACAGAGATATAGAGTCTTGATCTTGTGCTTTGGCTAATCGTAATTGAATCGTGGCATAGCTCATAGCCAGGATAAAAGGGGCCATGAGGATGAGCAGTCCAAAAAGCGCCCACCCGATAATTGGGAGAAGAAAGACGATTACAAGAAGCACACTATAATAAGCGCCTAGAATAATCAGAGCCAGAATGAATAATGGAGAGGGCAGCGATCGCACAAAAGATGGCACAAAGGATGAGGCTCGTGCCTGCTCAGTTTGAACAAAGGCAAACCCCCTTGAGTGTAGGCAAGTCGAGATCAAAGGAATCCAGATATTGGGGAATTGCAGGATGATTGAGCGTTTTAAGAATTCCAGCTTCGCGTTCAAACAGCTTGAAATCATCCCAACTAAAGTCATAGCTGAAAATCAAAAGCTTTATGACAACCTGCTGCTGAGTTTGATGATCAACTGCCAAATAGGTTTGTCGGCCTGGCTTTTTACCCACTTTTTACCCAGTTGTTGTTGAACTTCGTAGCGATCGCCCAAGTTTAGAAGTTCCACAGCGCTAATTCCTCATTTTGGAGAGTGGCTATGCAGCTCATCGTGAAGCAGAGTTGAACCCTGATCCTGATTTCAATTCCTGTTTGCGTTTTGCTTAAACTAGAAAGAAAAGGCGATCGCCCTGCCCAGGGATGGGTTGAGCGATCGCCTTTTGATTAAGACTTTAGCTTGCGTGACAACTTTGTTTTTAGCGCTATCAGGCTGGCCAAAATTTATAGCCCCATCCACTCGATCGGCGGCATCTGGTCAAAGGCCTGGCGCAGTGAAATTTCCCACTGCTTGCGAATTTCTACCAGATAGGGATCGTCTTGACCGAGACGGAGGCGATCGCCAATTTTGAACGAGTTCGTCCGATACATCACCAGATCAATTGGCGGGCCCACAGAGATATTCGACTTCATGGTGGAATCAATCGACAGCAGCGCACACTTAGCCGCGTCCTCTACGCTCGTGTCGTAGCTCAAAATGCGATCCAGAATCGGCTTACCATACTTGGTTTCGCCAATTTGCAAGAAGGGCGTTTCAGGCGTGGCCTGGATGCAGTTGCCCTGGCGGTAAATCAGATATAGCTCCGGCGCTTCGCCCTGAAACTGTCCCGCCAGCAAACAGTTGCAAGAAAAGTCGATCTTGTCGCGCTCTAGCCAGGGGCGCTCTCGCTCCTGAACATGGCGAATCTTTTCGCCCACATAGCAGGCCGCATCATAAAGCGTCGGCAATGTATGAAAGCTTTCGCATTCGCCCAGTTTCAAGTCGCGGTTTAGCATATTCACCACGGCTTGCGTAATCGCCAGATTTCCCGACGTGCAGAGCAAAATCACTCGCTGGCCGGGTTCCGAAAAATCGAATAGCTTTTGGTAGGTGGAAATATAGTCTACGCCCGCGTTTGTGCGCGAGTCTGATGCCACCACAAAGCCGGATTGGGTGACGATGCCGAGGCAGTAGGTCATGGCGATGAGGCTAAAACACTTAGGACTGACTCAGCGTATCAGAAAGGTAGTCCGCCGTGGTTTCCAAAAGGGCGATCGCATTTTCATACATCATGCGGGTGGGGCCGAGCATTCCCAGGCTGCCAACGGGCACGCTGCCCCGGTGATAGGTGGTGGAAATCAGCGTGCAGCCGCGCATGGGTTCTAGCGGATTTTCGGAGCCGATGCGAATCATGACACGGCGATCGCCCCCATCCGCATCAGTCTCAAAAATCAGCGGCCAGAGTTGGTCTTGCTCCGCCTCTAGCACATGCAAAATCGTCTGCACTTGATGTAGTTCTGAAAATTCTGGATGCCGCCGCAGCACCTCCGCCACGCCGCTGATGAAGATCTGCGTAGACACGGGCGACTGGGTGCGCCGCTCCAAATCTGCCAGCGACCCCCGCAGCACGTTGGCATATCGCTCAAACTCGCGCCCCAGTTCTGACCAATCCAGCGAGGCAATATCACCGAGCGATCGCCCCTTCAAATGCTCATTCAAAAAGTTCGACAAAATTTGCAGCTCCCGCTCCAGCAGGTCAGGATCGTCTGGGGGTTGAGCCGATTCGGTAGGCGCTTTGGGCAAATCCACCACCACCGACTGCGTTTTATAAGAATCCAGCACCACAATCAGCATCAGCCGCCCCGGATCGATCTGCACCAGTTGCAGATGGCGCACCTGAGCCATCGTGCTTTGGGGCATCGTTACCAGAGCAATGTAGCCGCTGAGCGTTGAGAGAATCTGCGCTGCACCGTGCAGCACGGCTTCCAGGCTCCAGCCTTCCACATCCAACTGCTCGGCCAGCACCCGATCAACCCGGCGGGCAGCCTCTTCCGACGGGATCATTAGCTGATCCACATACACCCGATAGCCCGAATCAGACGGCACGCGCCCCGCCGAGGTATGGGGCTGATAGAGCAGACCCTCGCGCTCTAGGTAGCCCATCACATTGCGAATCGTTGCCGAACTGACGCGGGGAGTAAATTCTTCTACCAGCGCCTCAGACCCGACAGGACGAGCCGTGACAATGTACTGACGCACCGTAGCGCTGAGTACCTGTTGCTGGCGATTATTAAGCTTGACTGGAGTAGCCATCTCAGCCTGATTTCTTATGGATTTCTTAACGTATTAATGTGATCGTAATTTAGCGCCTTTGGGATTGTCTATGCGTAGCTAGGCATACTAAGCCAGAAACGCCGACAAGGAAAGGCAGAAGCGGGAATCAATCCCTAAAAATCAGACCAGAACAGGACTTACGCACTTGCGATGAACTTTTTGGATTTCGGACTATTTCTCGCGGGCGCAGCCCGCGAGAAATAGTCCAACTGCGTAAGCCCTACAGAACAAAATTGTCTTGACAGTGTGGCACAATACCTGTCTAATCCCGCCCCAGCATCCAGTTTCAATGGTCGCCGAGGGGGGTTGGGTTAGCCGAGCGATTCTGTTGCAACTTCACACTTCTTCCAAACCTCTGCCCAAGATTCTCCAAAAATCTATGTCTACCCCTTATCCCCGTGATTTGGTCGGCTATGGCCGTCATACCCCCGATCCGCGCTGGCCCAATCAAGCCCGTGTGGCGGTGCAATTTGTGATTAATTACGAAGAGGGCGGCGAAAACTGCATCCTGCATGGCGATGCGGCATCGGAGGCCTTTTTGTCAGAAATTGTCGGTGCGTCGCCGCTGCTGGGGGTGCGCCATATGAATATGGAGTCGATTTACGAATATGGTAGCCGGGCCGGGTTTTGGCGACTGCATCGGCTGTTTACCCAGCGGCAACTGCCTGTGACGGTCTACGGCATTGCAATGGCGCTGGAGCGCAACCCAGAGGCGGCGGCGGCGATGGTGGAAGCGGGGTGGGAAATTGCTAGCCACGGCTATCGCTGGATTGACTATCAATATGTCAGCGAGGAGACAGAGCGGGAGCATATCCAAAAGGCGATCGCCATTCAGACACGGGTTACGGGCAGTCGTCCGCTCGGTTTCTATCAGGGGCGCATGAGTCCGAATACGCGGCGGCTGGTGGTCGAGGAGGGCGGCTTTCTCTACGATGCCGACAGCTATGCCGACGACCTACCCTATTGGGTGCATGACTACGGCAAACCGCATCTGGTCATTCCCTACACGCTCGATAACAACGACATGCGCTTCGCCACCGCGCAGGGCTTTAACTCTGGCGATCAGTTTTTTGCTTACCTGCGCGATGCCTTTGATGTGCTGTATGCCGAAGGAGCCGACGCACCCAAGATGATGAGCATTGGGTTGCACTGTCGGCTGGTGGGCCGCCCCGGTCGCGCCGCTGCCCTAGCTCGTTTTCTGGACTATGTGATGCAGCATGAGCGAGTGTGGGTCTGTCGCCGGATTGATATTGCGCGACACTGGCATGAGCATCATGCGCCTGTTTCTGGGTAAACCCGTTGCTGGGTAAACCTGTCTCTAGGTAAACCTGTCTCTGGGTAAAACAGTTGCGGAATTGACACCTTGCCACCAAGTATAAGCAATTCCGGGTCGAACTTGAGTTTTTCATTACGAATCCAATTCGACCTGAGGGGCGATCGCGGTTGCAGGGCAAAAGTTTTCCCGTAGTATCAGAAATAGGGCTAGCCCGTAGGCAATTATTGCTATCGGATTCTAGAGTTGGGCGACCCCCTACTGCCGTTTCAAGTATTTTGAGAGGACTGTTGCATGGCAACCTTCAAGGTTACGCTGATCAACGAAGCCGAAGGGCTGAATACCACGATCGAAGTGCCCGATGATGAGTACATTCTCGACGCGGCGGAAGAGCAAGGCATCGACCTGCCCTACTCCTGCCGTGCGGGTGCTTGCTCGACCTGCGCTGGAAAAATCAAAGAAGGCACCGTAGACCAGTCTGACCAGTCTTTCCTGGATGATGACCAAATTGAAGCAGGCTACGTGCTGACCTGCGTTGCCTACCCCACGTCTGACGTGGTGATCCTGACCCATCAGGAAGAAGAACTGTACTAAGCGACTGACTGTTTTTGAATTGGCTTTTGAATCTGAAGCTAAAGCGGGCTGTCTTTTCGAGCAATTGGCTCTGTGAAAAGGCGGCCCTTTAGTTTGAGCAGGTAGGAACGGGATTCTAAGTGGGTAGGCATTAATCAACATAAAACCTAATAAAACCTAAAAACCCTGCGCCGCCCGCGCAGGGTTTAGGGTCTATTTTTAATTTGGTCTATTTACTCAGCTGGGTGAGGACTGATGCAGCAGGTTAAAGGGGTTGTCAAAACAAACTCATAACGAGTATGATTTAGAAAGATTGTCTGGGTAAACCTGCAATCAGAAAGTTAAACGACTGTGCATGACTCTGGATGAGTTTGGATCACTCCAAGTGGCTCTAGATGACTCTGGATGATTGCTCTGGCTCCATGATTGCCCGTCTGGTCGCTCGTTTGTAAGGTTTACGGTCGGTCAACCAACGGGAGGTAGAGCCATCGTTCTTGGGAAACGTGTCTCTTTGGAAGGATGAAGATTTCAGGAAAGTGCCAGACACTAGATACAACTGAAGATTACTGAGAACTTTGGAGCCGTGCGGCTGGTTTGTGAGTTTTCTGGCTTTGGCTGATCTATTGCGGGAGGGATTCACCTTTGGAAGGATGCCTCTGTGGCCTTGAGCCACCGCCGGATTGCCCTGTATGGCGCTACCTGTATGACGCTACCTGTATGACGCTACCTGTATGACGCTATCAGTGACTAACCATCAGTGACTAACTAACTGATTGAGTTGCTGAATGTTTGAAACGTTTGAACCGAATCTTTGATAATCGTTAGCTAGCGAGGTTTTTGTTATGACAACGACACTAGATGCTCGTCAAACTGCCTTGGTCAAAGCGCTGAACCGCGAACAAGCAAATACGCTGGTCGCTTACCTGAACTACAAAAAGTATCACTGGATGACCTACGGGCCGCTGTTCCGTGATCTGCACCTGCTGTTTGAAGAACATGGCAATGAGATTTTTGCCATGCTGGACGAATTGGCTGAGCGGAGTCTGATGCTGGATGGTGCGCCGATTGCTGACCCTGCTGACTATCTGCCGACGGCGACGGTGAAGCCCTCGAAGGGCACGCTGAAGGTGCGCCAGATGGTGGAAGAGGCGATCGCCATGCATGAGCATATCATCAAGGAAATGCATGAGGATGCAGAGCTAGCCGACGATGCAGGCGACATTGGCACTGCGGATTTGCTGACCCGTCTGGTGCAGGTTCATCAAAAGCACCGCTGGTTCCTGAAGGAAATCCTGAAGCAGGGTGATGGCCTACTAGATGGCTAGAAATTAGCGTCTTCTCGAAGGTTGATTGCAAGGTTGATTGCTAAGTGCTGCGATCGCCCAGATAGCTTGCCAAACGGTGGGTCTGTCTGGGCGATCGCGCTTTTTTCACGAACTCTGCCGCGCATTTTCACGGAGGACAAGCGGAATTTTTTTGGAAATAGGGGCGATCGCCTCCGAAATTCTACGAAGCCTTGGTGAAGTTACTCCTGCGAGGCACACGATAGCTTCGCAGCATACATATCCGTTACGCATACCTTATGCCTAGACAACGCATAAGCCGCGCCCTGTCTAAGCAAAGTTAAGCAAAATCAAACTCGCAAAATCAAACTCACAAAGTTACCTATACATAGGATAAGGAGTCTTCACCTTATGGTGACCATTCAAGAAAAGCGCGAATTGGTTAATCAAACCCGCGAAACCAACCGTGCCGTTCAGGTTTACGACTATGCCGATCTCAGCGGCGTGGGGATCAACCTGCCCCCTAGCCAGCGTGTAAAGCTGACAGGGATTGTTGGTGATGGACGGGCCCAAATCAAAGAGCCTGTGATTGGCTGGGTCAACGCGACTTTCCTCCGCGTTCCCACCGAGATCCGCAAGGGCGCACGCTATCGGGTTCGGATGACCAGCGCACCCAACGGGCTGCTGGCCTATTGGGAACCGGGCAAAGCCCAAAACGACGGCCCCGCAGGTGGCGCGACGGTATTCCTGACGGAGCCGCAGGATAGCTACGTGGAAGCGGGTCGCAAGTTTGTCCGCGTGTTCTACACTGGCAAGGCCAACAACGAGCGCATCGGCTATGTCTCTCAGGGGCCCATCGGCAGCAACCTGGGACAGCCCAACAGCAACTTTGAGGGGCCGCTATAGGCGATCGCTCTGATTAATCAAAATCTGTCGATTTAACTCATCCAGTTCGGTAGCGCCGTTGGGTCTTTCTCTCTCAGACTCCGACGGCGTTTTCTTTGCTTTCTGGCTAAAGCTTTTTGGATGAAACATTCAACCTCTTGCATGAATGCTGTTTTGAGAGCGTGAATCGTGGCGCGGTACCGCGCCACCATTCACGCAAGAAGTCTATTGAGGCTGGATGGAATAGGGCTGGATGGCATTTGGAGGCCTCTTGTCGCGATTAAACCTGAAATTTGATGAACCCGCGTCAATTTACGTGATGGATTCCTCACTTGTGAAAGATTCGGCGCTATAGTCAGGCGGAGGAGAATGGTATAGGGTTTAGATCAGGTAGCATGGCACGCAAGCGAGTTAAGCCGCAGAGACGCTTTACTGCGTCGAGTCGGGCACGGGAGAAAAGCAATATGGAAAATCACACTGACACGAAAACCACCTCAACACTAGAGCGGACAGAACTAGAGCAGACAGACGCATCCACGCCCGAACCGATGGCGGAAGAGAAGGATTCTCAGACTGTGAGTTCTGAATCTTCTGAGATGGAGCATGGGGCGATCGCCCCCGAATCTATCCCCAACATCACTCCCGATGCCGCTTCATCCCCCCAGTCTGATCTGCAAGCTGCATTGGAAACCTCTCAGGCCAATGAAGCCATCCTCCAGCGCAAGATTGAAGCCCTTGAGGCCGAGCTAGCTGCCCAGCAGACTCAGATCGACCAACTGAAGTCCGAAGCCGCTGCCGTTGCCCAGTTCAAGACTGAGCTAGATGAAGCCAAGCGCGTCATCGTGCAGTTGACAGAGCTAAACGCCAAACTTAGCGCAGAAGCCAAAGCCCCCGCTACTCCCCAACCCCTCGCCTCCGCTACTGCCCAACCCCTCGCCCAGCCCGCTGCAACGTCCACCCCGTCTGCCTCGGCTCCGTCCCCCCGAAAAGAGGTGCATCCGGGTCACGAACCCTCGCAAACCTCTCAGCTAGAGCTACGACGCACCTTGCAATCGCCGCCGCCGTTGCCCGGCCCCGTCGCCCCCTCGATTAGCAACGACGAAATTGGCTGGGTAGACTAGCCAAACCCTTTGCGCCTACTGCATTCGGTCGATGGTGCGGTACTGAATCGCTTCGGCAACGTGAGCGGTTTGCAACCGGTCTTCACCCGTCAGATCGGCAATCGTGCGGGCAACCTTGAGGATGCGATCTGTAGCGCGGGCCGATAGCCCCAGCTTGCGAATCGCCCCTTCTAACAAGGCTTGCGTGGCATCGTCCAACTGACACCATTTCCGCAAATGGCGGCTCTGCATCTCGGCATTGCACCGCAGCCCTTCGCTCTGGAGCCGCGCCTGAGAACGACTCCGCGCCTGCTGCACGCGCTGGCGCACAGTCTGAGAATCTTCACCTTTGGGCTGCTGAATCATTTCCTCTGGCTTTAGCCGATTTACTGCGACTTGCAGGTCGATCCGATCCATCAGCGGCCCCGATAGCTTTGCCCAATACTGCTCGCGCCCGCGTGGAGAGCAAGTGCAAGCCTGCACCGTATCGCCAAAATAGCCGCAGGGACAGGGATTTGTGCTGGCGACCAGGGTAAACTGGGCTGGAAAAGCGACCGACTGGCGCGTGCGCGAAATGGTGACGCAGCCATCTTCGAGCGGCTGCCGTAGAAATTCGAGGACATCCCGTTTGAACTCTGTGAGTTCGTCCAGGAATAAAACTCCTCGGTGTGCCAACGAGATTTCTCCGGGGCGAGGGAAACTGCCGCCGCCGACCAGTGACGGGCCCGAGGCGGAGTGGTGGGGACTGCGAAAGGGGCGATCGCACACTAGGCTACCCCGTTCCTTGAGCAGTCCGGCGACGGAGTGGATTTGCGTCACCTCCAGCGCTTCTTCAAAGCTGAGCGGCGGCAAAATGCCCGGAAGCCGCCGAGCCAGCATGGTTTTGCCGCTGCCCGGTGGGCCCACGAAGACCAAATTATGCCCCCCAGCGGCGGCAATTTCCAGGGCGCGGCGGGCCTGGGCCTGGCCTTTTACGTCTTTGAGGTCTAGCCCACTAAAGGGCGATCGCGCTAGTTCTTCTGTCGCATTTACCCGAAGCGGCTGATAGCGATCGGGATGGTTTAGAAAATCTGCCACTTCTGACAAATGCTGAAAGCCGTACACATCAATGCCCTGCACCAAGGCGGCCTCGCGGGCGTTGTCAGCAGGTACGAGGATGCCGCGCATTCCCAACTGCTTGGCCGTAGCGGCGATCGCCAGCACGCCCGCCACTGCCCGCAGCGACCCATCTAGCGACACCTCCCCTAGCAAGATAAACTGCTCCAAAAGCTGCACATTCACCTGCTCCGATGCCGCCAAAATGCCCATGCTAATCGGCAAATCAAAGCTGGGTCCCTCTTTGCGTAAATCCGCAGGGGTGAGATTAACCACAACACGCCGCATCGGAAAGGCATAGCCCGCGTTCTTCAGCGCTGCCTTGACGCGCTCTTTGGACTCCTGCACGGCGGTATCGGGCAGCCCCACCACCACAATCGCAGGCAGCCCCCCGGCGATATCGACCTCCACGCCTACCTTCATCGCATCGATGCCGATGAGCGAGGCGCTCCAAACTCTTGCTAGCATGATCCACCCTGTTGTCTCCAGTCTTCAGAATTCCCGAAAGGGCAGAGCGGAGAACAGGGATTCGACGGGCGTTGCTCTGCGCGGCGTAAAACGGGTACAGAGGGTTGAGTCTTTTGGCGTTGGAAGCCCTGTAGACTCCCAGACCCGCAATCTCAAATCGCCAACCCAAAATCCAAAATCGACACAGGGATGGTTGTTTATGATGGTTGAGATGCTGTTCGTTTGATTGCCCATGAGCCGCCCCGTCCGATTTTCCAAGCGTTTCAAATCTGCTGCGTCATTCTCCTGGCTGCCGGGGTATGGGCTGGGGCTGGTGGGCATTTTTGTCGTATCGCTGGCGCTGCGGCTGTGGGGGTTGGGACGATTCAACACGCTGGTCTTTGACGAGGTGTATTACGCCAAGTTTGCGGCGGCCTTTTTGCAGGGAAAGCAGGAATTTGGCGGGCATCCGCCCCTCAGCACGTATCTGATTGCGGGCGGCATCTGGCTGTCGGAGCGGCTGGGCTGGGGCGGGCCAGAAACCTACAACGGGCTGAGCGGGCTGTATGTGTCAACGATTAGCTATCGCTGGCTGAATGCGGTGACGGGGGCGGTGATTCCGCTGGTGTTGGGGGCGATCGCCCATCTGCTGACCGGGCGCAAAACCGTTGCACTGCTGACGGCGCTGCTGGCAACCTGCGAAGGCTTCTTATTGGTCGAGTCGCGCTATGCGTTGAACAATGTTTACCTCATCTTATTTGGACTGTTGGGCTGGTGGTTTTTGCTGCGATCGCTCCACACGCTGGGTTCTGCGAGCAAGCTGACCCCTGCTGTTTGGCTCAATTTGGCGATCGCGGGTGCAGGCTTTGGCGCGTCGGTGGGGATTAAGTGGAATGGAGTCGCGTTTCTAGCGGGCGCATACTTGCTGTGGATAGTGGCATGGGGAATGCAGCAATTGCAGCAGCGCGGATTGCCCAGCCTGTCCTTTGCCGCGCCGCTGTCGAACTTGACCCGGCTGAATGCGGGCGTGTGGGCGCTGAGTATGGCGGGCATTCCCTTTTTCACCTACTGGCTGAGCTGGCTGCCCTACATTAAACTCGACCCCAGCACCAGTTTTGCAGGCTGGCAAAACCGCATTCTGGACTACCACAGCCGCGTGGGCGGCATGGAGGCTCACCCCTACTGTTCGCCGTGGTATACCTGGCCGCTGATGCTGCGTCCGGTTGCCTATTTTTACAAAACGGCGGCTCCAGGCGACCCTGTGCCCATTGTTGGGCCCGATGCGCCCACGGCGACTGGCGACGTGATTTACGATGTTCATGCGATGGGCACGCCGACGCTGTGGTGGCTCTCGACGCTGGCAGTGGTGCTGCTGGCGGGTGCGGTGGGCTACTGGCTATGGCGCTGGGGGCGGGCGCTCTGGGCTGCGCGGTCGGGCAATGCTGAAGCGCTCTTGCTGCCGCCAGCAATGCAACAATACCTGAGCGCAGCGGCGTTTGTAGTGGGCAACTGGGCGGTGCAATGGCTGATGTGGATGCGGGTGACGCGCTGCACGTTTCTCTATCACTACATGAGCGCGGAACTGTTCACGGTGCTGGGACTGGCGCTGGTGCTGGATCGCTGGCTGCGGAGTGCCCAGTCCTGGTCGAGACTGCTGGCTTGGGGGGCGATCGCCCTCGTCGTCCTTGGCTTCATCTTCTGGATGCCGCTGTTTTTGGGGTTACCCATCTCGGCTGGCGACTTGCAACTGCGCCGCTGGCTGCCGTCGTGGGTTTGAAGTTGGGTGTTGGGGGGAGTGGGGGAAGAGAAAAGAATGAAGAACGAAGAACGAAGAGAGAAGAACGAAGAGGTTTCGTTTTTCGTTTTTTCCGCCCACCACCCCATCACCCCGTCCCCTCTTGCAACACCCTGATAAACAATGCCCGAAACACAGGCTCCCTGCGAGACAGCGTGGACTCTTCGCGCTCGGTAGACACGGGCAGCGGGTTGCTGGGCAACCATTCTACGGACTGCCGCTGAAATGCCGGATGCTCCTGAAAGCGATCGCACATCTCCGCTTCCACCGCCTCCACATCCGATTGCAAAAACACCACACCGCCGGGCGGCATATACTTTGCCAACGTGTTCACCATGCTGGGTTGCACCACACGCCGCTTTTGGTGGCGCTTTTTGAACCAGGGGTCGGGAAACTGGATGCTGACCCGCTGGAGGATGTTGGGTGGGAGCGATCGCAGCAGCGGCTCCAGCGAATTGCTGGCGTTGCAAAAAATGTAGTGCAGGTTGCTCAGTGCTTCCTCACTGCGCCACTTCAGCGCCTGTTCCACCAGCGGCTCTCGAATCTCTAGCCCCAAAAAATTCCATTCCGGCTCGACCTGCGCCATCTTTAGCAAAAACACGCCCCGTCCGCAGCCGATGTCCAAATGCAGCGGCCGGGCCGGATTTGCGAACACCTGCGCCCAATCTGGCGGTGAAACGGGCTGCTGATATTTTTGGCTAAGCGGGTTGACGTGCTGGCGGACGCGGACGACGGGCATGGGAGGGGATGCCGATTTGGGATTTTAGGTTTTGGGTTTTGGGGTTTGGATTTTGCAGGATGGGTTGCGTGGCTAACGGGCTATACGCCTGCATGACCGATCGCCAGCGCAGCGACCAGCATTCCCAACACCAAAAACGGCTGGGCGCTGGCTTGATATTTCACGTCGTTGTTCAGCGGGTCGCGCAGGAAATACATATCCTGAAACACAATCTGCGGAATCACCAGCAAAATCAGCAGCACGGCGTAGAGATTTTGCCCGATGCCCATGAGATACGCCGCAATGCCGCCTTGAAACAAGTCGATCATCAGCACGCAAATCCACGCTGCTGTGCCAATGCCAAACATGACAGGGAGGGACTTTAGCCCAAGCTGGCGATCGCCCTCTACGCTCTTAAAGTCGTTCACCACGGCGATGCCCAGCCCTGCAAGGCTGTAAAACAGCGTCAACACCATCACTGTCGGAGACAGTTCGCCAAATAGCGCCTGGCCTGCCCACCACGGCAGGGCGATGTAGCTTGCGCCAAGGGCATAGTTGCCCAGCCAGCCGTTTTTCTTGAGCTTCAGCGGTGGCGCAGAATAGATGTAGCTCAGGAAAGAGCCGAACAGGGCGATCGCCGTAATTTGCGGAAACTCGTGCCCGGCCCACTGGTCTAGCGCGTAGGCGATCGCCAACCCTGCAAACAGCAAAATCAAAATCTGTGCCTTTACCTGCGGCACCGAAATCGCGCCAGAGGGAATCGGGCGATAGGGTTCATTAATCGCGTCGATGTCACGATCGTAGTAGTCATTAAGGGTCTGCGTATAGCCAGCCAGCAGCGGTCCCGACAGCAGCATACAAGCCGCCGAAATCAGCACATTTTCCAGCGTCCAGGTGTAGTTGCCCGAGGCGGCCGCGCCGCACACCACGCCCCAGATCAGCGGAATCCAGGTGATTGGCTTCATAAGCTGGAGGCGAATCTTCCAGATATTCGTCTCGCCAGACTTTGCGCCCTTCATGCCCAAAAGCTGACGCGCCGCCGAACCCGCCTCGCCTGCCGCCTCCGCAACACCATTGAGTCCGGCTTCAGCAGACTCGACCGGAGAAGCCGTTGCATTAGATTCAGGAATCGAAGAAGGAGGAGTGGACTCGGACATAAGGGTTTAAGGGA
>JBDNCP010000150.1:0-11235 GCA_046719575.1 Cyanobacteriota bacterium
TCCGGCACACTTGGGCTACAGCCCAGCAGCAGGGCGCTTAGCCCCACCGCACCAGCCATACAGACCGCTCGATGGCCCTGCTTTCGCCAACGATTTATATCCCTCATGTCAACCCTTTCACGCTTCTCGTAAAACATAGCCAACCCCCCGCACCGTCTGGATCAGGCGCTTCTCGCCTTCGTCTTCGATCTTGAGCCGCAGATAGCGCACGTAGACCTCGATCACATTCGACTCGCCCATGAAGTCATAGCCCCAGACATTTTCCAAAATCTGCTCCCGCGTCAGCACTTCTCGCGGATGCTCCATCAGGTATTTCAGCAGTTCAAATTCTTTCATCGTCAGGTCGATGACGCGATCTTGCCGCAGGGCGCAGCGGGTTGACAGATCCAACACCAGATCCGCAAACCGCAGTTGCTCGCTAGTGGAGGTATCTGGCTTGAGATAAAGCTGCACCAGCCGCAAAAAGTCGTCGCTGCGATAGGGCTTCAGGAAATAGTCGTCGGCTCCAGCCTCTAGACAGGCGACCCGGTCGTCTACCATGTCTCGCGCCATCAGCAGTACTACGGGAACTCGCGCCCCGCTGGCCCGTAGATGCTGACAGAGCGATAGGCCCGACTCGCCACCCAGCATCCGGTCAATGACGATCAGCGAGGGCTGAAATTCGGCGACCTGGCGAATCCCCGTAGTGTAGTCGTGGGCGATGGCTGTTTCATAGCCCGATTCGCGCAGGTCGCTGCTCAGGCTGTGGGCCAGAACCTCATCTGGCTCGACGAGCAAGACGCGGGGAGTAGAAGTTTGAGCCATAGGTAGAGCAATTTAGGGAGAAGAATTAGTTTAGAGCGTAGGTTTTGGTACTTAAGTGTTAGTACTCATGAAGCGAGCGATGATTCTCATCCGTTTTAGCATGTGAGGCGATCGCCCGGTAAGTTTGGGGGGATTTGGGTCGTCTTGAGGCGATCGCCCCAAACTTTTAGCATTTATCTAGCATTTTGCCGTCCGCAAACCCAGCCTGACTGAGTAGATTAGAGGAGAAAGTTCACACAGAATGCGACATATCAGGTTTGTGCATCCTACTGGGCATCCATCGAGAGCAGGGGCAACAAGATGAAGATCATGACCAAGCGAAGTGTTTACCCTGCTGCCATTGGCGTTGTGCTGTTGGGGTTGACGGTTTGGTTTCTCAGCCAGTTCCAAATTTCCATTCAATATGAAGGCGTGCCGTCGCCAGTAGATCCGCCTCCGGTGCAAGACGAACCCAGTCCGCCTGTTGCGGTCAGCCCTACTCCAGCCACATCGCCGCCCACTGCTGCACCCACGACTACGCCCATTGCCGCACCTGCCACCCCCACCGCGCCTCAACGTGCGATCGCCCAGACTGGGGCCCTGCGAGTCAGCAACCAGACCGACCATCCCGTGCGGGTCGCCCTGCTCTCTCGCCACACAAAGACCCGCAACGCGGATGGCTCAGAGCGCTATGGCGAACCCATCCATTGGGATTTTGCACCGCAGGAAGGCAGCACCAAAGGACTGCTGCTGGCCCTGCCTGAAGGCGAGGCCGATTTGCAGGTGCAGACTGGCGACGTGCTGACGGCTTTTGCCCAAGACGGGTCGCGCCGCTACTGGGGGCCGTATGTCGTTGGCGAAACGGCGGCTCCCGTTTGGAATGCCACTAGCCAGGAGTGGGATCTCGTTCTTTCAAAATAAGTCTCTAAAAAATAAGTCTCTAAAAAAATCTCTAAAATCCCAGGTTCCCAAAATTCTAGGCCTCAGATCAGTCTTGAGCTAATACTGTCCGGGGTTATCATCAAGTGCCATCAAAAAGTTGATTAGGTCGCGCTGCTGACGGGGGGTAAAGCCAGCCTCAGCATCGACATAGTAGGGGTGTCCAGTTCCATCCAAGTTACTCCGCACGAGGGCTGGATCGGCATTATTGGCAGCAATGACCTGGGCGCGGAACTGGCGATCGACCAATGCCGTAAGGCTGTTGGCGGCATCCGGTAAAATGCCCCGCGAGAGCGTTGCCGACAATCCCAATTGGCGCGGATTGGTGATTTCAAAGGAACCATCAGGTTTGACCGTCAACGCATTTTTGCCCACAGCGACACCGCCATCGTGCAGATAGGGCGCAGTGATATACAAACCGCGCAGCGACAGGGTTTTGTAGCCGCCGTCTGGCGAGATGCCCTTTGGCAGGCTGGTGGGGCTGTCGGCAATGCCTTCGGTCGGCACATCCAGCACCGCTGCGTCAGCGGGCGGCGGCACAGGCGTATCGAAGGCATAAAGCTTGGGCGGCACCAGGAATTTTTCTAACCCCAAGCGCGATCGCCCGCGTGCAGGATTCGTCTGGATTTCGGCGATCGGGTGAATCTGGTTGTCGGTGTAGAACGGCGGAATGTGGCAAGTGGCGCAATTTGCCTGCTCAAACACCTTAGCCCCCCGCGCCACAGAGCCATTCTCCAGCGCCAGACGGTTTTCCTCGCTGCGGTTGGGCGGCGGCAGCAGGCTATCTTGCCACGCGGCCATGGCGTTGTTGGCAAACAGGAAGGGGCCGCTGGCGATGTCTTTCTTGCGGTTCGTATCGGGCGTAAAGATCAGCCCGTTGTAGGTAAACAAGCTCGGCTCCAGCAGCGGATAAGTGCCCGCACCCGGCGCAGGAATCTGATCTTCTAGCTCTGCTTTGGTGAGATCGGGCGCGACCTGCCGCAGCCACACCGACGGCTTGACGGCATCTCCCTCTGGCAGGCGAATCTTGCGATCGACCGCATTTTGCAGCACCACCCCCAGATACACCTCCGGGTCGATGCCCAGCGCTTCGGCACTGCGCTGCGCTGCTGCCAGCAGATTCACCTCGGAGGAATGCACCGCATTGTTAATCGCGCTCAGCCCACCAAAAGGCCCGACCGCAAAATTTCCATCGAAGCCAAATGGTCGATTTTGAAAGCTAAAGGCCGTAGGAATTTGCGTGGTGTTGTTGATGCGGTCGGGGGAGCTTTCAAAGTTGCCCTGGGGCACGTCCATCACAGCACTGTCAAAGGCAAACTCCAGCTTTTGGGGATCGGGCAACGTGACAAGCTGGCCGTCGCTGCCGATGATTTGCTTGCCATTGCCCTGAAACTGGGGATCGAGCGGGTCGAAATTCAGGCGGGCAAACCCAGCGGCGCTGTTGGGAGCCAGCGCGATGAACAGTGGAATGTTCAGATCGCCATTGGGCACGCCGTCTAGCACATTGCCTTTGGGGTCGAGCGCGGCGTGGCAAACGGCGCAGGTGATGTCGCCAGAGAGCTTGAGGCCGATCGGTAAAAAGCTCTGGAGAATATCGCCCAGCGTGCGAAACCGAAAGCCGTGGCGCTTTAGCTCAAACCCCGTGCTGACGGGCACTGCCGGAAATAAAGTGCGATCGCCCACTTGAATCCGCCGCAATGGGTAAATCTTGAGGTTGCTGGTGGGCACCATGCCCTGCCGCAACACCGCCAGAATATATTCCGGCAGCAGCCGGGTCACGCCATTTTGAAAGCCAAAGACGCGCTGCAAGCCAAACATATCGCCCACGTCGCGGTCAAAGAAAATTTCGCGCCCCCGCTTTAACAGCGTTTCTGTAATCTCGACCGCGCCAATGCGGGGATAGGCGGTGGGGTCGTCTGGGTCTAGCCCGATGCTGGCCACGAGCGATCGCGCTTCGGCGGGGCTGAGCAGCTTGCCAAAATAGTCGTAATAGCCAACGGGCTGAGTCGGCGCGGGTTGCAGATAGGGGTTGTCGGCAGGGGCAGGCGGCGCGTCGTCGGCGATCGCCCCCGGCATCCCGATCCCCAGCGGCAGAGCCAGAAATAGTCCGAATAGACCAATGGCGATCGCCAGCCCCAGAGCAGTCCGTTTGCGAGGCGTGAGCATGGTGCATTCTCTCCAACTCGTTAACCGACCCCAGATTCTGATGGCAGTATAGGGCAACTCTAGAAGCCCACCCGCCAGGACAAAAAACTCGTTAGAAAAATTATTCTTTCTACGGTTTTTCCAGTTCTGCCCATATCCTCGGAAAACATCGTTTGTGACGCAAGAAGCGGTCTGGGCGGGTGGATTTGTGCCACACTCAGAGCGATTTTGGATTAAACCTCTTGCATGAATGCTGTTTTGAGCGCGTGAATCGTTGCGCGGCGGTGCCGCACAACGATTCACGCAAGAGGTCTATTGACGATTCTTGGGTTGGCAGTCCAGAGTTTTTGTGGAACGTCTCACAATTTCACCCCTAGCGCTGGGTAAGGGATTTGAGATTGGGCAAGCCAGAAGGGATAAGGAGCAGAGCATGGCAGGCGACGCAAAAGAGGGGTTAGCTCAGGAAGAAATCGCTTTGACCACGTCTCCTGTGACCAGCCTGTGGATTTTGGGTGTGGGGCTACCGCTGGCAGGCTTTGGGCTGCTGGGGTTTGGCGTGTGGAAGTTGGGCAATTTTCCTTGGGACGAGCCGATTTTGCTGGCGGTTCACGCCACTGCTACGACCACACTCGATCGCCTTGCTCAGGGAATCACGCGGCTGGGGTCGCCGTGGATTTTGCCGCCGCTGGCGGGGCTGATGGCGATTCGCATAGTGTTCGCGCAAGCGGTGCGGCGCACTTTCCCTTCGGGAATCGCCCTGGCCGCGCTAAAACGCTGGCGATCGCTCCTCTATGTGGTGCTGGCCCTGGCCGGCACCACTCTGATCAACATTGGACTCAAGGCCCTTTGGAAGCGCGATCGCCCCTTTTTGTGGGACTCTGGCACACCCCGACCCCACGATTTCTCCTTTCCCAGCGGACATGCCATGACGAGTGTAGCCCTCGTGGTCGTGCTGCTGATTTTGCTGGGGTCGTCGCGCTGGCGACTGTGGGCAGTGCTGTTTGGGGTGCTGTTTGTGCTGGCGATCGCCTGGACGCGGCTCTATCTGGGCGTGCATTATCCCAGCGACATTCTGGGCGGCTGGATGATGGCGATCGCCTGGACGGTCGGGCTATCCCTGCTGATCCAGCCGCAGCGCGAAAAAATCTAGCCTTAGCGAAGAAATTAGCTTAAATTCCTGACTTTTGAATCTTTCACTTTTGAATCTTTCACTTTTGAATCAACGCCGCAGCTTTTTGCAGCCTTATCGCTTACAGCATTCCAAAATCGCAAATCCAGAATCGAGAATCGATGTTACTAGATTCAGAAACGAGCAACGCAGTTCTCTTTAGTCAGCAATCAGGAATAACCCGGGAAAAGCTCGTTTTCCATACTTGAGAGTCTAAAGTAAAGCCGTAGATTCACAGAAAGTTCGCAGGGTTTTACGTGTTTTTACGTATAAATCCGTATTTCTTGCATCTTATAATGCAGTCACGCTGATGCTTCTTACGTGTAAGCACTGCATCAACCCTGCTGTTAGTCCTGCTGAATCGCAACTCCCTCTGAGTCGCAATTCTCTGGTCGCAACTCTAAGCCAGAGCGATCGCCTTTGAATCGTCCTGGAATCGTCAGCAGGCTCACCAACAGACTTACTGAGTAAGCGTCGGCCAAACTGCACGTCTCACTGCCAGATTAAGGGTTAACCATGTCAGGGATTTCCTCAAGGGCTTCTAGGCTAGATTGGGCGATCGCGGGTTATACTTACAGAACTAACATCAGACAATGTTGGTTTTGTAAGGGTGCCTGGCCTCAGACCAGCAGGTCTGGGAGCGCTACGCAGATCTACTACTGGTTGCAGTACTGGTTGCAGGTTAAACGTGTCGGTCTACGACGGCTTGCAGCTTGTAGCTCAGGGGGCCACTGAGAACTTTATTTCACTCGCGCTGGTATTTCACTTACTAGCCTGGCGCATTCTGTCGTCTGTCACTATGTCTGTCATTGCAGGTGTCTGTCATTGCAGGTGTCTGTCATTGCAACAGACCGCAATGCCTGCGACGTAGGTGCTGAAGTTGTCAGTTGCTCCCTGGCATTAGGGCATTAGGGATTCAACCTATACATTCTCATCGGTTATGGCAGCTTCGTAAGCTGCTGGGAAGTTTTCATTCAAGGCCTTCATTCTTGAGCATCCGCTAAGACCTCAAGCGTTTCTTCAGAAGCCTCTTTAGAAGCCTCTTTAACACGCCAGCCTTGGGCTACTTCCACAACGCAGAATTGCCCCCACTCACCCCCAAACCACCGCAGTATAGATTGCTGAAAACGTCATGAACATTTACCAAAACGCGATGGAATCGCTGGTCGAGCAGGAGGTCGATCGCCAACTCAAGGCTCTGCCACCCAAGGTTGCGTCCTATATTAATCGGCTAGAACTGATTGCCTACGCGCTGAACCAACTGCCTGCCCTCTACGCCACCTCTAAGCAGGGGCTACAGCATCAGATTCGTCGAGGCAGGGCCACCTACGGCGCACAGGTTGCTCAGGCGGTGCAGCGGGCGATCGCCGTCATTCGTCGTGATCCGCTGCGCTCCTATGAGCCACTGCAATCCAAGCCGTCGCCCGTGATGCAAAACGCACTCTACCAACTGCGGCGGGTCTTGAAAAACGAGCGGCTGAGTTGGGAAACCTTGCCAATTGCTGTCGAGGAAGCGCTGACAACACCGCAGAGTCGGTTTGTGCCCGGTGCCTACCGCACTGCCCCCAGAGAAACCACGACAGCCAGTGTTTCAGCGGCTCCAGCAAACACGCCAGCCCTAGCTTCTGACAGCGCCCCTCTGCCCTCGGTCGGGGCCAGCAGCTATGCGGCCCATCGCCTGCATGTCAGGCCACAACGATCGCTCTCTCCTTTTCCAGAAGCGTCGGGGGTGTTTGTGCCCTCCGCAGGGTCGGCGACTCCGCCACCGCCGATGCCGCCCCGACAGTCTGCCCGCCCGTCTGTTCGTCCTGCAAACTCGCCTGCTCCCCAGCCGAGCAGTCACTTTCAAAGTGGGCAGCCAGCGAGTCAGCCGCGCCTCCCTCAGCCACGTTTCTCCAAGCCAGAGCAGCCGTCTGAGAACACCGAAGCGCCCTCTGGGTGGGATAGCTGCTTTTTCCGTTAGGGCAGGGATGGTTTTGGCCGATTGCCCATAGCGGCGATCGCCACGCCTAGCAAGATTATGGCTGCTCCCAACAGCACAGAACGCCCCGGGTCTTCCTGAAATACTAGGAAACCCAAAATACTAGAGCCAACGGGTTCCGCCAGGATCGTGAGCGTCACCAGCGTTGGAGATACCCAGCGGACTGCCCAGTTGAGGCTGGTGTGCCCAATGGCCTGCGGAAACAGCGCCATCAGCAGCGCATAGCCATAGACGGCGGGGGGGTAGCCTGTGTATTCCTGGCCGGCCATCAGCGGCAGCGGCAGCAGCACCAGCGCCGCCACACTGTAGGCCAGGGCAGCGTGATGTCCAATGCTTAGTCCTTTGCGCTGGGCCTCACGCCCCAGCAAGAAGTAGAAGCTCACAGCCCAGGAACCCACCAGCGCCAGCCCATTGCCCAACAGCGGATCGCTACCTGCCGCGCTGCCTGTGCTGCTCGCCAGCCCGATTAAGAGACTGCCTGTGAGGGCGATCGCAATGCCCAGGCTGGTCAACCCGGATGGCCTTTCCTTGAACCACATCCACGACAGCAGCGCCACCCACACCGGATTCGTCGTTACCAGTGTGGTTGAAGCCGCAATCGACGTGTAAGACAGTGATGTAATCCAGGCGGCGAAGTGCAGCGCTAGAAACACGCCTGCCCCAGCCGAGTAGAGGAGCGATCGCCGCGCAGATTTGGCAGAATCTTCTTCAGATTTCTCAGGGCGATCGCGCCGCAGCGCCGCCACCGGAAACCCACGCCACGCGGGTAGCAAAATCAGCGCCGCCATCGACAGCCGCGTGGCCGCCAAAAACAGGCTAAACCCGGCACCACCCGCGCCTGCTGCTTGCAGCGCCAGCCGGATAAACAGGGCCGCCGTAGATACCGAAAGAATCCCCATTGTTAGAACTAGCCAGACAAGCCAGCCGGGTGGTCGAGAAGCAGCGTTTTGCAATTTTGCAATTCAGGAGTGGAGGTCAGGTCTGTTTGGAGGACGATTCTTCACGCAACACAAAAACAATTTGCTTTCAAATCAGTAGGTGGGCATAAATAAACATCAAATCCAGAAACATCAAATCCAGAACTCTGCGCTGCCCGCTGCGCGGGCGACGCAGGGTTTGGAATCCAGTTTTTAATTTGGTCTACCTACTTAATTTCAAAATAAAAGCCCTCAATATCTAATTTCACAGAGATGTGTTTGGGATGTCACTTGGTCGTCATAGCCTCCTCTTAAACTTTTGAATATGCATGCTCCTCACCCACCATCCCGGCCCACCCGCCGGGATTTTTCATAGATTTTTTTTATTCCCTTCCTCAGATGGTTTTAATCGCTTGGGGAAAGGGGAAGAGAGAAGAGAGAAGAGAGAAGAAGAGAGAAGAGAGAAGAACGAAGAACGAAGATGTAGATTAATGCTTGAAGATTGGAATGATCCAGGATAGGGCGATCGTCAGCAAAATCAGTGCTTCTAGGAGCCTCACGCGGCGGGCCCAGACCAGCCAACCGTGCAGTGTGTTGAACTGGCACTGCTGCCAAGTCTGAGCGATATGCCATGGCCAGTGTCGGGGATGATCTTTTTCGCGGAATCGCCAGTCCACCATCGACAGCAGTAGCGGCTGTCCCCCGACCTTGGCCGACATCAGCAAGTGCAGCCCCAGCGCAACCACCAGCACCACCCAAGACGCAAGATGCGTCAGATACCAGGCGTGATGGGTTTCGCCGCGTGGTAGCCAGCCAGAATCCATCATCTTGCCGGAAAATAGCGCAAAGGTCATCGCCAGCAGCATGGACGTATTGGTACAGCGATGTAGCGCATACCACCAGAGCGGTCGTGCTGGAGATACGCGGGTCAGCGTGGCCAGAGAATCGGGCTGGGCTAGGCGGCGATCGCCCTGGCGAAAGGCATATAGCACCAGCAGCGGAAAGGCCAACAGCGCATATAGCCCAAACGTGCCGTGGATGCCTTCGATTTCTGGCCAGCGGGGCAGGGGCAGGTCAATCCACCGGGCATCGTAGGTGTCGAACGTCCAAGCGGCGGTGAGGATGGCGGCGATCGCCGATAATCCGGTTACACCATGCAAAATCCGCAGCAGGAGGGGTTGATAAGGGCGAGTCGGCAAGGTCAGGTAAACCTACAAAAATCTAGAAAGTTAACGACAACTCAAGCGCCGAAGACGCTTCCAAAATCAATCCTAACAAGCCACGCCAGGGCACTGACAGACCTCCACCATAGAACATCTCAATGAACACTCCCCAAAAACTTCCTTTTGTCTCCTCGTCACTGATCTGCCGTTTGTCTGCTGTACCACGTCCCCCGACCTGTCAAGATAGAAACAGTTGCTTTTGGAAAGAGTCGCCCATGCGCCTGAAAGAACTGCCTGCAACTAGTAACTGACAACTAGTGACTGACAACTAGTGACTGACAACTAGTGACTGACAACCACTAACTGACAACATTCTGAAATCGCAGGAGGCACCAATGCGCCAGAACCCTTGGCTCGTAGCAAGGCTAGGAATAGCGATCGCCCTCTTGATCTGCGCTACTTTGGGTTGGAGCCAGCCCGCCCATGCCCAAGCTGCAAAATACGCACCGCCGCCGTCCTACAGCAATGCCGAACTGCGGAAGCATGATTTTTCGGGAGAGGAACTCCGTTCTGCTGAGTTTTCTAACGCCAATCTCGATCAGGCGAATTTTACAGGTGCAAAGGTGCGCGGTGGCGTGTTCAGCGCATCGGTACTCACAGATGCAATCTTGCATGGCGCAGATTTGAGCAATGCCATGCTCGATCAGGTGAACTTCAAAGGCGCAGATCTGAGTGATGCAGTGTTAACAGAGACGATCCTTCTGCGTTCCACCTTTCAGGGTGTCAACATCACCGGGGCTGATTTTACGGATGCCATTTTGGATGGCGCTCAGGTTAAAGAACTGTGCAAAATTGCCGACGGGGTAAATCCCACGACGGGCGTAGACACTCGAGATTCGCTGGGCTGTCGGGATTAGGGCGATCGCGCTAGTGGGGTGCGGGTGGGGCTTGGGCGGGCGATCGCCCCTCGATGCCTGGTGAAATGCATTTGGAATAAATTACCTGGAATGCGTTACCGCACCTGGAGCCGGAAGCTGTAGTTAATGCGATCGCCGTTGGTGACAATTTTGGTATAATACGTCCCCGCCTTCAGCCGAATCGAGAAGCGATCCGACTCGAACGGAGCGCGGAGCGTGTCGGACACCTTGAGGGCACGTTTCCGGTTGTCTAAAATCGCACCCCGAATATAACGTCGGCTGATGAGTTCCTGAATGGTGACGTTCAGAGTAACCGTGCGCTGTCGAGTAATTTTAAACCTAAAGAAGTCTGGGCTTTTCCGACCCACACTCCCCGCAGCCGATCGGCTGCTGCCCGCATTCAGCGTGCCAAAATTGCGTTCGCTGGAGGCTCGCACTGTCCGGGTCGGGCGGAGGCTGTCCGCTGCCCGCAACCACAAGGGCTGTACGGCAGCAGCGGCGAGGATTTCGGCTCCCAGAGTGGACTGGCTCAAAGCACTGGCATCAGAAAACATGCGTTAAATGTATTAAATGATGGAGAGGATAATGCAGTATAGACCAACCCCCGCCGAACTCTCGGTCGGCCTGGCTGCTCTGGTTGCAAAACGTATCATGCCTTAACAGGCGGCGATCGCCCCGCCAGTTCCGCCGTTCATTCCCAGCGTCCATTTCTCCTAGTCAATTCCCGCCGCCAGCCCGCGAACCTCAGGACCCAGATCCGATTTGCTGCAACTGGGGGACTTGCCCCTGGGCAAAGGCACGGGCGATCGCATCACACCGCTCATTCCCCGCGTTGCCTGCGTGGCCGCGCACATAAGTCCACTTCACCTGGCGAGAATTCAGCGCGTCTAGGGCTTGCCAGAGTTCCTGATTTAGCACTGCGCCCCCGCTGGAGGTCTTCCAGCCTTTGCGCTTCCAGCCGTTGATCCATTGCGTGATGCCGTTGATCAGGTATTGGCTGTCGGTATAGAGCGGGATCGGCTGCGTTTGTCCAGTGGCTTTCAGATATTCCAAAGCTGCGATCGCCGCCTGCATTTCCATGCGGTTGTTGGTGGTTTGGCGATCGCCCCCACCCATTTCATGAACGCTGCCGTCTTCAAACACGACTAGCGTTCCCCAGCCGCCCGGGCCAGGGTTTCCCGAACAGGCCCCGTCGGTGTAAATCGCTTGAATCTTCATGCAA
>JBDNCP010000151.1:0-11219 GCA_046719575.1 Cyanobacteriota bacterium
CTGCGTCCCGCTGACGGAGAATATGGCTGACAATCAGGAATTCATGAAACCAAGAATTATCGTTTGTGGTCTGGGTCGAGCGGGATACAAGATTTTTTGTCTGCTAAAGCAGCAGGGCGCAGCGGTGGTGGGGATCAACAGTCGCCCATTGGCTCAGGCCGAGCATGGCGGGGCAGACATTATTGTGGGCGATATGCGCTCGGCAGCCATCCTGCTAGAGGCGGGGGTGCAAGAGGCCCATACGCTAGTGCTGGCCAGCAGTGACGACGCGCAAAATCTGGCTGTGCTGACGCAGGCGCGAGTGCTAAACCCCCGCATTCGCATTATCAATCGCTTGTTTAACACTAGCCTGGGCGATCGCCTCGACCACACGTTGCCCGATCACGTCAGCATGAGTGTGGCCTCTCTATCGGCTCCGGTGTTTGCCTTTGCGGCAATGGGCAGCCGAGCGATCGGTCAACTCCGCCTGTTTGATCAGGTCTGGCCCATGCGGGAGGAGTTTATCGACGAAACCCATCCCTGGCTGGGGCGGCCGCTCAGCGAACTTTGGGAAGACCGCTCGCGGATGCTGATCTACTACCTGCCAGAAAACAGCCGTATGGATCTGGTTTCGGCGGTGGTGCATGGGCAACTGCTGCAATGGGGCGATCGCCTGATCGTGGCCACCAAGCCTGAGGCTCAGGTCAGCGGGCGATCGCTCAGTGAAACGCTGCTCGTCTGGGGCAACCACCTGCGCCAGTTTCAGCAACATATCCGACCAACGGTGATGGCGATTTTACTCTTACTCGTGGCTATTCTGGGGGCCACGCTGCTCTACACCGAGCATGTCCGCGCAGATTTCATTGATGCCCTCTACTTTTCGGTGGGGATGATCACAGGAGCAGGGGGCAATGAAGGCGTGGCCGAAGGAGCGCAGCCCGAAATTAAGCTGTTCACAGTGTCCATGATGCTGATTGGCACGGGGGTCGTTGGCATCTGCTATGCCCTGCTGAATGATTTGGTGCTGGGGACACGGCTGCGACAACTTTGGCAATCGGCCCCCATTCCCCGCCGCAACCACTACATCGTCTGCGGGCTAGGCGGGGTGGGCATTCAGACTGTGTACCAACTCCATGCCAGTGGCGGCCGCGTGGTGGTGATTGAGAAAGATCCGGGCAATCGCTTTTTGAGTGCCGTGCGATCGCTGCGAGTCCCTGTAATCATCGGCGATGCCAGTCTGGCTTGCACCCTTCAGGATGCCCATATTGCCTCCGCCCGGGCCCTGATCGCCGTCACCAGCGATGATGTTGCTAATCTGGAAATTGCCCTGACAGCCAAGGGCATCGCGCCGCGCATCTCAGTTATCGTTCGCAACCAGGACCCACAGTTTGCGCCGCTGGCAGAACAGGTGTTTGATTTTGAAGCCGTGCTAAGTCCTGCGGATCTGGCGGCTCCTTCCTTTGCCGCCGCAGCGCTGGGCGGCCGCATCTTGGGCAACGGCATGGCTGGCGATAGCCTTTGGGTGGCCCTGGCAACGCTGATTACGCCGGGTCATCCCTTCTGCGATCGCCCCCTTAAGGAAGCCGCCATGGATGTCGATTTTGTGCCGCTGTATTTGGAAGCCGAGCGCAAAACCACCCACGGCTGGAACCTGCTGGATGTGACCCTACAAGCAGGGGACGTGCTTTACTTGACCATGCCCGCTACCCATCTAGAGCAACTCTGGCGCATGGTGCCTTCGGAGGTGGGGGCGAGGGGAAGAGCCTAAGGAAAAAGGGATGGTGGGATGATGGGATGATGGAAAGAATAGAAACCCCTCCTGTCTCTGGCTAATCCGGTTAATCCTGTCTCTGGTTAAAATGCCCTTCCCCCTGACTGACCCTGCCTGGATCGAAACCCGCGATTTCCTCAAGCAATATGCTCACGAACTCGATGCCATCCTTGCGCCAAACGAGTTCATGGAGTTTTTTCCGGGCAACTATCACTACAACATTACTTACCTGCTGCCGCCGTCACACTTTGACTATGTGGTGATGCACAAGGGCATGGTGACAGAGATCGAGCCACCCTTTGCGCTAGAGGTGGAGCGGACGTTCCGGCCGATTTTTGCGAATGATGTGTTTGTGGTGTTTGCCAAGCGGCCGCCGGAGGATGCGCCAAGGGCGGCAGGGGTTCACCTCCAGCCGCTATTGAATCAGCTTGCGGTGGTGGAGGCACAGCAGCGGGGCAAGGTGCAGCCGATTCGCTATGGCGTGACGATCACCACGTATAACCGGCCGGAAAGTTTGGGGCGATCGCTCCCGCAGATCCTCCAGTTGGGTGCGCCTGTGGTCATTGTGGACGATGCCTCTAGCCCTGAAAACGCCGCCAAAAATCAGCGCATTGCCGACGAATACCATGTTCCGCTAATCCGCATTCCCGAAAATCGCGGCTTGCCCAACGCCATGAATGTCGGCATCGGCTACTGGCTGGCCGATCCGTCTATCAACTGGATTTCCTACTTCCAAGACGACGTAGACGTGCATCCCGACCTGTTCAAGATTCTGGAGAAAATCCAAGATCCGGTGGAGCGTCCGATTTTGGCAGGACGCGACGCGCTGGAGCATCCCACCTTCGCCAAGGGCAGCATTGCTGGGTACGAAGTGCTGTTCAAACGGTCGATGCCAGGGCAGCACCTGCACGCCCATCGGGACTATTGGGCTGGGGTGATGCCAATTCCCACGCCGTACCTGGGCGCACCCAAGCCGACGGGCGGCAAGCCGGGCCAGGGCGCAGACGAAGACTGGTGGATCACCGCTTGGTCGCCCAATGCCATCCCCAAGCGGGGCAAATATCTGGTCTGCGTGCCGGGGCTGGTGCGGAGCTTCCAGATTACGGAACAAGGCTCGACCTGGGGCAACATCAGCGAGCGGCAGGAAGATGGACAGCCAATTCTGGATGCGGCGCTGAAGGAACTGGTGGTTCCGGCGACGAGTCGAGACGGAGGGCTGGAACTGGTGGAGCGCGATCGCCCGCCAGAGCCGCCCCTCGCCGAACCCGTCCTCGCTGGTCTGAAAGTTCTTGTAGACGGCTATAACCTGCAACTGACCACCGGCACAGGCATCCGTACCTACGCCGTGAACCTGATTCGGGCGCTAACGGTGCTGGGGGCCGACGTGGACGTGCTGCTCAGCCGCAACAGCAACAAAAAGGACCCCATTTTGGACGAGGTGCTGTTTTTTGACGAGCAGGACGTGGGCGGGCGCAAGCTGGTGGAAAACCTGATGCTCATCAAAGACCTGCTGAAATCCTCCGTGCCGTCGCTCTATCGGGCCTGGCGACGGGAAACCGTGGGCGAGGTGGTGCTAAAGCAAGGCAAGTTTACCGAAGATTTCATCGAGTTGGCGCGGTCTTACAATCTGCCCAAGTGCTATAGCGTGGCCAATGCCGCTTTCAGTCTGTTTGGGCGATCGACCTCGGTGACAATTCCCGAAAAGATCGACCTGTGGCACGCCACCTTCCCCATGCCCGTTAGCATTCCCGGCGCGAAGAAAATCACCACGATTCACGACCTGATTCCGCTGCGCCTGCCCTACACAACGCTAGACAACAAAAAAGATTTCTACAACAAGGTGAAGCGATCGCTCAAGGATTCTACCCTGGCGATCGCCGTTTCGGAACACACCAAAAAAGATGTGCTGTCCTATTTCGACGCGGACCCCGACAAGATCGTCGTCACCTATCAGCCTGTCAACATTAAACCCCTAGACGTAGAACCCGAAGACATCGGCGACTTCCTGAAGCGCTATCGGCTGGGCTATCAGAACTATCTGCTGTTTGTGGGGGCGATCGAACCCAAGAAGAACGTCGGGCGCTTGCTAGAAGCCTACGCCGCGCTGGATACAGACATGCCGCTGGTGATCGTCGGCAAAAAGGCCTGGTCCTTTGAAGACGACCTGGGGCGGTTGGATTACCTGTTTGACCCCAGCGCCAAGCAGGACGTGCGGTTGCTGGAATATGTCCCTGGCGACGCGCTGCGCTATCTCTATCAGGGCGCGTATTGCTTCGTCTTTCCGTCGCTGTATGAAGGCTTTGGGCTGCCGCCGATCGAGGCGATGACGATGGGCTGCCCAGTGGTCACCTCCAGCGCGTCTTGTCTGCCGGAGGTCTGCGGCCCGGCGGCGCTGTATGTGAATCCCTATGACGTGGCGGATATTCAAGCCAAGCTAGAGCAGATTTTGGGCGATCGCCCCCTGCGCGACCAGCTTGCCGAAACCGGGAAACAGGTGGCCCAGAACTTTAGCCTCAAGAACTACCTGAACCGACTCAGCGCTGCCTACCTGAGGGCGATCGGTTAGAGCAGGGTTGCCTAGGGATTTGGAAGCCGCACCAACAGCACGGGGCATGGGGCATAGACTCGCACATAGTCCGATAGGGACTGGCCCAGCAGCCGATCTAGGTCGGGCAAGCCTTTGGCAATGGTGGGACGGCGATCGGGCGAACCGAGCATCAGCAGGTCTACGTTTAGATCTTCGGCAAGCTGGCAGATGCGTTCGCCGGGTTTGCCTTCGGGGGCAACGGCTTTGTAAGAAATGCCGTATTTTTTGGCTTCGGCGATCGCCGGAATTAGCACCGGATCTTCGTCTGGGTTCGCCGCAATTTCACCGGGCTTTAGCTTCATGTCTGGGTTGGTATGCACCAGCACCAGTTGCCCGCCCTTGATGTCGCGCAGGAAGGTAATCGCCAGCTTCAGGGTTTCCTTTGCCGCATCGGACTTGTCCATCGCCACCATGATGCGGTTGATTTTCTTCACATACAGGTCATCGCGCACCAGCAGCATCGGCCGCGCCGCCAGTTGAAACACATACTGGCTGACGGAATTTTCCAGAATCGACTGAATCCGCTTCAGCCCGCGAGATCCCATAATGATCAGGTCGGCATCCACTTCATCTGCTACTTTTAGCACCACGTCTTTGGGTTCGCCCTCGCGCAGCACCGCCGTCACCCGCGCTGGGTCTAGCTTCAAGTTTTGAATCGCCTGAGACAAAATTCGTCCGCCCTCTTCCCACTTGGCCACCATGTCGTCGGCCGTCACCTGCGGCGGAACGACGTGCAGCACGGTCACCGTCGCCGCCTGAAAGATTGGAATTTCCATCAGGCTTTTGAGCATTTCTTCGGTATGCCCAGTGCCAGAATCTGCCAGCAAAATTTTCTCGATCATGCTTGCCTCTTAACAACTTTTTAGTCAGAACAAGTTAAGTCAGAACAGATGTCTTAAAAAGAATGCTCAAATGACTAGAACATTCACAAAACACGCGCTGGACGTTCACCGAAACATTGCAACGATGCCAATCTAGATAAATAGTCCGGCGATCGCCCAAATGCTCGAATCCCTTGCGATATCTGTAATCCAGCTTAAAATACAGCAGCCTAGCCTGCGGCGCAAATGATGTAAAAATTGATGTGGCGCAATATTGACGTGGCGCAATTGTGATGGGACGGGCAACGTGGGCGATCGCCCCAATTCTGGCTATGCCCAAAGTTGTGGTTTGCCGCTGCTGCGCTTCTCATTGCGTCTCCTATCGCGTCCTTGTTGTCTCGACTTCGTTTCTCTCAACTCCACCCATGCCGACCGAACTCCCCACCAGCGCCATCCAGCCCGCCGCCGCCGTCAGCGACACCTGGTTTGACTATCCGGTGCGCGTGCAGCCTCACCACACCGACTATGCAGGCGTAGCCTGGCACGGCACCTACATCGCCTGGCTCGAAGAGGCCCGCGTCGAGTACCTGCGCTCCATCGGCGTAAACTATGAAGACCTCGTGGCGATTGGCTGCGAATTGCCCGTCGTCGAACTCTCGCTGCGCTATCACCGCACTATCCAGATGGGCACAGGGGCGATCGTCCGCACTCGCCTGCAAATGGACGGCGTGCGGCTCAACTGCGACTATCGCATCCAGTCCCCCGATGGCGAAATCCTCTACGCCACTGCCCAAGTTACTCTGGTTGCTGTGGATCGTGAAAAGGGCAAGATCATGCGCGTGCTGCCGCCAGCGGTGAAGAGTGCGCTGATGCGATTGGCGAGCTTGTGATGGAGGGGCGAAAAATGAAAAACGAAGAACGAAGAACGAAAAACGAAAAATGAAATTGGACTTACGCAAACCTCGGAGGTTTTAACCAAGAATCAAGCATCGTGACCAACCTAGTGGCTTAAACCTCCGAGGTTAATGAAAAACGAAGAACGAAAAACGAAAAATGAAATTGGACTTACGCAAACCTCGGAGGTTTTAACCAAGAATCAAGCATCGTGACCAACCTAGTGGCTTAAACCTCCGAGGTTTTGGTCAAAATGCGTCAGTCCTGTGAAAAACGAAAAACGAAAAACGGAACCTCTTCGCTCTTCGTTCTTCTCTCTTTCCTCACTCCAACGCCCCAACCCTCCAGCGCTCCCCTCACCCCCAACTCCTAACCCTCAACCCCTACCCATGTCTGTCATCGTCTTCGGCAGCCTCAATATGGATCTCGTCGCCCGCACGCCACGTTTGCCCAAGCCGGGTGAAACGCTGACGGGTCATGTGTTTGAAACGGTGCCTGGAGGCAAGGGCGCAAATCAGGCGGTGGCGGTGGCGCGGCTGGGCGTGCCGACGGCGATGGTGGGGCGCGTGGGCGGCGATGGCTTTGGGCAGGACTTGCTGCGGGGGTTGCAGGAAAGTGGCGTGACGTGCGATCGCGTCTTGATCGACTCCAGCACCCACTCCGGCATCGCCATGATTGCGGTGGATGATGCCAGCGAAAACACGATTATTCTGGTGCCCGGTGCAAACGGTCGGGTGGATGAATCCGACGTGGCGCGGCTGGCGGAGATTTTGCCCCAGGCAAAGGTGCTGCTGCTGCAACTGGAAATTCCCCTGCCGATGGTGATGGCCGCCGCCAAGGCCGCCAAAGCTGCCGGGGTGACGGTGCTGTTTGACCCTGCGCCCGCCCGCACAGACCTGCCCGCCGAACTGTTTCCGCTGATCGACATCATCACGCCCAACCAGGTGGAAACGGGGCAGCTCGTCGGATTTCCAGTAACCGATCTGGACACCGCCCAAAAAGCCGCCGCCGTGCTGCATGAGCGGGGCGTGGGCACGGTAATCAGCAAGCTAGGTAAGGCTGGCGCAGTTTGCATGACAGCGGGCGAAACCTTTGAAATTCCCAGTTTTCCAGTGCAGGCTGTGGATACGGTGGCCGCTGGCGACTGCTTTAATGGAGGACTGGCTGCCGGCCTAGCCGCTGGGTTAACCCTGCGCGATGCCACCACTCAGGCCGCCGCCGCCGCCGCCATATCCGTCACGCGACCTGGCGCACAGCCGTCGCTGCCCACCCGCGACGAGCTGCGATCGTTTTTGCAAGCGCGATCGCTCTCACTACCCGGTTTTTGAAGGGCAAGATTTTTCAGCATCCGACTGATAGCAACGCTACAGCAGCCTAAACAAAACCCCTTAATCTGGGCATAGGCTTTTGCAGTGGGGTTCGGCTTTGAGATTCATGTCTCTGAAGTCTCTGAGCTTGCCCCCTCCGAACCTTTGCCCCTTGATTCCTGCCCCTTGATTCCTGCCCCTTGATTCCTGCCCTTTGATCTCTCCGTCCTATGACTATCGTCTACGCCAATCCCTCTAACAACTCGACGCTCCATGCAATTCGAGGCGCGTTTCTCGATTTTCTCGATGATCCCTATTACGTGCCAGAGTCCGAGAGCGTCCGCTATATCCACGACGGGCTGATGGTTCTGGAAAACGGCTGCATCAAAGCGCTGGGCGACTATGCGGCAGTGCGGGCGGAATATCCGGACGTGCCTGTAACCCATCAGCGCGATCGCCTCTTGGTGCCAGGATTCATCGATACCCATGTGCATTACACCCAGACGGAGATGATCGGGGCCTACGGCGAGCAACTGCTGGAATGGTTGAACAAATACACCTTTCCGACGGAGGCAAAGTTCAAAAACAAAGACTATGCCCATCAAATCGCCGCCTTTTTTCTAGAAGAGTTGATCAAAAATGGCACGACGACGGCGGTAGTTCTGGCGGCGGTGTTTCCAGAATCGGTCGATGCCTTTTTTGAAGAGGCGCAGCGGCGAAATATGCGGATGGTGGCGGGCAAGGTGATGATGGATCGCCACGCGCCGGAGTATTTGACAGACACGGCGGAGAGTGCCTATACCGACAGTCGGGCGCTGATCGAACGCTGGCACAAGTGCGATCGCCTCCTTTACGCCATCACGCCGCGCTTTGCCATCACCTCCACACCGGAACAACTGCGGGCAGCGGGCAAGCTGCTAGAAGAGTTTCCCGATGTCTATCTGCACACGCACCTGTCGGAAAACCTAAAGGAAGTCGCGTTCACGCTGGAGCTATTCCCGGAGTGTAGCGATTACCTGAATGTCTATGAATCCTTTGGGCTGGTGGGCGATCGCTCGATTTTTGCCCACGGCATCCAGCTCAGCGATTCCGAGTTTGAGCGGCTGTCGCGAGCGGGCGCGACGATCGCCTTTTGCCCCACGTCGAACCTGTTTTTGGGCAGCGGCCTGTTCAACCTGAAAAAGGCGAAGTCGCCAGAAATGCCCGTGCGCGTGGGGCTGGCCACCGATGTCGGCGGCGGCACGAGTCTCTCGATGCTGCGGACAGCCAGCGAAGCCTACAAAGTGACCCAACTGCGGGGCGATCGCCTCTCAGCCTTTCAGACGTTTTATATGATGACGCTGGGCGGAGCGCGATCGCTCTTGCTGGACGACAAAATTGGCAACTTCCAGGTCGGCAAAGAGGCCGATTTGGTGGCGCTGGATTTGCAGTCTACGCCGATTTTGGCAAAGCGAAACCCAGTTGCCGTGCCCGTCGATTTTCAGGAAATGGCCGATTCTGTGTTTGCCACGATGATTCTGGCAGACGAGCGGGCGATCGCCGCGACCTACATCAGCGGACAGCTTGTTTACGAGCGAAACGCAAAAGCGTAAAGTTATGCATCCTTTTTTCGCTCTGTTTGGACTAAAATCCACATTCCGCACTGTCAACTGGCATGGCGAGAATTAACCTGAGGCCTCAACAGAGGAGATAGGATTTCTGACAGGGTACTCCAAAGAATTGCAGGATATAGCGACGCTCATCGGTGAGGTTAATCACTTGGCGAACGGCATTGACCGTGACGCACTGGACGGTAGTGCATTTCTGTAAGGGACAGAGGAAAAGCTGGACTCTCTCCGTTCTGTCAGCTTCTCTCTGACTCGGCGATTGTAGTCGTGGATGAACGTCCAGACAGAATCGCCGCAATATAGATTTAACGATTTGACAGTATAGATTTGACAATCTGATGAAACATGGCTACTGTTGGGGGTATTTTTTTCTCTAGTGTTGGCTTGCAGAAGGCGCGACAATTGGCGGCTGGACGAGGTGTCAGCATCGAAACCTGTTGTGCTGACTTAAGTGAGTTGATGATTCAGCCTAACCAATGGCAGGGAATTATTTCCATCTTTGCTCATGTGCCACCAGAAGTGCGTGTTCCCCTGCACCGCGCTGCTGTAGCAGGATTAGCGACTGGTGGAGCCTTTGTCTTGGAAGCCTACACGCCTCAACAGTTGCAATACAAAACTGGCGGTCCACCGACTGCCGAGCTAATGATGACCCTGACTGAGCTACAGACTGAATTGATGGGACTAGAATGGGCGATCGCTCAGGAAAAAGTGCGCTTCATCCGCGAGGGGATGCTACACAACGGAATGAGTGCTGTGGTGCAACTTCTAGGATTTAGGCATTAATTCTATCCTTAAATTAAATTAGTTAATTTTATCCTTAAATTACCTGTTTACCCAAGCTACGCCGACCCTTTCCGCGAGGAATTACCCCGCCACAGAAAGCAAGGCAACCTACGTATTCAAGCAGAATACTAAGGGAAAGTGGTTATGTGTAATTGATAATTCGTATGAACATGCTTTGCTGGAGACAGATTTCTGATAAATTTGGATGCAGCGGATGGACTAGAACTGCTTGGATAAGATATGCAAGTAAGGTTCAGTACTTCAAGACTTCGGGCAACCCGAAAAGTTCTAGTTAGAAAAGTTCTAGTTAGATAGGTCAAGTTAAAATTAAGTTAAAAATAGCTCCTAAACCCTTAGGCTTGGGTCAGCAGTTCGAGGTTTCGAGGGGTGTCAAGGGGGCGATCGCCCAAAGGTTTTGGCGCTACGAGAGACGATCGCCAGTGCAAACCGAGAGCCGGCTTCTCGTAAAATCATGCAGAGAATGCAAGAAGCAAGAAGGAAGACCAGATGACGGGGTTTGAGATGGTTCCCCAGCGCCGCACTCGCCGCCCAGTAGGTCTCTACGCCTCGCTGCTGCCGCCGCTGGTGTGGACGACGCTGCTGTATTTTGTGCCGCTGGCACTGCTGATTTCCTACAGCGTGTGGCGGCTGGAGGCGTTTGAGATTGTCAAGGAGTTTAGCTTGGTCAATTTCAAAACGATTTTCACAAACTCCGCCTATCGCACAGTGATTTTGCGAACCGTGGGCACGGCGCTGGGAGTGACGCTGATCGATATTGTGCTGGCGCTGCCGCTGGGCTATTTCATTGCGCGGTTTGGCGGCAAGTGGCGATCGCTCCTGACGATTCTTGTGATTCTGCCGCTCTGGTCGAGCTATCTGGTGCGTGTGTTTGCCTGGAAAATTATCCTGGGCTACAACGGCGTATTGAATACGGCACTGCTATCGCTGGGCATTCTCCAGGAACCCAGCACCGTGTTCCTCTACAACCAGTTTTCGACCCTGCTCACGTTTGTCCACGTCTGGCTGCCGTTTATGATTTTACCTATCATTACTGCGTTCGAGCGGCTGCCCCAGGACTTGCTCGAAGCTTCCGCCGACCTGAATGCGCCACCGTTCACGACCTTTCGCCGAGTCATTCTGCCCCTCGTGACCCCTGGCGTGTTTGCGGGTTCTATCAGCGTGTTCGCGCTGACGATGGGCGACTATATCACGCCGAGTTTGGTGGGCAGTCCCAGCGGCATCATGCTGGGCAACGTGATCTCGTCTCAGTTTGGTGTGTCCTATAACTGGCCGCTGGGTGCGGCGTTTTCGCTGGTGGTGATGCTGATTGTGTTTGGCGGTCTGGCGATCGCCCTCCGCCAAGGCGCATTAGAAGGCTGAGGGTCAAACAGCCTTGGGGAGAACGATGGTTAGTAATCCCAAAATCAGAATCCCAAAATCAGAATCCCAACATCAAAATCAGTAAACCTC
>JBDNCP010000152.1:0-11149 GCA_046719575.1 Cyanobacteriota bacterium
TCGTGGCGCGGTACCGCCGCGCCACGATTCACGCAAGAAGTCTAATCTTTAGCATTAGTCTTCGGGCAGCGGGATAAATTCCGTTTCTCCGGGCACTTCTGGAAATTTCCAGTCTCGCCAATCTTGCTTGGCTTGCTCGATGCGCTCTGGGCGACTGGAGACAAAATTCCACCACTTTTGGCGGGGGCCGACGGGTTCGCCCCCAATGACGATGCAGCGGGCGGGCTGAGTTGCGGAAATGGTCATGGCTTCACCTGATTTCAGCAGTGCCATCGTGTGGACAGCCAGCGGTTCCTGGTTTAGCGCGATTTCCGGTGTAACAGCATAAACAGCCTGCTCGGAATAGAGCGCGGGCAGCGTAAATTCGGCGTTGTCCGTAAGCTGCACATCCAGGTAAAGAATGGGTGAGAAGGTGTTTACAGGTGAGGTGCGATCGCCAAATTGTCCGGCAATCAGCTTGATTGAAGCGCCGCCCGTTTCCCAAGACGGCATCTCTGCGGCAGCATAGTGATGAAACCAGGGATCAGTTTCTTCATAGGCATCCGGCAGCGCAATCCAGGTCTGGATGCCGTGCAGCGTCGATTCGATGGGGCGGGCCCAGTCGGGCGATCGCTCTGAATGAGTGATCCCGCGGCCGGCTGTCATCCAGTTCACCGCGCCAGGGTGGATTTCCTGAACGCTGCCCAGACTGTCGCGATGCAAAATCACCCCTTCAAACAGGTAGGTCAACGTGGCCAGGTTGATGTGGGGATGGGGGCGCACCTCCAGCCCTTTGCCCGGCGGAAAAACGGCCGGCCCCAGGTGGTCAAAAAAGATGAACGGGCCGACCATCGTGCGCGTGTCGCTTGGCAAGATGCGCCGTGCCTGAAAGCCGCCCAGATCTTTTGTTTCCGGTTCGATGACTTGATCCAGGGGGGATGCTGAAACCATGAATTTTCCTCACCAGTGTAGTGGTTTGACAGGACTAGATCGATGCGATAGTTGGGGGTTCGACTCCGCTCACCCCTCAACTATTGCCCGCTGAGCGAAGTCAAAGCACCGCATTCTAATCCATCATTCAAGCCCTGCCAGACCAGTAGATGTAGATAGAAAATTGGGGCGGTTGTGCGGTCTTGAGGAGAGGAAGTAGCCCAGCTTTGAGGCTGCGACTTTTGTAACAATCTTGCGTTTTATTTACGTTTTGAATCAACTCCGGCATTCAAATGTGGCAGTGGGGGCGATCGCTCTGCCAGAATTGAGGCGATCTTGGATGCAGCTGGATTAGGTACGGTCTGGATTCAGTATCCCGGATCGGCGTTGTTTTAGTGTGAATCAATCAGGTGTGAATCAATTGGGTGTGAATCAATTGGGTGTGAATCAGAACAAAGGGGAAAAGTAGAAAAAGTAAAACATAAAAAGCAAAACCTATTGTCCGGTGTGTTTGGCGAGGTGTTTGGAGGCATGGATATGCGGCGTATTTTAATGGCAGTTGGGGTCGGGCTGGTGGCAATGGCTCCGATTCCGGTGATGGCGCAGTTGCGGCTACCGAATATTCCTGGTTTACCCGGTGGCGTGCCGATTCCGCCCGTGCCGGGGTTGGGAGAGCTGATGGGCGATCGCCCGCCCGTCTCCACCAGCCTGGAAGATGCCAAAACCGAGATCTCCCTGCTAGACACGTATAATCCCCAGCGCGTCGCACCCGCTAGCCAACTGCGGCGCGGCGAACACGGCAGCTTTGTCGTGGTGCCCGGTGTCTATGAATACGAGGCGCAGAGCTATTGCCTGCGGGCGGGAACCCATGGCCCAGGACAGGGCGACGGCTATCTCTATGCGCCGCTGCTGGGCAAGCGAGAAGACATTGTGCGGCGAGTGCTGCAAAACTCCGTTGCCCATCCCGACATTCCCCAGCGCGACATTCAACTGCTGCTGTGGGCCATTTTGTCGCGCACCCGGTTTAATGACCTGTCGAGCGAGTTGCAGGCGGCGGGGCGGCGACTGCTCACCCGCGAGGATATCAACGACCTGAATGGCGGCGCACTGGGCAACATTCCGCCAGAGGTGCAGCGCCGTATTTTTGCAGAACTGCCGCCTGCGGTGCGCCAGGTGGTGCAGGCCGAGGCCAACCTGCGATCGCTCCTCACGCGAGGCAATGCCTCCTATGCCGAGATGGAGCGCATCGCCGTGCTGGTGGGCGAGATTGGCATGGGCGAGGGCAGTCGTGAGGTTCCGGCTGGCCGCTGGTCGATGCACCCCAGCGGAGTGTTCGTTCGCTATATTCCGTCCGGCTATAGCCGCACCAAGATTCAGCTTGCCCTGCCCGACCGCTACACCATCACGCGAGACTCGCTGGGGCGCATTACGTCCGTCATTAGCAGCCAGGGCGATCGCACCGAGGTCGTCTATGACGACCGCATTCCGCCGCGTCCCCACCCCGCCGATCCGCAACTCGTCGCCTATGCCTTTCAGTCGGTGCGCCTGACCCGCCCCAACCCCGCCAATCGGGCCCAAATAGAACGATTTGAAGTGCAAAACCGGGGCTGGGCCTTTACCCACGCGCCGCGCCGCACCGCCAGCAACTCGCTGACACTGGCAGCCGCTATGCCCCTGTCTAGACTTTTCATAGCCCAGAGCGATCGCTATCTGGACTGGGCCCGGCGCGGCCGCGAAGCCTATGACCAGCAGCAAGCCGTGCGGGACTACTGGGAGCGCATTGACCGGGCAACACGCGATCGCAGCGCCCAAGACATCGACGACCTGACCAATCTAGGGCACTATCGCGACGGCGTAGAAGCAGCAACCACAGGCAGCACGGGCGATCGCGTCGGCTGGATTGCCGACCACCACGAGCGCCAGCGCGGTGCCCTGCTCTACGCCATCTGTGTACTAGAAGAGCGCTGCGAACCCGGCGGATCTGCAACCTACGACCCGTCTGGTGACGTGGCGGTTCCGGGCAACACCTCACGACAACGACTGGGGCAATCCGCTCGCGGGTTTTAATTACTTTTGCTCTAACTACTTTTGTTCTGGATGGGCTTTTTCGGGCGGCGTTGCGCCAAGGCGGTTGATAATGCGGATCATCTGGTATAGCCGCCCCAGGTCGCGCTGGTTAAATTCAAACACCAGTCGGGGCAGATGGGCAATTTCCACAGCGTCGGCTTCTTGGGGCAGCGCCGACATCTGAGCAATTTTGCCGCGCACCAGGATATCGCTGAAGTTTGCGTTGAGATAGTCCAACTCTTCTTCCGAAAGGGTCTGATTCAGCCGCAGCACCAGATTTGGACCGACATAGCGACTGGAGTGATAGACCCGATAAAAGCTGGCGATCGCCTCACACGCAGCATCTACCCGGTCGGTAATGGTGTACAAGTGCAAATCATCGGCGCTGATCAGCCCTGCATCCAGCAGTTGAGTTTTGATGTAGCTTTCCCAGCTTTGCCAATAGTCATCCCCCGGCGTTTCCAGCAACACCAGCGGCAGCAAGCCCGACTTACCCGTTTGCATCAGCGTCAGGCATTCAAACGCCTCATCCTGCGTGCCAAAGCCACCCGGAAACAGCGCCAGCGCGTCGCTTTCTCGCAGAAAAAACAGCTTGCGGGTAAAAAAGTATTTAAAGTTCACTAACTTATCGCCGCCTTCCAAAATTGGGTTCGACCCCTGCTCAAAGGGAAGCTGGATATTTAGCCCAAAGGATTTTTCTGTGCCTGCGCCCTCGTTGCCCGCCTGCATGATGCCCGGCCCGCCGCCCGTGATCACCATAAACCCCTGGAGCGTGACGCAGCGAGCAAAGTCCATCGCCATTTGATAGGTCGGGCTGCTGGGCTTGATGCGGGCAGAGCCAAAGATAGAAATCTTGCGGACGTGGCGATAGGGGTGAAACAGCTCAAACGCTCGCGCCATATCTTGCAGCGCCGCGCTGGTAATCTTCCAATCAAGGCGATCGGCATCGGTTCTAGACAGTTGCACAATGGTCGATAGCGCCTGTTGGATCAAATCGCCATGCTCCATAGAAGGCAGGTCGTGGAGCAATTGCTCAATTTGGTGCGACAGCGGCTCCGAGGCAGCGGACTTGGACAATGAAGACATGCAACTTTCCAAACAGCGCGAATCCCTATTTTACGTGATCTTTGTGACTCGCGGGCGTTGCAGCCGTGTTGCTGAGGGAAGAGGGAAGAGGGAAAAAAGAAGAGAGAAGAACGAAGAGAGAAGAACGAAGAGGGAAAAAAGAAGAGAGAAGAACGAAGAGGGAAAAAAGAAGAGGGAAAAAAGAAGAGGGAAGAACAGGTTTTCGTTCTTCGTTTTTCGTTCTTCGTTCTTCGTTCTTCGTTCTTCGTTCTTCGTTTTTCGTTACTTCGTTCTTCGTTTTTTCCATTACACCTGTCGCCGCAGCAGATCCAGAGCGCTGCACACACTTAGCCAGCGAATCCACTCGCGGCCGCGGCTTGCGCCGAAGAGGAAGCGGTGGCTTGTGACCTGGGTCCCGGGCCCGGCGAGGCCAATGTAGACTAGGCCGACAGGCTTTTCAGCACTGCCGCCATCGGGCCCGGCGATGCCTGTGATGCTGAGGCCCCAGGTGGTGCCCAGGCGCGATCGCACGCCCTGCGCCATCTGCTCAGCCACTGTTGCGCTTACAGCTCCATAGTTCGCCAAGTCCTCTGCCTTGACCCCCAAGAGGGATTCCTTGACCGAGTTGTCGTAGGAAATAATGCCGCCCCAAAAGTAGCGAGAACTACCAGGAACGGTGGTCAAGAAACTGCCCAGCCCGCCGCCCGTGCAGGATTCTGCGACCGAGAGCGTCTGTCCAGCAGTTTGCAAGCGCTGACCAACCACCGATGCCAAGGTGTCGTCGTCTTGACCGTAATAATCATCTCCAGCGATTTCCCGGATTTGCTGCACAACGGGGGCGATCGCCGCCATTGCTGCCGCCTCAGACTCGGCTTTGGCAGACACGCGCAGCCGCACCTCGCCTTTGCCCGCATAGGGCGCAACCGTCGGATGGGTCAGGTCAAACAGGGGCGCAACTTTCTCAGCTAGGGCAGATTCCGTAATGCCCCAAAAGCGCAGCGTGCGACTATAGATCGGCGCTTGCCCAAAGCCGCGACTGCGGAGAAACGGCACCGCCACTTCGCGCCACATGGTTTGCATTTCGCTGGGCACGCCGGGAAAGGTAAGCAGAATCAGGCCGGGCCGCGCCTCCCAAATCATGCCAGGAGCCGTACCCGTGCGATTGGGCAACACAGCCGCGCCTGCGGGCAAAAGCGCCTGCTTGCGGTTGTTTTCGGTCATCACGCGGCCGCGGGCGGCGTATTTTTGGGTGATGTCGTCCAATACTTCCGGCCGTTCTACCAGGGGCGATTGGAAGAAATCGGCGATCGCCTCGGTTGTCAAATCATCCGGCGTGGGCCCCAGTCCGCCTGTGAAAATTAGCAGGCGCGATCGCTCACAAGCAATGGCGATCGCCGCCTGAATCCGCCGCACATTGTCCCCCACTACAGTTTGGTAATAGTGCGGAATACCCAACGCTGCCAGTTCTTGAGCCAAAAACTGGGCATTGCTATTGAGAATTTCGCCGAGCAGTAGCTCCGTGCCAACGCAAATTACCTCCGCCCCAAAACTCTGGGCAGGATGCGCCGCACCAGCCGAAAGGTCACTCATGAACTATCCTTAACCACACTATCCTTGGGAGCGGGCGTGCTTGCGGGCCTGCCACGCCGCGTAGGTGAGCAGCACCGTGGCCACAATGGCATAGGCCAGCCCGCTAGGAATCCCAGAAAACGCCAGCGCCAGACTGCCCACCCAAAACGTCAGCGCGTAGATTACCAGCACCGTCATGCGATGGGGCAGCCCCGCCTTCAGCAGGCGATGATGCAGGTGGCGCTTGTCGGCCTTAAAGGGCGACTTGCCGCTGCGGATGCGATCCAAAATCACCGCCGACATATCCAGAATCGGCACTGCCAGAATCACATAAGGCAGCAGCACCGCCACCGTCGTCACACTCTTGACCAGACCAATCACGCCCACCCCAGCCAGAGTAAAGCCAATAAAATAAGCGCCGCCATCGCCCATGAAAATCTGCGCGGGATTGAAGTTGTAGCGGAGAAACGCCAAGCTCGCACCACCCAGGGCTGCGACAATTAGCGCTGCCGCAGGCTGGTTCATAAACAGGCACACGACCAGCATCACCATCGAGGCAATGCCCGCCACACCCGCCGCCAGTCCATCCAGCCCGTCAATCCAGTTAATCGCGTTGGCCATGCCCACCAGCCAGATGACCGTAATCGGCAGACTCAGCCAGGGCGCTAACCCCACCAGCCCATCAAACGGCACCGAGAGAAAATCAATCTGCACCCCTGAAAACCACGCCGCGATCGCAAAAACCGTTTGCAGCACCAGCCGCACGCTGGGGGACAGGCAAAACAGGTCATCAGCCAACCCAATCAGGAAGAAGGCCAAGCCGCCAATAACCACGCCCCACACTTCGTATTCCTTATCGGGCGGCAGTACGCCAAACCCACCCATCAGCCAAACTAGCAGCAGCGCAGAAATAGTGCCCAGAAAAATAGACACACCACCCAGCCGCACCATCGGGCGCTTGTGAACCTTGCGGCCACCGGGCATATCGACTCGTCCGCTGCGGATGCCCAGCTTTTTGACGATCGGCGTTGAAACGAGAACCACCGCGACGGCAACGAGAAACGCGATCAGATGGTAGTGAAGATAAGGCGGCATCTGAAGTTTGGGAGGCGAAGTGCAAAAGGACTGATGGTTAACCTACGCAATGTTTTACCCCAAAACTGGGCATATCAAAAAACTTTCGAGGGAACATCGCCAAGACGCACAGTTAATAAGACGCACAGTTAACAAAGAGAGAGAAAAAAGAGAGATAGAGGCGATCGCCCCTATTGCGAGGCAGACTTTAGAGCAGACTTGTTAAAACATCATTCAGAATACCGCATCCTATTTAGATTAAGACATTTAAACTTGCATCCCTCTCATTAAACTATCATTGCCAAAACGATATCGCCCCAAGAGCAGCTCTTAGGGCGATCGCCATCTTGCATTTCTTCTATCTCCTCTATCGAGTTCTCCCGAGTTCTCTTGGATCTGGCCCATGAGTCCGCCCTACCCCGTCAGGCTTTCGCCCAGGCAACAGAAACTCGGTAAACCTTTACCCAGAGGGATTTAGAGGGATTTAGAGAGATTCAGGGAGATTTAAGGGGGCTTAGGGGGATTTCGGGCAATCGCCCGAATCGAAAGACCCTACTCAGGATTAGATTCTGGATGATGATTGCGGATTTGTTCAGCCTCAGGGCAGTCTTCCGACACTAGCGGTTCCGAATCGCCCCGCGGCACCGTCGCCAGCTTTTGCATCACCGAGCCAATGCTTTCCAGCCGAATCATTTCTTCCCACGAACACATCTCGTCGTCTTCTTCCGTTTCATAGCGCAGTGTCACCAAGTCACCTTCGATGTCGAGAATCCGCGCTCGCTCAATCCACCGCTGCTGGTCCCGCAAGAAAATCCAGACTTCCCGACCATCACAACAGAGTTGATAGATCTTGCGGTGTAGCATGAATCGCTTCTCCTGAACTGATAACAATCAAAACCGTAACCCTGCCGCAACCTCATCTCCGGTCGCAGCTTCCACGTCCAACTGGCGGACTAGCCTGACACCACCCCAACACTCAGGCTCAGGCGCAGACCCCAGCTAGATATGCCTATCATCTGAAAACTTTTGATTACGGGCTGTCTGTTCATACCGATGCAGTTTTGCAAAAAGAACAGCCGCGAAAATCCCAGAGTCTTTGGAAGCAAAGGTGGAGGGAGAACTTGCCCAGTCCAGACAATTTTTAAGTTGGGGTAGACCATTAAACTTTACCAATGCCCAAGGCTAGGTCTTGTTAATGCAAATTAAAGCCTGAACGTCTGCTCTTGTGAAGAGGGCAAAGTCACTAAGCATAGCCCTTTGCTATTCCTCCGACTATTTTAGCGATTGTTTGCCAGACTGAGGGGCTTGGCTGGAAAACCAACCCGAAATCCAGATTAATCTGCCTAGGGAATCGATCCGCGCTGGTTTTCAAGTTCTTTACAACATCCTTAAGTTTAGGCAATATTAAGGCTCTCTACGATCGGCGATCGCGCACCTGCAAGTGGCTCATTAACCTGAGAGAATGTTTGACAAGTCCTACTTTAGGTGAGTCTGGCAACTGGTGAGTCTGGCAACTAAGGTTGCCGTAATGGTCTTAACCATCTTTCCCGCTTCAAACACTCTCTGGATCATGAGTCTAAAGTTGCGAGAAATTATCCCCCACATCAATCCTAACCCTTTTCCTTAACAGACTCCGGTAACATCGGGCGGCTTTCGTAGGGCAGCGGAATGTATTGCACAGTGGGGCGACCCATTGACGGCTGCGGATACAGATCCATCAGGCTGTAGATAATCTTAGGCAACCCAACAACGACAGGTAACCCAAGTTCCTGCGCTTCTTCTACCGAAATTGGGTAATCGTGGGTTACCTGCCCCGTCGTCAGCGCTTCGATAATGCGGTCAATTTTTTCAGGCTCAATTTTGCGCTTGGGCACGCAGTCTTCGAGCAGCGTCCGGACAAATTTCTGCACCTGACGGATGGCTTTGCGGGCAATGTCAGCAGTCACAAGGGTCTGGTCGTCAATTTCGCTGATGGGCTTGTCTTCTAGCACTTTCAATATGCTGGCGGCGGGCGTGCTGCCCAGTTGTGGATCGACCGGGCCTAATACCGCGTTTTCATCCATAACGATTTCATCGGCAGCCATGGCCAACATCGTGCCACCACTCATGGCGTAGTGGGGCACAAACACCGTCACTTTGGCTGTGTGGCGCACCAAGGCGCGGGCAATTTGCTCGGTCGCCAGCACCAGTCCTCCTGGGGTGTGCAAAATCAGGTCGATGGGGACATTAGGCGGTGTCAGCCGGATTGCTCGCAGCACCTGTTCAGAGTCTTCAATGCTGATGAGCCGGGAAACGGGAACTCCCAAAAAATTGATCGATTCCTGACGGTGGATCAGCAAAATGACCCGGCTCCCGCGACTGCGCTCGAACGCCTGGATCGTCATCAGCCGTCGCTGCTCGGTAGAAAAGCGCTGAATTAAAGGAGAAATGGAAGAAATCAGGAAAAAGATGATCAGAAGATTAGTAAGGCTCATGGGAGGAAGCTAAAGGGCTAGGGAGGCAAAAAGCTGAGGATTTTACAGCCTGAGTGCCAGGAAACCTGGAGACCAGATGCCTGGATGTCTCAGAGCGATTTGCCATTGCAGACAGTTTGTCAAATGACCTGATGAATAAATGATCCCAGGTTATTTTCCGATGAAGTGGAACCCGGCGCGTGTCTCAAGGGTCATAGCAGGGATGAAAGAAAAACAAAGCTTGCCCCGCGATGTTTGCTTAGAATCTAGACACTAGAAATAGCAGAAGAAACAGCAGACGGGGCGATCGCCCCACCCCATAATCCCCATAAAACTAGTCTCAGGCGTTGCTTTCTGTGTTTTTACAACCGTTTTACAACCACGCTATACCATGAACCTTTTACATCCGATTTACGAAATCCTGGCGAAAGAAATCGTTGCGGTATACGACAACTCCCAGTTTCAGCCGCAGGTTGACGCATTTCTCGCGCAGGCGGGTTACACCATCGACAAGGTTTTCAATGACCCAGCGACGGGCTTCCAAGCATTGGGGTTAAGGTCTACCACGCCCGGAAAGCCGCCTGTGCTGGTGTTTCGGCAGACGAATGAATTGCTGGACGATCTGGCAAACGCTGACCCGAATGGCGTTGGGTTTGCCCAGTTTCAAGCCAATCAGGACGAGATCGAGGACTGGCTGCTGGAGACCTTTGAGGCGACGGGCATCCGGCCAGATGTTATCGGTCATAGTCTGGGTGGGGGCATTGCCCAGGTAGCGGCTGCCAAGCTACTCGATTTGGTGGGGGAAATCGTCACCTTTAACTCGCCAGGAACCAGTGGGGCGATCGCCACTCAGTTTCTAACCGCAGGCGGAGCCGACAAAACCGTGACCCATTACGTCGTCAAGGGCGATTTTGTATCCCTGGGCGGGCAGGCGTTTATCAATGGCAAAGTGGTGCTGCAATCCTACACTGACCCCGCCATTAACCCCATCACCTTGCTCGACAAGCACGGGCAGATCCGCCGCCTGCTCAGCACGCCGCCCGCAGGCTACACCACGACGGAAATTTCCGTCGCTGAACTCAGCAGCCCCACGTTTAGCTTCATTGGCGATTCCGACTTTAACGAGTTTCTGGCCGCGCTGAATTTTGTGAATCCGGGTCTGGCGGCTCAACTGGTTTCCCGCGCCAGCGTAGAAGCCCTCCGCACCTCGCCCAATTTCTCCTTTTTGGGACTCGTGCTTGGCGCACGAGCAGCCCTCGCTCCAGAGCGTGACAACTTCCTGGTGGGGGATGATGCCGACAACACCGCCAATGGCGCGGGTGGCAATGACCAAATCTTTGGCAATGGCGGAAACGATTTGCTGCAAGGCGGCGCAGGCAACGACACGATCTTCGGTGGTGCAGGCAGCGACACCCTGTTGGGGAATGCGGGCGCAGACTTGCTCAACGGCGGCAATGGAGCCGATCAACTAGTGGGCGGTGCGGGCAACGACACGCTGATTGGCGGCAACGGATCTGATACGCTGATCGGCGTGAACCCAGATTTGCAGCGTCCAGGGCGCGGTGAGGTAGACGCTCTCAAGGGTGGCAACGGCCCCGATTTGTATGTGCTGGGCAACGCTAGGGGCGTGTTTTATGATGATGGCAACCCCAACCAGGCAGGGTTAAACGATTACGCGCTGATTACGGGTTTTGGCACGGGCGATCGCATCCAGCTTAAGGGACGCGCCGCCGACTACCGCCTGCAAAACCTCGGCATTAGCACGCAAATTTTCCTCCGGCAAAGCGGCGGCCCCGACGAACTGATCGCCATTGTGCAGGGCGGGCGGCTCAACTTGAGCAGCAGCCAGTTTACCTACGTCGCGTGAGGGGTTGGGGGTTAGGGGTTAGGGAAAAACCTCTAGCCCTGACACACTGCGGGTCGTTTTTGCGGCAGTGTCTCAGGGTCGGCGGCGGCCCCGCTTGGGGAGCTGGGTAGACAGCAGCAGACAGACCACACTGGCGGCGATCGCA
>JBDNCP010000153.1:0-11133 GCA_046719575.1 Cyanobacteriota bacterium
TCTGGCGCTGCTGCCGCTGCTGTCTACGGCTCCGGCCGCTGTGTCCCAGCAGACCGTCTCGGCTGCAAGCACCTTGGCGGGCTGGCAGCAAACCCTCCTGGTGATTGGCACGGTCGGCAGCATTATCCTGGGTGGGCAGTTTCTCATGCAGCCCGTGTTTCGCTTCATCGCTGCGACACGCCTGCGGGAAAGCTTTACGGCGACAGCGCTGCTGCTAGTGGTGGGGATTACCCTGGCGATGCAGACGGTGGGACTGTCTCCGGCGCTGGGAACCTTTGTGGCAGGCGTGGTGCTGGCGGAGAGCGAATATCGCCACGAGCTAATGAGTACGATCGAGCCGTTTCAAAGCCTGCTGCTGGGGCTGTTTTTCATCTCCGTCGGGGCCAGCATCGACTTTAACCTGATCTTGGCGCAGCCGATGCTGATTGCAGGGCTGATCGCGGGCATCACGATTCTCAAATGCGGCGTGCTGGTGGGTCTGGGCAACCTGTTTAAGCTGGCGCTGAGTCAGAGCCTTTTGTTTGCCTTTTCGCTCGTGCAGGGCGACGAATTTGCCTTTGTGCTGTTTTCTTTTGCCGCGCAAACCCAAGTGCTGACGGAAGATCTGGCAGGAATTTTGATTGCGGTGGTGGCGCTGTCGATGCTGCTGTCGCCCGTGCTGATGATTGCCTACGATCGCCTGATTGTGCCCCAGTTTGAAACGCAGACCGAGGAACGCGAAGCCGATGAAATTGACGAATCGGATAATCCAGCGATTATCGTCGGCTTTGGGCGATTTGGGCAAATCGTTGGGCGCTTGCTGATTGCCAATGGCTATCGCATCACCGTGCTGGAACATAACCCAACGCAAATCGACCTGCTGCGGCGTTTTGGCTGGAAGGTGTTTTATGGCGACGCGGCGCGGCTGGATCTGCTGCACGCGGCGGGGGCGGCAGAGGCTCGGATGCTGGTGCTGGCGATCGACGATCGTGAAAAGATGCGAGAGATCGTGCAACTGGCCCACAAGCACTTTCCCCATTTGAAGATTCTGGCGCGGGCGGGCGATCGCCGCCATGCCTACGACCTCATCCGCAGTGGCGTAGACGTGATCCAGCGGGAAACCTTTGGCTCTGCGCTAGATCTGGGCGTAGAAGCACTCAAACTGATGGGAATGCGCGCTTATCGGGCCCATCGCGCTGCACAAATCTTTAAACAGCACGATGAAGCCGCGCTGCGCGAAGTTGCAGCAATGGAAGACGACGAGACTGCCATCGTAGCGCGATCGCGCCAGCTCGCCCAAGACTTGGAGCGCATCTTGCAGTCAGACGCAGAGGATCGCCGAGAAGAGGGCGATCGCGCCTGGGACATTTCTGCGCTTAGAAAAGAAGCGGTCGAAAAAGACGCATAGTTGCACGCAAAAAGGCAAATATCGCCACGCCAACTCAGCCAAAATGCAGGGATGCCTCAGCCAAAATACACAGATAAGGTCTGAAAGCAGGTTTATAAAAACTTAAGAACCCTGGTTTTGTAGCCTAGGGCACAAATGACGACTGCCTCCAGACCTAACATCACACCCTAGTATGATTATTCGTTCATTTCGCCCCCTCGCGATGAGGAGACGTGTTGCATGACAAGGCTATTTGGTCGTCGGAAATTTATGGTCTACGGCTCCGCCGCACTCGGAGCCAGCATGTTGCTCAAGGCCTGTGCCCCCTCTACTACCACTACGGCAAGTTCCCCTGCTGCGGATGCATCTTCGCCAACGGCTCCCGCCTCAGGGGATGGCATCAAGGTGGGTATCCTTCACTCGCTTAGCGGCACGATGGCAATTTCTGAGAAGTCGGTGGTCGATTCTACGCTGCTTGCCATCGACGAAATCAACGCGGCTGGTGGCGTGTTGGGTAAGCAAATTATCCCAGTCGTCGAAGATGGCGCGTCGGATTGGCCCACCTTTGCTGAAAAAGCCCGCAAACTGATTGATCAAGATCAGGTTGTCGTTGTCTTCGGCTGCTGGACTTCTGCCAGCCGCAAAGCCGTGCTGCCCGTGTTTGAAGAAAAGAACCACATGCTGTTCTACCCGGTGCAGTACGAAGGGCAGGAATGCTCCAAAAACATCTTCTACACAGGTGCCGCTCCGAACCAGCAGATCGAGCCTTCGGTAGACTGGCTGCTGGAAAACAAAGGTAAGGAATTCTATCTGGTTGGCTCAGACTACGTATTCCCTCGCACTGCCAACACAATTATCAAAGCCCAGGTGGAAGCCAAGGGTGGAAAGGTGGTTGGTGAAGACTACCTGCCTTTGGGCAACACCGAAGTTGCGCCCATCATCGCTAAGATCCGTTCCGCTCTGCCCAACGGCGGCGTGATTTACAACACGCTGAACGGCGACAGCAACGTTGCCTTCTTCAAGCAACTGCAAGGTGCAGGCCTCACACCCGACAAGTACCCCACCATGTCGGTCAGTATCGCTGAAGAAGAAGTGCAGGCAATCGGCAAGGAATACTTGATTGGCCATGCTGCTGCCTGGAACTACTTTATGACGGTCGATTCGCCCGAAAACAAGAAGTTTGTGGATGCCTTCAAAGCCAAGTATGGCGACAGCCGCGTGACCAACGACCCCATGGAGGCGGGCTACATCTCCGTCAACATCTGGAAGCAGGCGGTCGAAAAGGCTGGCACGGAAGGCACCCCAACTGACCTAGAGGCGGTTCGCTCTGCTGCCTATGGTCAGGAATTTGCTGCCCCCCACGGCCCAGTGAAGATGTTCCCCAATCACCACATTTCCAAGACTGTGCGGATTGGTGAAGTGCGGGACGACGGTCTGTTTGAAATTCTCTATTCTACGCCTGCTCCGGTTGATCCAGTGCCCTGGAACCAGTACGTTGCCGAAACGAAGGGGTTTGCCTGCGACTGGACGAGAACTGACGTAAGCGATCCGGGCAAGTTCCAGATTTAGGGATTGGGTCGCTGATTTCTTTGATTTCTCGCGGACTGTGCCCGCGAGAAATCATTTCAGCCTGTAGGGGTTATGGAGAGCGGGTTACCTGTCGCTGACTCACTGGGAGAAAGCCTGTGTTTGCAAGTATTTTGGACGGTATTTTTAACGGGGTCAGCATTGGCTCGATCTTGCTACTGGCGGCGTTGGGGTTGGCGATCGTGTTTGGCTTGATGGGCGTGATCAACATGGCCCACGGCGAGTTAATGATGCTTGGCGCTTACACGACCTTTGTGATTCAGAATGCGTTTAGAGCAATCGGTGGGCCGCTGTTTGAGGTTTACATTTTTTTTGCGCTGATTGCAGCATTTATCGTTGCAGCATTGATGGGGCTGCTGCTAGAGCGGGGGGTGATTCGCTATCTCTACGGGCGACCGCTGGAAACGCTCTTGGCAACCTGGGGCGTGAGCTTGATTCTGCAACAGTTTGTTCGCAGCGTGAATTGGGTTTTGGTATTTGGGTTGATTCTGTTCTGCATTCTGTATTTTGGCGGACAGTGGATTGCCAAGCGGCGGCCCGATTTTGACCGAATCAAGGGCTGGGTGATGGCGCTGCTGCTGGCCCTGTCGGGGGCGATCGCCCTTGTAGCTGGCAATATCCTCGCCAGAACCTATGGACTCGCAGTGACGCAGCCCTGGTTTGGCGCACAAAACAAAGACGTGACCGCACCAGCTTGGCTACGCGGCGGCATTCCTCTAGGCAACTACCAGCTTCCCTATACGCGCCTGTTCATTATGATCCTGACGGTGCTGTGTGTGCTGGGGGTCTATTGGTTCCTGAACCGAACAGCTTGGGGGCTGCGAATTCGGGCGGTCACTCAAAATCGCAACATGAGCGCCTGTCTAGGCATTCCCACTCGCACGGTGGATGCGCTAACCTTTGCGCTGGGATCTGGGCTGGCGGGCATCTCTGGATGTGCCCTTAGCTTGCTGGGTTCCGTTGGTCCCAACACCGGACAAAACTACATCGTGAATACGTTTATGGTAGTGGTTGTGGGCGGCGTTGGTAAGCTGATTGGCACAATTGTTGGCGCAATGGCTATTGGCATCACGGACTACATTATTGGCACAGGAATGCTGGCAAACTTGACGAATATCCCGTTTATTAAAGACTTTTTCACCTTTTTCGCGACAACCAGCATGGCCAAGGTAATGGTGTTTGCGCTGATCGTCCTGTTTCTCCAGTTTCGCCCGGCCGGCATGTTTCCGCAAAAGGGGCGCACTGTGGATGCTTAAGCGTCCGATTTCGCTTGTTTCAACATCCACTGGCTCTACGCAGATCCTTGTTGCCGTTACTTGAGCATTTCCCATGGCCGTTGACACTTTTGTTCCCAACCGCACGGTAAACCTGGCAAAGCGGCGATCGCTCTTGTTGGAAATGGCCATCGTCGCGGCGATCGCCCTGTTCCTCATCTTCGCGCTACCCTGGATGATTTCTGCCTTTCGCCTAAACCTGATGGGTCGGTTCCTGTCGCTGGCGATTGTCGCCCTTGGCATCGACCTAATCTGGGGCTTCACCGGGCTACTCAGCTTGGGACATGGCATCTTTTTCACGCTGGGCGGCTATGCGCTGGCGATGCATCTGAAGCTGCCCCAGCCGCCCGGAAGCGGCCTGCCAGATTTTATGTCGCTCTACGGAGTCAGCGAGTTGCCCTGGTTTTGGCGACCGTTTTACTCTGCGCCGTTTTCGATAATGGCGATCGCCGTCATTCCCGCCATCATTGCCGGACTGCTGGGCTACGTAATCTTCCGAAATCGCATTCGCGGCGTGTATTTTTCCATCCTGACGCAAGCCGCCACAATTATCTTCTTCAACTTTTTCAACGGTCAGCAAAAGCTATTTAACGGCACCAACGGACTGACGGATTTCCGCTCAGTGTTTGGCTTACCCGTCAAAGATAACCGCACGCAATACATTCTCTACATCATCACCATTCTGTTCGTGATTGCCGCCTATGCGCTGTGCCGATGGCTGACCAGCGGACGGTTTGGCCGCCTCCTCGTTGCCATCCGCGATGATGAAAGTCGCGTTCGCTTTACAGGCTACAATCCGACCGGATTCAAAATTCTGGTGTTTGCAGTATCGGGTGCGCTAGCGGGCATTGCGGGTGCCCTGTTCACGCTGCAATCAGGCATCGTTTCGCCTAACACCATGAACATCGCCTTCTCGATTGAGATGGTGATTTGGGTCGCGGTAGGCGGTCGCGCAACGCTGGTAGGCGCAATTCTGGGCGCAGTGGTCGTAAACCTGGCCAAGAGCCTGCTGAGTGAAAAGTTTCCCGATTTTTGGCTATTTTTCCAGGGCGGTTTGTTTCTGCTGGTGGTGCTGCTGTTGCCCAGCGGCATCATCGGCTGGCTCCGCACAAGCGGCGTGAACCTTTACAAGCAGATCACCGGACAAACTCGCCTATCCACCTACCCCAGCTTAGAAGAAGACCCAGAGGTTGAATATGAACGAAAAAATCTTGGAGATTGAGAACCTTACCGTTAGCTTCGACGGCTTCAAGGCGCTCAATCATCTCAACTTCAGCCTTGACAAGGGGGAACTTCGCGTCATCATCGGCCCAAACGGTGCGGGCAAAACGACGTTTCTTGACATCATCACGGGCAAAACCAAACCGACTGAAGGGCAGGTGCGCTTCAAAGGTCGGAACTTGCGTCCCTATGCAGAGCATGAAATCGCGCAAATGGGCGTGGGGCGAAAGTTTCAGACACCTCGTGTATACCTGAATTTATCCACTCGCGAAAACCTAGAGCTAGCCGCTAATCGCCAAAAGTCAGTAATTCACACTCTGTTTCGCAAAACACTAAACGTTGAGCGGCGAACGGTAGCGGAACTGCTGGAAATCATCGGGCTGTCACACAAGGCAGATATGAAGGCGAATCTGCTGTCGCACGGCGAAAAGCAGTGGCTAGAAATCGGAATGCTAGTCGCGCAGTCGCCTGATTTGCTGCTGGTAGACGAACCCGTAGCCGGGCTGACGGATGAAGAAACGGAACGCACGGGTGAACTGCTGCTGTCGCTGGCCGAGAGCCACTCGATCATCGTGATTGAACACGATATGGAGTTTGTGCGTCAAATTGCCAGAGGCACAGTCACCGTACTGCACCAGGGTTCTGTCCTTTGCGAAGGGACGATTGACGAAGTGCAATCTGATCCCCGCGTTATCGAGGTTTATCTGGGCCAAGAGATCCACACTGACGGCCCGATCAGCCTGGAAGACACCGAGGAACTGCTAGAAGCCGTCGAAGGGATCTAGGGTTTAGAGGTGAGGCATCGGCCACAGGTATCGACTGCAATCTAGCCTCTTCTCTCTTCTTTTTTCTCTTTTCTCTTTTCTCTCTTCTTTTTTCCAATCACAGGTATCGACTGCAATCTAGCCTCTTCTCTCTTCTTTTTTCTCTTTTCTCTTTTCTTTTTTCCAATCCCCCCTTCCCTCTCTCATCATGAGCCAAACCAACTCTGCGGTCGCCTACGAAACGCCTGCCGTTGCCGATGACGCAATGCTCCGCGTATCGGGGCTGAATGTGTATTACGGCGAGAGCCATATCTTGCGGAACGTGGATCTCACTGTGCCGCGGGGGCAGATGGTGTGCCTGATTGGGCGCAACGGCGTGGGCAAGACGACGCTGCTCAAAACCATCATGGGCCTGCTGAAGCCCCGCAGTGGAAACGTGACCTTTGACGGGCGATCGCTCTTAGAACGAACTCCCGACCAGCGGGCGCGGCTGGGCATTGGCTATGTACCGCAGGGGCGCGAGGTGATTCCTCGGCTGACGGTGCAGGAAAACCTGATTCTGGGGCGCGAAGCGCGAGCCGACCAGGCGGGTCGCAGCGCTGATAAAGTGCCGGATTACATCTATGACCTGTTTCCCGTGTTGAAGACCATGCTGGATCGGATGGGCGGCGACCTGTCGGGCGGGCAGCAGCAGCAGTTGGCGATCGCCCGCGCCCTCATGGGCAATCCCAAACTTCTAGTGCTGGACGAACCTACCGAAGGCATCCAGCCCTCGATCATTCTGGATATTGAAAACGCTGTGCGCCAGATCGTCGCCTCCACAGGCATTTCCGTCTTGCTGGTAGAACAGCACCTTCACTTCGTGCGACAGGCCGACCGCTACTACGCCATGCAAAAAGGCGGCATTGTCGCTTCTGGCCCCACTAGCGAACTCAGCAACGATGTGATTCAGCAATTCCTGGCGGTGTAGCGGGAGAAAGGATGATGAGATGATGGGATGAGAAGGGAAAAACGAAGAGCGAAGAACGAAAAACGAAAAACGGAACCTCTTCTCTCTTTGTTCTTCGCTCTTCCCTCACCCCAACCCTACAGCACCCTAAAATGTTCGCCAAACCTGACCCCTTCATTCCTGTAGCCCTGACAATCGCTGGTTCCGATAGCGGCGGCGGCGCGGGCATTCAGGCTGATCTCCGCACCTTCGCGTTCCACAAAGTTCATGGCACTAGCGCGCTGACCTGCGTGACGGCGCAAAATACGCAGGGCGTGACGCGGGTCGATGCGCTGCCGCCAGAAGCCGTGGTTGCCCAGATTGCGGCGGTGGTGGGTGATATCGGCGTGCAGGCGGTGAAGACGGGGATGCTGCTAAATCGCGAGATCATTGCGGCGGTGGCCCAGCAAGCGGAGGAATTACCGCTGCCCAATTTGGTGGTCGATCCGGTGATGGTGTCGCGCACGGGGGCGCAGTTGATCGCAGACGAGGCGATCGCCCTCCTCTGTACCGACCTCTTGCCCAAAGCCAGCCTAATCACACCCAACCGCTACGAGGCGCAAATCCTGGCAGACCTGGAAATTCATACGCTGGACGATATGCAGCGGGCAGCAGAGCGCATTTTGCAACAATATAAACCCGGTGCAGTGCTGGTCAAGGGCGGCGGCATGACGGGCGACCTGCGCGGCGTGGATGTGTTTACCGACGGCACGCAATTGGTGGTGCTGCAAACGCAAACGGTGTACACCTCTGACACGCACGGTACGGGCTGCACGTTGTCGGCGGCGATCGCCGCGAATCTGGCTCTCGATCGCGACCTCTTTTCTGCCGTGCAATATGCAAAAGAGTACGTCACCCAAGCGCTCCAGCATTCCCTCCGCATCGGGCATGGCCAGGGCCCGGTGGGGCATTTCTACCCCCTGCTGTCATCAGCCAGACAATCAGGCAGATAAGATAATAAGATAAAAGAAGAAGCCCTTAGAGATTACCATCCCCACCTATCCGGCTGCGAGTTCCATTTGCAGCCCCTCTTTGGCTTCAGACGTTTCGGGAGTTTGCTGAACGCGGGGAATGCGAACCACAAAGCGAGTTCCTTCCCCCGGAGTCGAAAAACACTCCAGCGTGCCCCCGTGCTTTTCGACGATGATCTGATAGCTAATCGACAAACCCATCCCAGTTCCTTTGCCCACAGGTTTGGTCGTGAAAAACGGGTCAAAGATTTGACGCTGAATCTCTTGAGGAATGCCGCCACCATTATCGGCGATTGCAATTTCAACCCATTCAGAATCAACCAGCGCCGTAGAAATCTCGATTTTGCTGGGGTCTTGCAGAATCGCTTCCTTCGTTCGGTCTGCATCCTTCGCTTCCAGGGCATCAATGGCATTTGCCAGGATATTCATCAAGACCTGATTTAGAGGCCCTGGATAGCACTCCACCTCCGGCAGGTCTGCATAACGCTTGATCACCTGGATGTCGGGTCGATTTCCCTTCGCCTTGAGACGATGCTCCAAGATTAAAAGCGTACTGTCGATGCCCTCATGGATATCGACCGCTTTGAACTCAGCCTCATCCATGCGGGCAAAATTCCGCAAAGACAACACAATCTGCCGAATCCGGTCAGTGCCCGACCGCAAAGAATTAAGCAATTTGGGCAAGTCCTGCTGCAAAAATTCTAGGTCGATTGCGTCGGCGGTGTCTTGGACTTCGCGGGGGGGCACTGGGCAATGACGCTGATAAAGCTGAATCAGGTGCAGCAGGTCACTGACCGATTCCTTGAGCGGCGACAGGTTGCCGTGGATGAAATTGACTGGATTGTTGATTTCATGGGCTATGCCGGCCACCAGTTGCCCCAGGCTAGACATTTTTTCACTTTGCACCATTTGCGCCTGCGTTTGCTCCAGTTCTGTCAGCGTTTGCCTCAGTGCTGCGGTGCGCTCCTCTACTCGGCTTTCCAACTCAGAATTGATGCGCTCTAGTTCGGCATTGGCGTGTTCTAAGTTGGCAAATAGGGAGGCGATCTGCGTCGCCATATGGTTAAACGACTCACCCAGCGCGGTGAATTCTTGGATCTGGCTGGTGGCTTCGACTTGGTGGGAGAGATCGCCCTCAGCCATGCGCTGGCTGGCCTGGCTGAGGCGGTCGATAGGGCGAGCAATCCAGTGGGAAGTTAGCAACCCCATTGCTAGAGAAATGAGCAGCACAACAGCGCACAGAAGGATATTGCGTTGGGTTTCGGCGTCGATTTCTGCCATAAAGTCAGCCTTAGGCAGAACGATCACCATCAGCCAGTCGAGTCCGTAGGCATCGCGCCAGGGCTTGATATAGACAAACTGCCGCTGCTGTTTATAGGCAGCTTCAATTTGGGTTGCTGACTGGATGGCATACAGGTTGCCAAACTCTGTCTGAATGGCTTCGCTGATGGCCCGAATCTTTGGATCGGGACTATTGAAGCTGTTAAAGCGCTGTAGCGCCTGGTCGCCATTTGACAGGATGGGGGGCTGGCTAGAACTGCCAACCAGCAGACCGCTTCGCTCCATCAGAAAGATTTGACCCGATGGACTGACCCGGATATTTCTGAGGAAGTCGCTAATCCCAGTTAGATCTACGTCGATGTGAATAAATCCCAGAAATTCTCGATTAGCGTTATATACAGACGCATTGGCAGAAGTTGCTAGAAAGTAAACTGATTCACCATTCTGGACATTGCTCTGGGGTTTGAGAACAAGGTTGGTCTCGCTACGACGGATGCTTAGACGTTGTAAAACTTCAATTTCGCTCCAGATGGGCTTTCCAGCCGCGAACGCCTCTTGATACCAGTCGTGTGTGTGTAGCGGGTTGACTTGCTCCTGTCGCAACTGCGTGGCGCGGTTGCCCTGAAGGTCAACGGTATGATAAGTGCCATGATAAGTGCCAGGTTTCTGGGGACGGTTTTCGTAGAGCAACACATCCAATCCCTGGGCCAAGCGTCTTGCACCAATTTCACTGCCATCGGGACGGACAAATCCAGTGTAGGCAATCGTGGGAAAGGCCCTCGCCTGCCGCCAAAAGTAGCGTCCGCTGGCGGCAGGGTCGTCCAATCGAATCTCACCGTTGGCGATCGCCCCAGCATTAATCTGCACCAGCCGCATCGGCGTAGACAGATACTCGCTAAGTTGAGTATCGACGCGCTCACTGACCTGAACAGCGACTTGCTCTACTAGGTTGCGGACTGCCTGCCGCTCATTCCTAAACGCAATGTAGCCAATAACTAGGGCAGCACCGCAGGCTTGCAGCACAAAGGGCAACACCAGCACTAGCTTCAAAGGAATTCCCCGGCGGCGGGTTGGATGGGCGGCGTTTGATGCGGGGGTAGAAGTTTTGGAAAGCGGTAGCTGCAAGTGTTTAGCCGAGGATTGGGACTTCATGCAAGGTGAGGAGATAGGGGAGGCGAGGGTTTTGGCTCAGCATTTTTGACCGAGGAGTGGTTACCATTTCAGTATTTCTGGATCCTTGATTATTAAGATGCCCTCAATTCGTTAGAGGTTATCTCTGTCTGGGAGTAGAACTTTGGAAAAGGATCACTCGAATTGCGCAGACAGTGCAAACCCTAGTTAACTGACAAATCTTTTTGCCTAGGCTAGGTTGAGCAACGTCAAACCCAGTACCGGCTTAGATTGGGTTGGGTTATGTGATGCTCACACAACCTATGAGAAGAGCAAGACTGATTTGCTGACAAAACCTGGGCATCAGGCCGTTAAAATCGCCGCTCTATCAACGAAGCCGGCCTTCGCCGACTCTCTACCCTGCGAAACCCGCCTACGACGCGGGTTTCGCCTATGTAGGCGCGGCTTCCAGCCGCCAGCGGTAAATGTTTTGTCAGTCAACGAGGGATCAAGACTGGTTGACTGAACTGGTTGACCGATAAATCCTGTTTCCTTCATCCCCTAACCCCTT
>JBDNCP010000154.1:0-10930 GCA_046719575.1 Cyanobacteriota bacterium
TCGTTTCAGAAAACGCCTAGAGGACCGAAGAAGAAAAAGCCTCCGCGCCAGCCCAATCCTAAAAAGCCTCATGTCTCCACTGCAAAGCTCCTCAAGCAACCTCCTGCATCACCTTGAAAGGGCTGGTGTTTGGGCTAAGGGCCGAGCAGGAGAGCTTGGAAAGTTGGATCTTGGTGCAGGGTGTTGAAGTCGGGGTCGGTTTTGGCGATCGCCCGATACAGTTCATTCAGCGCGATCGCTCGTTTTAGAAAGTCCAGCGCTGCTTCAGCGTCTCCCAGCAGCGCATGACAGCAGGCCAGGTTGTAGTGGAATAGGGCATTGTCTGGCTCTAGGGCGATCGCGTGGGTATAGGAATCGAGCGTGTCTTCATAACGCTGGAGTTCGTAGAGCAGGGAGCCGCGATCGCTCCACAGGTTGGGGTCGGCTGCGTATCGCTGCAATGCGTCGTCAAAGGCTGCCAGCGCGGCCTGCGGCTGCTGCAAATTTTTGAGCGCCAGCGCCCGCCCGTGATATCCGCCATAAAAGTCTGGCTCTAGGGCAATCACCTGGTCGTAGGCGGCGAGGGCTTCGGCATAGCGCTCCGCCTTGAGCAAAATGTTGCCTTTGCTCTGCCAGGGTTCGTAGCGGTGGGGCGCGCTTTTGATGGCCTGGTCGCAGAGGGCGATCGCCGGATCATAGCGCTGCTGCTCGACCAGATAGTTCAAATACTGGGCGGAGGCGTGAAACCGATCCAGGCTGTGGTCGTGTTTTCCTATGCCATTGCCCCAATCTTGAGCCGAGTTTTGAAATTGGGGCGATCGCCGCATGATCATGGCTGCAATCGCCAGCGCCCCCAACAGCAAAATCGTACCCCACTGCCGAAAGAGGGAGTAGCCCAGCCAGGACAGATCCGCAGGTACGCCCAGCCGCGTGGCGATCGCATCTACCCCACCCCACAGCACCCGGTTTGCCGCTGGCACGGTCCACAAAATCCCAAACAGCGCAATCATGCTATACCGACTCCAGCGATTCAATTGGCGGCGCACCGTTTCGGGCAGCCAGGGTTCCAAAATGCCATAGCCATCCAGGGGTGGCACGGGCAACAAGTTGATCACCACGCCTGCAACCTCCAGCGTTACCAAAAACGCCAGTGCTGGCCAAAGCCAAGTCATTTGGGGCGATCGCAGCAGGTCAGCTTCGGCCCCATTCCCGCTTGTGCCGCTCGGTGCCCAGCCCAGCCAAAACGGGAGCGCCAGCACCAACGCCACTATTGCAGTCATGAGCGGCCCCGCCAGCGACACGGCACTTTTCCAAAGTCGTCCCCGCAGTTTGGACGAGTCGATATACACCGCTGCGCCAGGGAGAGGAATGCCGCCCAGCATTAAAAAAATCAGCGGCATCACCAGGCTCGTGCCCACGTCAGTATATTTCAGCGGGTTGAGCGTCAGATAGCCCTTCTCTTTGACCGAGCGATCGCCCCCCCAGTAGGCCACCAGCGCGTGCCCAAACTCATGCAGGCACACCGACGCAATCCACACCACAAAAACAAACAGTGCGACGATGAACATGGGAAATGACGGGCTAGGGTGGCCAGAGGATGAAGTATGACCGCATCGCCTCCCTATCTAGGATGCCCTAGTTTAGAGGTTGCAGGTTGCTGTGCCGCAATCCAGAGGCGCTCGTTGACTGACAAAACATTTACCGCTAGCGGCTGGAAGCCGCGCCGACACAGGCGAAACCCGCCTAAGCGGGTTTTGGGTCAAGGTCGAGCGTCGGCGAAGGCCGACTTCGTTGATATAGCAGCGGTTTCAACCGCCTGGTGCCCAGGTTTTGTCAGCCAATCAGGAGCATCGCTTTGAATGTGATAAATCTAGAGGAATCTAGAGATTGTCGGCAGTTTTCTCTTCTATATCTCTGATATCCATATCTCTGATATCCATCGCTATATCCGTTGTCGGCTGTCCTGCGTTCCTAATTTCTGACCCCATCCTTCCTATGGCTTCTGAGGAAATCCTGCGTTTGGCCCGAGCAGGCGACCCAACCGTGCTAACCAGCCTGCTCAACCATGTGCTGAAACCCTACGGCGTGACGGCAACCGTGGTGCGGCATGAAATTCGGCTGGAGATTCAGCTTGTGGCCTCGCGCCCGGTGGAGGGGCCAACCGTGACTCAACTGGTGCATCAGGTCATTCGCCAGCTTGAGATTCCCTACATCCCAACGGTGGCGATCGCCCCTGCCCCAGACGCACCCCAACATTCTTCGCCAGACACCACGCCGCTTCGGGAACCACAGAGAAATTGGTCACAATCTGCGACCCATAACTCGGTAGCATGGAGGCAAGATGAAGGCGGAATATCCAGTCCTGAATCCAGTCCTGAACCCAGTCCTGAATTCACTGCCGATATTCCGTCCCAGCCCACCGCTGTTTCTCCCCCCCCTTCCCCCATGTCTGCGATTCAAACGCCCGACTCCCAGGGACATCCCCACCCATCAACCGCTCCCGTCGATGTTGATCCAGACGAAAGCCTAAACATCTTTCCGCTCCCTAGCGACCCCCTATTTGAACCACCATCCGAAGCGGAGGGTAGGGTAGGATCGGCTGCACCAACTATCGCCCCTCCGATGGCGGCATCCCCCGCCGTGTCCTCCACCGCGTCATCAGACGAGGGAAATCAATCAGACGAGGGAAGTCAATCTGATCTGTGGCAGCGGCCAGAGGCGGTTATTTTCGTTGCCTATTTGATTGCGGTGATCATCTGGCAACTGTATGTAGACTTGACCGCTGATGCAGCCAATCAGAAATCAGGTTGGACGGCAACGGCGCTGGCCCGGCGGCTCGGCACCAGCCGCACCACCCTCAGCCGCCGCAAATATCAAGAAGATTTCTCTGCCTGGACGCAGAGCCTCGACCCTGACGGGCTGGCGTGGATGTATGTGGGTCCGTACTTTAGCCCGGTGTTAGGCGTTGACGTTCCGCCCGCAGCGCCGCGCTGACCCGCTCATATTCTGCGACCAGCTTGTCGATCTGAGCGGTTATTTCATCGGGGGTGCTTTGGTGAGCGGTGTCTTCTAAATAGCGACATAGCTTTGAGAGTCGGGTGGCTCCGACAACGGCGCTGCTGGACTTTAAGGTATGGGCTGTCCGCATGATAGCGGTGGTGTCGAGCATCGCTCCTGCGGTTTGAATGCAGGCGACCATTTTGGGGGCTTCGGTAAGGTAGCAGTCGATGAGTTCTCTAAAGATGGCGGTGGACTGGTCGCCCATGTCTGCCATGAAGCTGTTGATAAACCGTGCGTCTAACGGAGAGGACCGCGATGTGGGCTGGGCGATCGCCCGTCGGGGACATTTTTTGAGCAGGGCTGCGAGCTGATCCAGCCGAATGGGTTTACTGATGTAATCGTCCATGCCAGAAATCAGGCAATCTTCGCGATCGCCCATCATGGCATTTGCTGTAACCGCCACAATATAGGGCAACTCCTCCGACGAGAGGCGATTGCGCAACAGGCGGGTAGCCATAATGCCATCCACTTCCGGCATTTGCACATCCATCAGCACGACATCATAGGTCTGGCGCAAAACGGCTTCGACCGCTTCGGCTCCGTTGGACACCACATCTGCGTTATGCCCTAACTGCTGGAGCATTCTCAGCAGCACTTTCTGGTTCACCAAGTTGTCTTCTGCAATGAGAATTCGCAGACCATCTGGTTGTTCGGAGGGAGCGGCATTCTCTAAGCTTGGTTCTGAAGTGGCATCTGGCATAACGCTAACGCTTGTGGCAGTGTCGTCGGAATGCGCCGGGGCAGATTGTGGCGTGGTGTTAAGGGTGGTATCAAAATAGTTGCTTAACATAGCGTAAAACTGAGACTGCTTAACGGGCTTGGCCAACCGGGGAATAGCCATCGCCCCGTTGGAATGAGTCAGGACATGGAGAGTCGGCTGAAGAGAACGGTCAAGACGGGTCAGGAAGACGAGCGGAATGGTTTCGCAGCCTGGCAATCTCACAATTTCATTGGCCAGGGGACTGCCGGAATCCGTGGAAAGATGGGCCTCTAGCACAATCAAGTCTGGGCGATCGCCCTGCGGCGTACTCTGGAGATAATAGAGCGCTGCCTCGCTGCTGCCCACTGCCACGACCCGCAGCCCCAAAAATTCTGCCTGATGAACTAAATTTTCGCGGTGAATGGTCTGGCTGTCTACCAATAAGAGCGATCGCCCCTCAAACGGGCTACGCCGATTAACCGAACCGCTGGCTCCGGCACTAGATCGAGTGGCAAACGAAAAATAGAACGTCGAGCCAACGCCTACTTCGCTTTCCAGCCACAGCCGACCGCCCATCCGTTCTGCAAGTCGCTGGCTAATCGCCAGCCCCAGCCCTGTCCCGCCGTAGGTGCGGTTGACAGAAGAGTCACCCTGTAGGAAGGGCTGAAACAGGCGATCGAGCCGATCAGCAGGAATGCCAATGCCTGTATCCTTGACCGCCAGCCGGATAGTACAGGTCGGCAGGTCGGCATCTTCAGATGCAGTGTCAAGCTGGATGCAGTGAGCGCTGACGGTCACTGTCACCTCCCCTTGAGACGTAAACTTCACCGCATTGCTCAGCAGGTTGATCAGCACTTGCTGCACACGGGTCGAATCACCAATCACCAAATCGGGCACGTCCGGCTCAAACAGGCAGCCCACCTCCAGGTCTTTTTCCAATGCCTTGGGCATGATCAAGTCAATCGCACACTCCACGCACTGGCGCAGGCTGAAGGTTTCTCGCTCTAGCTCCAGCTTGCCCGATTCGATTTTGGAGAAATCGAGAATGTCGTTGATGATTTTCAAAAGCGTCTCGCCGCTACTAATGATGGTCTGGGCAAATTCCTCTTGCTGGGGGGTAAGAGGCGTACCCAACAGCAAAGACGACATGCCAATCACTGCATTCATCGGCGTGCGGATCTCATGGCTCATGGTAGCCAGAAACTCACTCTTGGCGCGGTTAGCGGCTTCGGCATCGCGCCGGGCCTGCTCTAGGGCTGTGTTTTTCAGCATGAGTTCTTGGCGCTGCTGGGTTTCCTGTTCCAACAACTGGGCGTGGGCCAGGGCAATGCCCAACTGCGCGGCTACAGATTCTAGCAGGTCGATTTCGTCTTCGCTCCAGCGGCGCAGGCGATCGCACTGGTGCAGACAAATCGCGCCGTTTGGCTCGCCTTTATAGGAGGTGCGAACTGCCAGCATGGATCGAATCTTCAAGGCTTGCAGCAGCGGATGCAGATTGCTCAGCAACGGCTCGCACAGCACATCCTCAGAAGCCACCGCCCGATCCTGCGCCATCACGGTTTGGGCGTAGAGGTTGCCTGTAATGGGGACGGATTTCATGACAGACTCAAACTCGTAGGCTGGTTCCAGATAGGTTGCCACAATCGGAATTTCTGGCTCTGGCGCTGCTACGTAGGTGTGGATCAGCACCCGACTGACGCGAAACGTCTGCCCTACCTGTGTTGCAGCGGTCTGGAAAATCTGCTGAGGATCGAGACTTTGGCGAATTTCCTGCGTGATTTGCTTGAGCAAGAGGGTTTTGCGGAGTTGCCGCTCTAGCGCAGCTTCGGCCAGACGACGTTCGGTGATGTCTAGCAGCACGCCTTCTATAACCAAATCTTGGGCATCTTCAACCACCTGGGTTTTTTCGTAGACCCAGCGGAGGCTGCCGTCTTGGTGAAGGAGCCGATATTCCAGGGTGTAGGGCTGACCTGCACGAGCATGATTTAGTGCTGTTTGAAAGAGGCGATCGCGGTCTTCGGGATGCACGATGCTGCCATAGAGCCGCCCCTGGTTGTTCAAAAAATCTGCTGCGGGGTAGCCTGTCAAATCGGCGATCGCCTCGCTCACAAACTCCATTACCCAGCCAAACTCTGCCTCGCGCTGGCTATCATAGCGGGAACGAAACACCACCCCCGGCAAGTGGGATACCAGCGAACGAAACCGCTGCTCACTCTGGGCGAGTGCTTCCTGAGTTTGTTTGCGGTGGGTGATATCTTGCGCTGTGCCCAACAGTTGCACCAGATTGCCCGCCGCATCTCGGCTAAAAACGGTCTGGCGCGATTGTAGCCAGCGCCACTCGCCACTGGCATGACGCAGCCGGAAAGTCACCTCTACCCCCTGCTCAGTGGAATCTCGCTGCAACTCCTGGATGCTGCTACGGAGCAGCGGCAAATCTGCGGGATGAACGAGCGATCGCAGCGCGTCTGGCCCCATTTCATAAACCTGATGGGCAGCGTAGCCCAACATCTCAGACACCCGGCGATTGATAAATCGAAGCCGTTGAGCGTCTACGGCATAGAGATAGAGCAGATTGGGCGTGGTTTCCAAAATCTGCTGAATAAACCGCTGATTCTCCTGTTGGGTTGCGTCGGCTTGCTCACGCTGTCGCAAACTGCACTCTCTCTCGACAAGCGCTTGCCGCAGTCGTTCGTTTTCCGCTAGCAGATCCTTAATCTGCTGTGAGGCTAGCCCTGGCTCGGTCTGAGCAGACTCCGAGCTTAAATCTTGTAGTGGCTTCTTGGGTTCCGGATAATCTGGCATTCGGTTCCTGACCACTTATTTCTCCGCATAAAGTCTTGGCAAGCCTGGGGCGATCGCCCCCATGCAGCATCCACCACAACACTCCAGCAAGTTAAACTCGCCGACTGATCGCCCGCTTTGGCGGTCTCCAGCCCTCGTACTGTCAGAGATGTTCACTATCAGGCTCTCAACCAAAGAGGTTCAAAAATGAGTAAAAAAAAGCACTTGAGAGAAATACTAGCGGCCCTAAGCAAGTACCAGCCAATTTTCTCTGGAATCCTGCCAAATCTGGATGATTGAGACTCCTCTAGAATTCCACAAAACCGTTTTGGATTAACTCATGCTCATCGCTTCTTCATTAAAGAAAGCTGAAAATTAAAGCAGATAAAGCGTTTCTGAAGCGAGTTCAGAAGCTCGTAAGGGGCATTGAGTGGCTGCAAAAGCCTAGGTTTGCCAGTATAGTCTCCCGTCTCCCCCACCCAGGAGAGGCTACCAGCCTGATTGACTGACAAAACCTAAGCACTAGGCAGTTGAAACCGCTGCTCCATCAACGAAGTCAGCCTTCGCCAACTCTCGACCCTGACCCAAAACCTGCGTAGGCGGGCTTCGCTTGTGTAGGCGCGGCTTCCAGCCGCCAGCGGTAAATATTTTGTCGGTCAATGAGGGCTACCAGCATATCCAATACAATTCCCGATTTTGGATTGGCGATTTTGGATTGGCGATTTTGGATTGCCCGTCAAGCGTTAACAGACTCTCTCTCAGTTTCATTCAGAGCGCCGCCTCAGAGAACTGAATCTAAGAGGGTATAAGAGGGTACTTGAAAAGGGTGTAAAGAGGGATAAAACCACCCTTACAAACCTCAGAGAATCTCAAAAAATTCAGCAAGTTTCTCGGTGCTTCTGCTTGTAGTGGCGACTTTAGTCGCCAGACCGTGCTTGTAGTAGCGACTTTAGTCGCCAGACTCACGTCAAGCAGGACTTTTCAAACATCCCCTCACCAGTCCACATCGCACTAGCCCATCACACCAGCCCATCACACCAGTCCATCGAAAGGAGGCATACAAAGCAACACCATTAGCGAAGAAAGAGTGCAGGGCGATCGCCCCACACTCTTCATACCCTGCTCATAGTCGGCGATTCCCCATCTCAGCCCTGCCACCAACAGCAATTTAGACCAGAGCTAGGATGCAGCCTCTTCTCCTGCTGGGTTAGGAGCTTCAAACTTGTAGCCCACCCCTCGTACAGTCTGGATCAGGTTGGGCTGTTGGGTATCTAGCTCAATCTTCTTGCGGATTTGCCCAATGTGAACGTCAACCACCCGCTGATCGCCCACATACTCATAATCCCAGACTTTTTGGATTAGCTCTGACCGCCGCCACACGCGACCGGGATGACTCGCCAAAAAATGCAGCAAATCAAACTCCAGCGCCGTCAGCGGCACCATCTCGCTGTTCAAGGTCACCTCGCGACGCACCGGATCGATGGATAACCCATTGAAAGTGAGACATTGTTGCTCTGCCGCTGTAACCGGGCGCTGCCGCTTCAAAATGGCTTTTACACGTACCTCTAGCTCAGCTAAACCGAACGGTTTGGTGAGATAGTCATCCGCGCCTTTTGAAAATCCATGAATTTTATCCGCTTCATCGGCGCGGCCGGTTAGCATCAACACAAACACCCCTGTTCGGCTCTGCATCTCCTGGCAAAGCGTGTAGCCTGTCGCGTCTGGAAGGTTGACATCCAAGATCACTAGATCGGGGTTGAATTGCTCAAAAATCGCCATTGCCCCTTTGCCATCTTCGGCGGATTCGACCTGATAGCCGTGGGTGGAGAGGAAACGATGCACCAGTGTACGAATGTGACGGTCATCGTCAACAACAAGAATCTTGGCTGAAGCCATGACTGTAACCTTGGGTCGATGAATAGAGGGACGTTGAGTGAAATTGTAGAAATTGTAGTGAAATTGTAAGTCTAAACTCTAGATTGAAACTTTTGGATCCAGAGCGAAAAAGAATAATGCGGAGGAGGCTAGACTTTGAGATCCGCAAGACAGCGCTGCCCTAGCCCCCTGCTATACCTCTAGTTACATTAAGCAGGCTGAAAAAACCATATCCGCATAGAAATCTACAATTAGTGGCGTAATGAGTTGTCAATCGTCGCACCCAAACGTAGAACAAGTTTTGTCGGCTATTCGAGTGCCAAGTGCAGTTGGATGGCAAAACTAGGGAAAAGTGGGTCGGGGAAGGGATAGGTGAGGAAAGCAGATGCGGCTTGCATTCAGGCCTGACCCGATCACCTAACCCGATCACCTAACCTGATCAGTTTAAGCATAAAAACCAGATCGATCGCCACTCGGAGCATAGCCATTCAAGCTAGAAACTCGCTGATTTGGGAGCAGTTGATTCAGGCGCTATAGTTGAATGGCATCCCGAAATTCAGCAACACGCTAGAACTCTCGGGATTGCACTATGCGCGCCAGGCTGCGATGGCTTACCTAGAGCCGATCACCAGAGCTTGCGGATCGGGAGAGACTCAAGGGCACAATCAGCGGTAGAAATTCACAAAGGGTCAGGAAAGGTCGGAAAAAGAATCAAGAATTCAAACCCGGTTCCACAGAAACTCCGAGATAATGCAGATAATGGGTGAGGAGGCCTAGGTTCGATACCTAAGTTCGATATGTGAGATGGGGGATGGCGAGAGCCTGCTTAAAGGTGAGCCTTTAGAACTATCGGTGGACTGTAATTTGGTGGACTGTAATTGTCTGTTGCCTGAACCTCATTGCTAATCTTTGTTAACGCAAAATCGTTGTTAGAGCGAAACAGATTGTAGAGACTGATTGTAATATTGAGCTTCGTCAAGTTTTTGCACTAAGGCCGCGACTGATACTATTCATCATAAACGACGATTCATAATCAACTATCGTGGGGATTCGGCTGGAGGGCACGAATGGAGGACATGAGCCACTACGAAAGACTGGGCGTGGACGAAACAGCGTCATTTGAAGAGATTCAGGCGGCGAAGGTGCGTTTGGTTCAGGAGCATGAGGGCGACTCACGCACGCTAGAGGCCATTGAAGCTTCGTATGATGCAATCTTGATGGATCGGCTGCGGCAGCGACAGGAGGGCAAGATCAAGGTGCCCGATCGGATTCGCTTTCCGGAGCGGACGGCAGAGCCACCCCCAAGTTTTGCGCCTGCTGCGCCCAATCCTTCTCCCAGTTGGCTTCAGCAGTGGATCGATACGCCAAGCCGGGCCGATATCCTCTGGCCGGGCGGTCTGTTGCTGGGGGCAGGGCTACTGGGCCTCGGCTCACCGTCTTTGGCGCTGGCGCTGGGCGTTGGGATTAGTATTTTCTTTTTGAACCGCAAAGAGCATAAGTTTGGGCGGGCGTTTTTGCTGTCGCTGGCGGGGTTGTTTCTGGGCGTGCTGCTGGGGATGGCGCTGGTGGAGGCGATCGCCCCCCAGCTTGCCCAAATTAACCTGGGTGGATCGAGTGCCGCTGCAATCGTCGCCCTGTTTATCCTCTGGCTAATCAGCAGTTTCCTGCGCTAGCGGGTTCTGGCGCTAGCGGGTTCTGGCGCTGGAGTAGACATCGTCACCGCCTGCATGTTGCCAAGCTGCGCTTTCCCGTCCGGCGTGCTGCAAAATCACTTCGAGCGCCTCGGCGAAGTTGTTGACAATCCAGTCGGGCTGGTGTTTGCTGAGCTGAGTGCGATCGCGGATGCCGCTAAGGACTGAGACGACGGGAATGCCGTGGGTCTTTGCTGCGGCAATGTCGGCCTCGGTATCGCCGACCATCCAGTTTTCGGCGGGGGGCAGTTCGCTGAGGGCCCGCTGCATGAGCAGGGGTTTGTCCTGCACGTCGGTTGTTTTAACGTAGTCGTTGCTCAGGCAATAGCGGCGATCGCCCTCAAAAAATCGCCCCAAGTCACACCGCTGAAACGCCTCTTCTAACTCGCTGGTGCGCCGCATGGTCATCACAGCAAGGTCAATGCCCGCCTGCCGAATGCGCTCTAGAGTGTCTACTGCGCCCGGAATGGGTGTGTCGTAGCTCAGGTAGGGGGGCGTGTGAACCGTGTTTCGGCGCATCCGAGCAAAGTCTTGGGCCTGTAGCTCATCCAGCCCCGAAAGCTGCCCGATCTGACGCTCTGACACTTGCGATCGCTTGAGTTTCCAAAACTCTGCCTTAGACAATCGCTTGACCGTTTGCCCTGGACGGCGAACCTGCTCCAGGCAAACCTGATAGACCTGGTAATAGCGCTCCGACACGTCCATGATGGGCCCGTCAAAGTCTGTAATGATCCGCAACTTTTTTTGAACCATTGCTCTGTTTTATAAACTTTAATTACAGATTAGCCTGGTCTAGAAGGAATCGGTAGATTTTTTAAGTATTTATACTCCCTGCCTGATTCTA
>JBDNCP010000155.1:0-10765 GCA_046719575.1 Cyanobacteriota bacterium
TCTGCGGTTTTACACCAGCGCCTCCAGCTAACCCCAAAAGGGAAAGGCTGGGGCTTAGTCCATGCGCCAGATCCCCAGATCCCTGGTTTCTGTCAATGCGCTCCCAATTAGACACACCGATCTGAAATAGGGCTTACGCAGTTGGACTATTTCTCGCGGGTGCAGCCCGCGAGAAATAGTCCGAAATCCAAAAAATTCATCGCAGGTGCGTAAGTCCTGTGAAAGAAAGCTTAAAAGAAACCGGGGATCTGCGAACCCTATCCGTAAGTGTGGGGCTATGTATCTTATGAATTTTGTATCTATGTATTAAACCTCTTGCATGAATGCTGTTTTGAGGGTGTGAATCGTAGCGCGGCGTTACCGCGCCACGATTCACGCAAGAAGTCTATTTTGTATCTACTGGTCTGGCGGGGCTTGAATGATGGATGAGCAGGGGGTGCTTCGACTTCGCTCAGCACGCAATCGTTGAGGGGTGAGCCAAGTCGAATTTTGTATCTACTGGTCTGGCAGGGCTTGAATGATGGATGAGCAGGGGGTGCTTCGACTTCGCTCAGCACGCAATCGTTGAGGGGTGAGCGGAGTCGAACCCCGGACTATCGCATCGATTTAGCCCTGTCAACCCACTATGTATCTTCAAGGTATCTTCGAGGTATCTTCGAGTTATGCCATCCGGGTCGGCATATCAGGCGGTACATATGCTGGAGGGTCTGTATCTCAGCCGTCCTGCTATTACTTCACGCCAGGGATCGGTTTTTACGCACAAGCCCAGCCAATCCAAAAGCCAAAATCGCAAATCCAAACTCCGCTAGCCGACTCGCTCAGCCAACACCGCATAGAAGGGATCGCCGCCGCCCATGCCCAGCATTTGCAGGAACGCAGGCACAGACGGCTGGCGAGCTATCGTCTCAATCTTGCCGAAGCCCGGAATCTGCTCGAAATAGCGCTTCACCAGTTCTACGCGCTGCGGCTCCGACGCTTCCACCCACGCCTGAATTGCCTTCTGGAAAAACATCCGGTTGGAAAAGCTGACGATGGCAATGCCGCCCGGTTTTAGAATTCGATAGATTTCGGCAAACACGGCCTCTGGTCGCTGTAGATACTGCACCGACACTGCGTTCAGCACTGCATCAAAGGACTGATCAGGCAGCGGCAGAAGCTGATTCTGGTTCAAGTTCTGCACAAAGTAGTGGTTGAGCCGGGGATTTTTTGCCAACTCCTCGGCGTTCATGCCGTGCCCTTCCACATGGGCAAACGCCATCTCCTCTGGCAAGTGAGACACCCAGCTACTCATCATGTCCAAAATTCGGGTATTCGGCTTCAGCCGTTCTCGATACAGATCGGTCAACTGCTGAATGAACCCATCGTCTACATGGGTGACGAAGCGCGGATAGTCGTAAAACAGCGCATCATCTGTTTCATCGAGCTTGCGCCGCTGTGCAGGTTCCAAAAGCATAAGAGACGGAGGGGGTTAGGGATTGGGGGTGAGGCAAATGGTTCTTAGGCAAACCGTGCATAGAAAGCAGCGACCCCTTACCGCAGTCCTAAATTTTGGATTGAGGATTTGGGAATCACTCATTCCCTAGTATATTGCGAAATATTAAGCAGATTGTAGCGCTGCTCAAGTGCTGACTCGCGGGCTACCTGCCTCATCACCTTGTTCGGCGAGGCCTACGAGCCGCCATCACCCCACAACCCCAATCAAGCTTTCATGCTTTACCAACACCCCCGGCTCTCGCTGGATGGGTAGCACGTTCAACACGTCTGTCTGGGAGCAGTATTTCAAATCTTCGTAGCAGTGCAGGCGCAACAGGCGTTTGCCATGCGTGGCATGATGCAGAAGTTCCAACAGGCGATCTTGCCACTGGCTATAGAGACTGACTGCGCTGATCAATTCGTCGTTGCCTGCGAGGTCTTCTAGCGGAACGCCCAGTTCGGCCTGCAAGCGGTGGGCGATCGCCCCTGCACAGACCGTATCTTCTAGGGAAAACGCGCCTTCCCAGCCAGAGCCAACCAGCCACACGGTTTCGGGACGATGGGCTAGCAGATAATCCACAACGGCTTGGCGGTTGACCAGCGCCGCGGCGATCACCGTTTCGGCAGACTGGATCGAGGTCAGGGCGCGAGTGCCGTTGGTGGTGCTGATGAACAATCGCCGCCCCATGACAACCTCTGGCGTGCAGTCGAGTGGCGAGTTGCCAAAGTCAAACCCGTCCACTTTTGCGCCGCCGCGTTCTCCCGCCCGAATTCGCTTTTCGGGGGCCCAAGATTCGCTCACCCGCATTAACTCGTTAAGGTCGCTAAACACCTGAACTGCTTCGGCTCCAGCGTTTAGCGCGGTAGCCATAGTACTGGTGGCGCGGAGTACGTCGATGGCGATCGCACAGTCAGGCGTTTCGCCGGAAGGAATCAGTTCCGGTGTATGGAAAACGAACAGCTTCACAGGTTGACCTTGTTAAGAAATACTGGTTGAGAAATACTGCCGACTAACATCTTACGTTGTCTTGTGTCGGCTATCTCAGGCAAAACCATCCAAGAAAACCTGCGGATGGATTGACCCATCTCTAGATCATCTCTAGATATAACGGACACAACAGAGAAGCCACAGAATCCCTTGCCCCGCCAACAAACGTCCAGACAAGGGAGTTAAGCAGCTTTCAGAGAATTTTTAATTGCCCCGCTTCAAACCGCGATTTTGTACGTCTAGAAATCGCAGTTGATGATATAGCGTTTGAATCTGAGGCAGGTCAGTGCCCACCGCCTGCGCCGTCCGCAGCGGATTGCCATACATCGCTTCGACTTCCAAGGGGCGCTGTTCGTCATAGTCAATTTTCATGCTGGTGCGGTAGGGCTTCATTTTTGCCGTGTGATCCAGCATCGTCTGCACGAATTCTGGAGCGATCGCCCGTCCCTGCGCCGCCGCCCCCTGCATCACCTCCCGCATTAGCGCCTCCGCCAGCGCCCGCGCATCGGGGTTCGTCATCATCTCCTGCGTGGTCGCATTCAGCACCACAGACAGCCCGTTAAACGGAATATTCCACATCAGCTTTTTCCAGCGAGCCAACACCAGGTCTTCGGCCATCTCAATGGGAATGCCCGCCCGCTCAAAGTCGGCTGCAATCTGCCGGAGACGATCGGTAATGCCGACAGCCTCGCCAGTTGCGCTGTATTCGCCCATCGCAATCTTTTTGTAGTCCAGATGGCGAATGTGCCCCGGCCCGACCTTGTTGGAACAGAGGAAGCATAGCCCGCCAAGGATGCGCTCTGGGCCGGCGATCGCCGCTGCTGCTGCCTCCACACCCAGCCCATTTTGCAGCACCAGCACCACGCCATCGTCCTTCACCACCGGCGGCAGCAGTTCGGGCAGCAGGTGATTCTGCGTCGTCTTTAGCGCCACCACCACCACATCGCAGCGCGGCATATCGGGCGATCGCCGATAGGCGTTTACCTGGGGCAGCGCAAAATCTCCATCCGGTGACTCGATCACCAGCCCATGCTGCTGCACATGGTCAAAGTCGCTCCGCAGCAGATAGTGGACCTCTAGCCCCGCCTTTTGCAAGCACGCGCCATAGTAGCCGCCTAGCGCCCCCGTGCCCAAAATGGCGTAGGTCAATCCTGAAGCCCTATCCATGCTGCTGTCCTCTTTGCCAGCGAGTAACGTCTACTCATATCTTGCACCAGAGGGAGCCACACAACGCGCAGCCACCTCTGATGTGGCTTTCAGGGGTGTGCTGCGTCCCTGAAAGCCACTAACTTGCAATACCTTGCAATACCTTGCAATACATAGACAGGGGGAATGAGACAGGGTGAATGGGCAGGGCAGCGAGAGACAGCAGGCAAAGAATTTCGTCCTATCGTCCCACATCTCTAGGCAGGCAGCAGCGGCAACAGCAGCGTTACAAAATAGTAGACCAGCGGCGCAGTGAACACATAGCTATCAGCCCGATCGAGAATGCCGCCGTGGCCAGGAATCAGTTGCCCAGAATCCTTCACGCCTGCGTCGCGCTTCATCATCGATTCCGTTAGATCCCCCAACAGACTGGCAATGCCGATGATCAGCCCCAGCGCCATGCCCGTCAGGGGAAAGCCCGGCCACCGCAACAGCCAAGAGCCGATCGTGCCAACGGCAACGCTACCCAACACGCCCAGCACTGCACCCTCGACCGTTTTCTTGGGGCTAATCGCCGACAGGCGCGTTTTGCCAAACAGTTTGCCAAATACATAAGCTCCAATATCTGCGGCCCAAATGCAGCCAAAGGCAATGAGCATTGTTGTCAGCCCCGGCGGTAGTGCTTGCCAATCGGCCCAGGACAGGGGCAAAAAGCCGTTCAGCGGCAGGTTGCTGACCTCTGCTTGGCCGAGCGATCGCAGCCGCACCCAATAGCTTGGCAGATAGCCGCCGTAAAACAGCCCCAGGATGGAAGCAGAAATATCGGCGATCGTCGCCAGCTTGGGCTGAAACAGCAGATAAAAGCAAATACAGGTTCCCGCGACGGGCACGACGGCATCGGCCAGCGTGGGCGAGAGCGTGGCAGTCACCAAAACAAGCTGGCTAACTGCTAGCGTGGTTTTTGCTGCCGGAGCCATGCCCTTGGCGCGGCAAAGCTGAAAATATTCCAATTGCCCCAGATACACCATCAGCGCAACGCCCAGGGTGAAGTACCACCCGCCCAAACACACCATTCCCAAGGCCAGAATAATGGCGATAATAGCGCTGAGAACACGGGGCGATGCCATAGAGAATCAAGATATTGAGCGATATTGAGCGTGATATTGAGCGTGAATGAGCAATCGATCCACAATAAAGAAACCGTAAAGAGAGACTTAAGCAGAGGTTAAAAACTACTCTGGCATATTTTGGCGTGCATCCTTCACAAAGCACGCCCGTTTGCGGTCTTATTTACAGGTTTGGTTGATATCGGGTTTCGTTGACACCGGGTTTCCTTTACATATTGTAAGGGCGCTCTCATCAGAGCGCTTGTCGCTAAAACGGCAGGTAGAAGCGACAGGACAGCGATTTGGATTTAACACTTGAGGTCAATAGGCTGGAGGGGGCGATCGCCCTCGTGACACTCCTCCCCGTCACTCTCCTTTTTCGCCGCTGACGATAAACATCGGGTCGAGCGCCGCAAACACCTGATGAATGCCGCGATTTTCCAGGCGGTTGATCACCGACTGCACCACTTCCACATTGCGAACCTGGAGGCTGGCCAGGCATTCCGAAATGGCGTAGAGCGTTTCCAGATTGGTGGCGATCGCCACAATTCGCCCCCCTGGCAGCAAATAGCGCCATGCTGCCTGCAAAATTGCCTTCACCGATCGCCCGCCCTCCACACACACGCAGTCTGGCGGGTCGGACAGGTCACTCAAACACTCCGGAGCGCTGCCCTCTATCACTTCTACGGTCTTCACCTCAAAGCGATCGCAGTTGCGGCGAATCAGGCTGGCCACTTCCTCATCTCGCTCGATGGCATAGACCTTGCCCAGCGGACATAGCAGACCCACCTCCACCGGAATCGTGCCCGTGCCCGCGCCAATATCCCACAGCACCGCATCCGGCCGCAGCCGCAGTTGCGACAGCAGCAGCACCCGAATTTCGCGCTTGGTGAGCGGAATCCCCGGCAACTGCTCGAAGCGGTCGTCGGGAATGCCAGACGTGACATACGGCCAAAGGGAAGAAGCCATGCAAACTAGAACCTTGCGCTACACCGGGCGCGGGTGGAATCTGACCCACGGGCGATCGCCATTGGCCTTATCTTAAACAGCCCCGACAAAATCTGAAACCAGGGCGCTCAAGACATCATCCAGAAGACGACAGGGCAGATTCTTGATCGAAACCTGAGAGTCTGACCTATAACAGGGGCCAAGAGGTTGGGAGGGTTGGAGAGAGGGAAGAGGGAAGAGGGAAGAACGAAGAACGAAGAACGAAGAACGAAGAGGGGAGAGGGTCTGTTTTTCGCTTTTCGTTTTTTCCGTCCCTCCCCCGTTACCCCACTATTTCATCACCCCAAAACTCTCCGGACATCCACGCCATATCCCTGCAAAGTACTAAACGCCTTTGCCTTAAAAATCTGTCTTCAGAGACATAAACCTATCGGAACATCTGTCAATAGGTATTTAATCTTCTTAACCAACAAAGTGCTATTCTCCTCATGTGTGTGGAGTGATTTTTCTGGAGTGCATAGGTTATGGTTGTTTCTCCTATATGGTCGGGGTTGTCTGGCCTTGCGGATCGGATGCCGGCGAGCGGCCGGGCGGTTGATGAGTTTTGGAATCCTCTCGCATTACCTGCGGGCAAGCTGTTTGGCACGGACGGGATTCGCGGCCGGGCGGGAGATTTGCTGACGGCTCCGCTGGCGTTTCAGGTGGGCTATCGGGCGGGGCAGGTGCTAAAGACGGCTGAAGCGGGCCCGATGATTTTGGGGCAAGACTCGCGCAACTCTAGCAATATGCTGTCGGCAGCGCTGTCGGCGGGGCTGGCTTCGGCGGGGCTGGAAGTGTGGAATCTGGGTTTGTGCCCGACTCCGGCAGTGGCCTATCTGGCTAGCAAGCTGGGCGCAACGGGCGGCGTGATGATTTCTGCCAGCCACAACCCGCCCGAAGACAACGGCATCAAGTTTTTTGACAGCACGGGGGCAAAACTGGCTCCAGAACTGCAAGCCGAAATCGAATCGGCGCTGCGATCGCCCCTAGAAAGTTCTCCTACCCTGACGAATACGGGCCTGTGCTGCGATCGCCCAGAGCTGTTGCAAGATTACGTCGCCGCGCTGCACCAGCCGTTTCAGCCGCAGGTCAGCCTAGCAGGGCTAAAAATTGTGCTGGATCTGGCCTGGGGCGCGGCAGCAAACCTGGGCGAGACGGTGTTTCGCGAGATGGGCGCTGAGGTGATTTGCCTGCATGATGCACCCGATGGCGATCGCATCAATGTCAACTGCGGCTCCACCCATCTGGCTGCTCTCAAGGCTGCGGTTATGGAACATCAGGCCGACATGGGCTTTGCCTTTGATGGCGATGCCGACCGGATGATGGCGGTAGACAGCGAGGGGCGCGTAATCGATGGCGATTACGTCCTGTTTCTCTGGGGTAATGCGCTGCGTCAGAAGGGGCAACTGCCCGGCAACACGCTGATTTCCACCGTGATGGCAAATCTCGGCTTTGAGCGGGCGTGGCAGGCGCAGGGCGGAACCCTGGTGCGGACTGCTGTGGGCGATCAATACGTCCATGCGGAGATGGTGAAGCGCGGCGCAAAGCTGGGCGGCGAACAGTCGGGCCACATCCTCTGCCCCCACTATTCCGTGTCGGGTGACGGAATGCTGACGGCGCTGCACCTGGCGGCATTGGTGAAGCAGTCGGGCTTGTCGCTGGCAGACCTGCGCGATCAGAGCTTCCAAACCTATCCGCAACTGCTGCGGAACGTGCGTGTGGAAGACCGCGATCGCCGCCTGAACTGGCAGACTTGCGAACCCCTGCAACGGGCGATCGCCCTGGCCGAAGCCGATATGGGCGATCGCGGCCGCATCCTTGTCCGCGCATCGGGCACCGAACCCGTCATCCGCGTCATGGTAGAAGCCGCCCACGCCAACCTGGTAGACCACTGGACGACATATCTGGTCACCGTCGTCGAAACACACTTAGCAAACCAATAGCTCAGAATCACAAGCCAACTTCAAGGGGGCAGGGATAACTCTCATGGGGTTGGAAACCAGGACTGCCTTCCAGAGCCAAGCCACCTCGTCCGCTGCTCCCTCAAAACCTGGCACCTGCACCCTAGAAAGCGGTATCGTCGAAATGGGCAGACCACTCCTCACCCTGCCACGCGGCATCTGTTGAATCTCCAGTCTCTTGTCATTCTTGTTGCGCCCCCCGTCCTTGGCGGCATCATTGGCTATTTCACCAATGACATCGCCATCAAGATGCTGTTTCGTCCCTACCGACCGATTTACGTTGGCGGGCGGCGGCTGCCCTTCACGCCGGGGCTGATTCCAGCAAACCAGGAGCGGCTAGCGCAGCGCATCTCCAACGCCATCCTCGGATCGCTGCTAACCCCAGAAGAACTGCAAAACATCGCCCGGCGGCTGCTGCAACCGGAGCGCGTGCAGGCGGCGATTCAGTGGCTCCTCTCGCTCACGCTGACCCAGATTCAGCAGGGCAACGAACAGCGCACGGTCAAAATTGTCTCCAACATCCTGCATGATTTGGTGGGGCAGTCGCTGCCCCGCACAATCAAGGTGCTGGCGCGACGCGAAGATTTTCTAGAAGCCCAGCTTAATCAGTTGTTTGACCAAGTGTTGCTGGAATTTCAGTTTTCTCAATCTCAGGCTGAGCAGCTTTCCAAATGGATGCTGGACGCGGTGCTGCCGCCAGACGTGCTGCGTCAGGGCATCATCGACTTCCTTACCGATCGCAACATTCAGGTGATCGACGAAGGTTTTCGGTCGAAAACCAGCGGCACCTACTGGGTCGTGGCCAACCTGTTTGGCGTGCGGAATGCGCTAGTGCGGCTGCGGACCCACTGCCTGGATGAACCCGATGCCAGCAACGCCGTCATCAAGGAACTCATTCGTACGCTGAATATTCAGGATCGGCTGCGGGAAGTGCTGCAAAACCTGTCGCTGCAAAACCTGCCCGTTGCCACTGTGCGCCAGTTGCGACGCACCCTGCGCGACAACTTCCGCCATTATCTCCAAACCCAGGGCGAAGAATTGCTAATGGGGCTGAGCAATTCTGTCGATTGGGACAAGGTGGCGGGATTGCTAGTGAATCGACTGCGAACCTCAGAAGCCGTTAACAGTTCGCTAGAGCCTGTGAGCAAAGAACTGGCGCTGGTGTTGGAACGCTATCTAGAGCGGGATCTGGAGGCGATCGTAAAACAGGCGATCCCCATTTTGAACCTGGAGCAGGTGATTATGGATCGGGTGAAAGCCACCTCGCCGCAAAACCTGGAGGCTGCAATCCAGGGCATTGTGAAAAGCGAGCTTCAGGGCATTGTGAATCTGGGTGGTGTTTTGGGGGTGTTTGTCGGGCTGATGCAGACGGTGTTTGTGCTGCTGACGCGCTAAACCAGGAATGGATCTTGAGGCTTTTCTGGAATCAGCTTACGCAACTCAGAACAGTCTTCAGGATAGTCCTGAGGACGGCAGGGCGATGCGAAATTACGTTCCTGAGGACTGTCTAGCAGACAAACCTGCGGACAAAATCTGACACTCTTTTGGCATCGCATTGGAACGGTTTACGCACGACTCAAGGATTAGACTTCGGATTCGTAGAACCCTTACCTCACCTGAGTTACGCCTAGTGTTGCGCCGTTTGTTCTTTACCCCACCATCTATCCCTTCCTTTTTCCAAACTTTCTTCAGGACTGTTCACAGGACGGAATCATACGCGATACTGAGAGGATAGTCTTCAGGACTGTCCAGAGGAAAGCAGATGAATGGCGGCGAAATCGACCGAATCCCGGTCAATCAACTGATGCAGCGATATGACTTGGTGAAAAGCGCGGTCTATAAACGGCTAAACGATCTAGGCATTGTGCCGCAAAAGGTCGGCAACAAATCCTATGTCAATGCAGAGCAATTGCGCCTGCTAGACGAATTGCACCAGTTCATCAAGTCAGGCGGTACAATGCCCGAATTTCTGGAAAGCCGGGGCATCCAGCCTGCACAGGACTCGTCTTCTGGAGATTCCTCAGAACTGTCCACGATACAGCCCGACGTGATTGATCTGGTGTCGGCGATCGCCGCTCAGTTTGCCAATCGCCTCCAGCCCGCCCCGCCAGAACCAGACCCCCTCGCCTACTACCAAAAGCTGGAAGACGCAGCACGAAACGGCTGGCTACTGCGAACCTCCGAGATTGCCGATTTGCTGGATCTGTCGATTTCGGAAATGCAATATTATGGCGATCGCTTTTCAGAAGCCGGATTTACATTTACCAAATTAGGGTATCGATCGGGCGGAGAAACCGCTTGGAAAGTCTCGAAAGAGCGGAGTTGAAAGGCTCTGTTTAAGTAGCGTTATGAAAGTTATAGGCCCCCTTTTCGTCACAAGTTGGAGCCTGTAAAATAAAAAAGCCAGCGGTCAGGCTGGCTCAACGTTGCACACTCGATACAGTCGATCGATACAGTCGATACAGATAGTCAATACAGACAGTCGATACAGTTGTCTTTCGATTGTTTGCTTTGTTTCTTCCTTTGGTGATGTTGGTGTTCGCACTGGCATCACCTTAGTTTTTGGCATCAGTTTTTGTTTTTTGCACCACTTTGGGCTGATGCTTGACCAAGGTGACGGGCTATCAGTCGCTCTGGCATTTGTCCGCCAGCAGAAGCTTGACCCACCAGTGGGGGCTGTTCTTCTTGAACCCTTTAGCCTTTCCTATTCGTTAAAACTATAGCATGTCCTGAGGACAGTCCTCAGGACTTTTTGGACTTTAATCAAAACTTTCCTAAAGACTTTCCTCAGGATTTTCCTGTGTGCATAATCCACGAAACTTTCCTGAGAAAAGTCCTGAGGAAAGTCCTCAGGAAAAACCCAAAAATTTAAAATTTTGACTAAAGGGTTCTCTGCGACCCTGTTCACAGGCTAGTTTTGAGGAAAGTCCTCAAGACAACAGAGCTTCTTAAGTAGCCCTTTCGGAGGGCTTTTCTAAAAACTTTCCTGCAAAGCTTGATAACAGAACTGTTTGCAGAACAGTCCTGAGAACACGACGGGTTTTCTAAAAGATTTGCTGCAATCTTTATTAGTCTTTATTAGAAAGTCTTTCTGCGAATTTTGC